>NZ_FYDT01000072.1:0-24350 GCF_900187585.1 Pseudomonas sp. Irchel 3E19
GCGTTCGGGCGGGTCTATACATGCCTGGATTGGTTGCACTGAAGCACAACAAAGCAATCATCGCCATGAAGGACCGCTTGAAGGCCAACGGCAAGGCCCCCAAGCAAATCATCTGTGCAGCGATGCGCAAACTCCTACATTTTGTCTACGCCGTTCTTAAATCGGGCCAGCCATTCGACCCGAAAATTGCCCTTGCCCGATGAGGGGCAAGACGGTATCTACAGGAGGTTACATCTCCAGATTGACCCACCCCGGCTTCGCCACCTCCGGCGCCACCGCTTTCACGGTTTTGCCAGTAGCCAACTCAACCCGCCGCGCCACCTCCGGATCATCGGCAAACGGCGTAAGGCTCGCATCATCCAGGCTCTCGGCAGTCTCATGCCGCAAGCAGTACTCCACCGCCAGCCACAAAAACACCACGCCCAACCCATTCAATAAGATATCGAACATCACGGGCTCCCTGCCTCAGGCGATCTGCGCTTCACTGCGCGCCAGCGCTACGTCGGCAACCCGCACCGTGCGCCACACGTTGTAGGCCATCAACAGCATGCCGCTGAGGAAGAACACCCCGCCGGCAAAGCGCACGATGAACCCCGGATGGCTGGCTTGCAGCGCTTCGACGAACGAATACGTCAGCGTGCCGTCCTCGTTGATCGCCCGCCACATCAGGCCTTGCGTGATACCGTTGACCCACATCGACGCGATGTAAAGCACGGTGCCGATGGTCGCCAGCCAGAAGTGCAGGTTGATCAGCGGCGTGCTGTACATCTGCTCGCGGCCGAAGACTTTCGGCACCATGTGATAGGTCGCGCCAAATGTGATCATCGCCACCCAGCCCAGCGCCCCGGCGTGTACGTGGCCAATGGTCCAATCGGTGTAGTGGGAGAGGGCGTTGACGGTCTTGATCGCCATCATCGGTCCTTCGAAGGTCGACATGCCGTAGAACGCCAGCGACAGGACCAGGAAGCGCAAGATCGGATCGGTACGCAACTTATGCCAGGCGCCCGAGAGCGTCATCATGCCGTTGATCATGCCGCCCCAGCTCGGCGCCAGCAGGATCAGCGACATCGCCATGCCGAGTGACTGCGCCCAGTCCGGCAACGCGGTGTAGTGCAAATGGTGCGGGCCGGCCCAGATGTACAGGGTGATCAGCGCCCAGAAATGCACGATCGACAGGCGATACGAGTACACCGGCCGGTTGACCTGTTTCGGCACGAAGTAATACATCATCCCGAGGAACCCGGTGGTCAGGAAGAACCCCACCGCATTATGCCCGTACCACCACTGCACCATGGCGTCGGTGGCCCCGGAATACACCGGATAGGACTTGAACCAGTCCACCGGAATCGACAGGTGATTGACCACGTGCAGCATGGCGATCACCAGAATGAACGCACCAAAAAACCAGTTGCCGACGTAAATGTGTTTGGTTTTGCGCTGCACCACGGTGGTGAAGAACACAATGGCGTACGCGACCCAGACCACGGCCATCCACACCGCGCCGGAGAATTCGATCTCGGCATATTCCTTGGTGGTGGTGTAACCCAGCGGCAGGGTGATCAGCATGACCACGATCACCGATTGCCAGCCCCAGAAAGTGAACGCGGCGAGTTTGTCCGAGTACAGCCGCACCTGGCAGGTGCGTTGCACGGCGTAGTAACTGGCAGCGAATTGCGCGCTGCCGGCGAAACCGAAAATCACCAGACTGGTGTGCAGTGGTCGCAAGCGGCCGAAGGTTGTCCATGGCAGGTCCAGATTCATCTCTGGCCAAACCAGTTGCGAGGCGATCCATACCCCCATCGCCATCCCGACGACACCCCAGAAAACCGTCGCGATAACGAATTGGCGGACGACCTTGTAGTTATAGGCCTGTCCGATTGTTGCTGTGCTCATGGTCAGTTCATCCACGGTTGCAAAGTCTTGCCAGGCCACCCGGTCTGGCATGGGTTGCACTGTAGGAATATCGCCAGAAACAAAACAGGCTCAGGAAAATTTCATTTATACGGATCAGATGGAAGTGCTGCCTGCGGCGTTCTGCCGCGCCCTGATATGGTTTTTATACGTTCAGGTGAATCTGTAACGAACTGCGCCGTTCGGCCATAGTCAGGGAAAATCCACAGTTTGATCTGTGATCAATCCTGATGAGGTGGCAGCAGCATGTATCAATACGACGATTACGACCGCGCTCTGGTGTTCGAGCGCGTTGCGCAATTCCGCGATCAGGTCGAGCGCTTCATGGCGGGCGAGTTGAGTGAAGAGGAGTTCCTGCCGCTGCGTCTGCAAAACGGTCTGTACATGCAAAAGCACGCCTACATGCTGCGTGTGGCCATTCCCTACGGCACGCTCAGTGCCGAGCAAATGCGTACGCTGGCGAGCATCGCCAGCGATTACGACCGTGGTTACGGTCACTTCACCACGCGGCAGAACATGCAGTTCAACTGGATCGAACTGGCCCAGGTGCCGGATATCCTTGACCGCCTGGCGCAGGTCAACATGCATGCGATCCAGACCTCCGGTAATTGCGTGCGCAACATCACCACCGAAGCGTTCGCCGGGGTCGCAGCGGACGAGATGATCGACCCGCGTCCGTTGGCGGAGATCCTGCGGCAATGGTCGACGATCAACCCGGAATTCCTGTTCCTGCCGCGCAAATTCAAGATCGCCATCTGCTCGGCGAAGCAGGATCGCGCAGCAATCATGATGCATGACATCGGCCTCTACCTTTATCCAGGTCATAGCGGGCAAATGCTGTTGCGGGTGATTGTCGGCGGCGGTTTGGGGCGCACCCCCATCCTGGGTCTGCAGATCCGCGAAGGCTTGCCGTGGCAGCATTTGTTGTCCTACGTCGAGGCGGTGCTGCGCGTGTACAACCGCCATGGCCGGCGCGACAACAAGTACAAGGCGCGGATCAAGATTCTGGTCAAGGCGCTGGGGATCGAGGCGTTCGCCAAAGAGGTCGAAGAGGAATGGCAGCACCTCAAGGACGGCCCGGCGCAACTGACCGATGCCGAGTATGAGCGGGTCGCCAGTGCGTTCGTGCCGCCGATCTATCACACGTTGCCCGACACCGATCTGGACTTCGGCACCCGCCTGGCCGAGAGCCCGGCCTTCGCCCGTTGGGTTGCGCGCAATGTACAACCGCACAAGAAACCGGGGTACACCAGCGTTGTGCTGTCGACCAAACAGGGCCTGGCCGCACCGCCGGGCGATGTCACGGGGGGGCAGATGCTGGCGGTGGCCGATTGGTCGGAGCGTTTCGGTTTTGGCGAAATCCGCATTGCCCACGAGCAGAACATCGTCCTGCCGGATGTGCCGAAAGCCGATCTGTATGCGCTGTGGCAATTGGCGTGTGAGCGAGGTCTTGGCAGTGCCAACATCGGCCTGCTGACCGACATCATTGCCTGCCCCGGTGGCGATTTCTGCGCACTGGCCAACGCCAAGTCGATCCCGATTGCCCAGGCGATTCAGGCGCGTTTCGACAATCTCGATTACCTGCATGATCTTGGTGATATCAGCTTGAATATCTCCGGCTGCATGAACGCTTGCGGCCACCACCACATCGGCAATATCGGCATCCTTGGCGTCGACAAGAACGGCAGCGAGTGGTACCAGATCACCCTCGGTGGCGCGCAAGGCAAGCACAGCGCGCTGGGCAAGGTCATCGGCCCGTCATTCAGCGCCGCCGAAGTGCCGCAGGTGATCGAGCGGATCATTGGCACCTTCGTGCGCTACCGCGAGAGTGAGGAATTGTTTGTCGACACGCTGGCGCGAATCGGCCTGGAGCCGTTCAAGGAGCGCGTGTATCCGAAAGCGCTGGAGGTCTCGGCATGAACAATCTGCTGCGGCTGGAGCAGGGGGTGGCGCGCATTGAAAGGGCTGATCCGTGGATGCTGGTTCGCGAGCCGTCGACGCCAAGGCCTGCAGGGTTGTTGATTCTGCCGCTGGCCCATTGGCTGCAATCGCCGTCGACCCACGCGGTGTGGCTTGGGCCGGACGATGAGGTCGAAAGCCTGGTGCCGTGGCTAGCGTCGCTGCCGCTGATCGCGCTGGACTTCCCCAGCTTTCTCGACGGGCGCGCCTACAGTCAGGCGTATCTGCTGCGTAGCCGTTTCGGCTGGGCAGGGGAGTTGCGCGCGATTGGCGATGTGTTGCGTGATCAACTCAGCCATATGCGCCAATGCGGGTTCGACAGTTTTGCCGTGCGTGAGGACAAGTCGGCGGAGGATGCGCTGAAGGGACTGGCCGGGATGAGCGTGTTGTATGGGCGCTCGGTGATCGAACCACGCCCGTTGTTCCGTCGGCGCTGACGATCTTTTGATCTTGCTTTTACCACCGGGGAAACCCTTAGAACCTTGGCCAATCGGGCATTTTTCCTTGGGTCGATGCTGGCCTTTTGGTAGAGTCGCGCTCGCCAGCGGGTTTTCGGCTGGCCGATGGAACCGAAGAAGGGAGTCTGATCAGTGAGTCCGGGCAAGAAAATCCTGGGCCTCACCGCGTTGCTTTTGATGCTGACGCTGTGGGCCAGTTACTTTTATGTATTCAAGGAAAACCGCGACGGCCAGCTCGGCGGTGTCGGCGAAAGCACGGCGTGGTGCGGTACTCCGCCGTCCACCGAAGCGGCGTTGCTGGGCAAGGACCAACTGACCTTGCGCATGACCAATAACCTGCGCGGCGAGTTCATGCTCAGCGGTTCTCTGGTGGTCTCCGAACGCACCTTCAACCGTTATGACCTGAGCCGCAACGAACTGCGCCTGCGTCTGGAGCCGTTGCAGTGGTCCTACGGCGCTACGCCGATCTTCCTTGAACAGGTCAAGGTTCAACCACTGAGCCGCAACCTCTCGGCCACCAACAAAAGCGCCTACGCCGAACTTGAACCGCGCCCGATCGGCGTTCAGGGCCAGGTCACCGAGTTTCCCTTCGATACTTACCGCTACGGCTACAAACCGGTGCTCTATTACCTCAAGGGCAGCGAGCGCATCGACCTGCGCTTCAAGAACATCACCACGTTGATGGAGATGTCCAACACCTTCACGCCGATCCAGAAGTACAACCGCGTCGACTATATCAACGAGAAAAACTCGATGATTCGCGACGATGACTACAAGGCCTACGGCCCGCACGAATGCGCATTCAGTGTCGAACGCAAGGGCTCGTTCAAAGTTGTGGTGCTGTCGCTGCTGCTGGTGCTGTGCCTGCCGCTGTTGCTGGTGTTCTACCGCAATGAGCCGGGAATCGACTTCCTCGCCACGCTGGTGGGTGTTGCCGTGGTGCGGGTGCTGCTGATCGGGCCGGTGCAGGACTTCCAGCTGTACAACATCGACTTCCTGTTTGGAGCGGCGATTTTGCTGGTGGGCACGGTGTCGCTGATCAAGGCGATGCGGATCAACAGTCGGCGGGAGATGGCGCTGAGAAGTGGCGAAACTTCCTCCTGGTAAAACACTACCCCCTGTAGGAGCTGCCGAAGGCTCGGGCCGCAATCGGAGTCATTGCGGCCCAAAGGGGCTATTTCAGCGCCGGATCCCCCATATTCATCTTCTTCCACCCCTGCAACAGCACCTGCGCCTTGGGCTCCTGCCCACTGTCGAGATACCACTGAATCAGCGACAACCGCGCATTGCGGTTCGCCGGTTGTACCTTGAGCAGGCCTTCCAGCACCGCACACGCCTCATCAACCTTGCCACTTTCATGCAACGCCACCGCCAGCACATAACCGTACTGAGCGTTCTGCGGCTCCAGTTGCGCGGCTTTTTTCAGCGGTGACATGGCCTCGGCCGCCTTGCCCGCGCGGATCAGCGCCAGACCTTGGGTGTGCTGCAACAGCGCCGCGTCCGGATGCTGCTTGAGGCTGTCATCCAGCAGGGTCTGCGCCTCCTGGCCACGACCATTGGCTTCCAGCCATTGCACCAGCGTGACCAGCGCCGGGTAGAAGTCCGGATCGCGTTTGAGTGCCGAACGCAACAGACCTTCGACGTCCGAACCACGGCCACTGGCCTGATACAACATCGCCAGATTCAGATTGGCCTCGGCACGCTCCAGCAGACTCTTCTGCACCGCTTCGTACTCGGCAATCGCCGCATCCCAATTGGCTTGCGCCGCACCGAGCCCGTTATTGCGCGCAACACTCAACAGATCCCGCGCGGCAACGATGCGCACGGCTTTCACCGGATCGCCCAGCAACGGCGCCAACAACGGCGCGCGCTCCGGCGGCGGCAGGAATGCACTGATCGCCCGCACGGCACTTTCGCGCACCTGAGGCGCCGGGTTCTTCAGATCTTGCGTGGCCAGCTTCAAGGCCTGTTCGCTCGGATACAGCGGCAACTGCGCGAGCAAGGTCGCGCGTTGGATCGCTGGCAGGTTGCTGCGCTGCAACTGCTCGTACAGCGCATCAGCAGCCCCCGGCTGGCCATTGCGGATCAGCCACAGGCTTTCGTCATAACGCGGTGCCTGCGGTGTAGAGGACGCACTCCACAACTTGAACTGCGCGGTGACCTTGTCGCCAGCCTTGCCCCGATGACAGTTCAGGCAGGCATCCGGTGTGCCGAGTTTCTGCGCACGCTCAGGGTTGGGAATGCTGAAGCTGTGGTCATGGCGCAAGTCGTTGCCCATGTAGAATTTGCCGGGCATGTGACAATCCACGCATTGCGAACCGGGCTGACCCGGTGTGTGGCGAGTGTGTTCGAAGGAATCGTAGTTCTTCGCTTGCAGGCCCTTGCCATCAACGCCCTCGACCGACGTCTTGCCGGCAGTGTTGTGGCATTGCAGGCACACCGCATTGCCCGGCGCCTTCAGTTCGGTGCTGTGCGGGTTGTGGCAATTGCTGCAACGCACGCCCTTGTCAAACATTTTGCTTTGCAGGAACGAGCCGTGTTCGAAGACCTCATCCTTGATCTTGCCGTCCAGCGCATACAGTTCACGGGTGAGGGTGCTCGGCAAGTAATCGTCCATCAAACGCTTGCCGACGGTATAGCCATCGCCCAAAGGCGCACGACGCGCGTGGCAGCGGGCGCAGGTTTCGATCTCGACGGTGGCGTTCTTGTCCTTGAGATCGACATCGAAACCCTGATGGATCAGATCAGTTTTTTTCTGCGTCCATTCCAAGTGATTTGATGCCGGCCCGTGACACGCCTGGCAACCGACGCCGAGGCTGTTCCACTGACTGTTGAAGGTATTGCTAGACGCATCGAAATTGCGCTTGAACCCGGTGGTGTGACACTCGACGCACATGAAGTTGGCGTTCTGGCTCGGCTTGCTCCAGTGCAACGGATTCTTGAAGTTGACGCCCTGGCCGGGGTAGAGGTGAAACCAGCGGTTTTTCTCTGTATCCCAGGCCACGCCGAGCGCCTGCAAGCGACCTTCGCCGACCTCGATCAGGTATTGCTGCAACGGCGCGATGCCAAAGGTGTAGGCGACTTTGAAATCGGCATTCTTGCCATCGATACCGGGCGTATTAACCCAGAACTCGTCGCCCTTGCGCGCGAAGCGTGTGGTCTCGTTTTCGGCTTTGAAGGTGACGTTGTTGAAGTCGCCGAGCATCGTTTCAGCGTTCGCCGGTTGCATCGCCAATTGGTGATGCGAGCCTTGCCAGTCCTTGACCTGTTCTGTGTGGCAGCCTTGGCATTGTTGCTCATCGACCATCGTTGCCGCTTTGCTCGCCAGAGCGTGTTGCGGTTTGGCGGGCGCCGCGACAGGCGCGCTGATCGGCGCCGGCTTCAGCGGTGCCGATGCAGGCTTGAACAGAAACCAGCCGATGCCCGCTACGACGGCGAGCAGCACGGCGATGGTGATTGGGAACAGGTACTTTGAAATGGAAGGTTGCGTCGAATCAGGGTCAGGTTGTGCTGTTTTATTTTTATGCTTGGGCATTGCGACTTCCGTAGTCCAGGTGCATTTGCCGTCTGGCGTGCGTTCAAGCTCGGTGCAGCTTTGCCGGATGCTCGGCGTCTGTCAAATGACGCTTGTGATCCGCCGCGCAGCCCTGCGTGAATATTGTGCTTTGCCATCGCAATTACTGCGGTTTTAGCTATACCTGTAATTCCCCCGGGCAAAGTTTTTGGCCTTCTGACAGGAGTTACAGCATGAAGCTAGCAGTGATGATGGGCACGCTGTGCATTGCCACCGTCGCAATGGTGGGTTGTTCCAGCAAAACCGTCGACCCGAAAGAGTACTCAGGCTTTCTCAAAGACTACAGCCAGCTCAAGGAGGCCAAATCCCCGTCCGGTGCCGAAGTGATGCGCTGGATCGATCCAAAGGTCGACATCAAGAAATTCAACAGTGTGTACATCGAGCCGACTCAGCTTTACCCGAAACCGCAACCGAGCGCGAAGATCTCGCAACAAACCCTCAATGGCATCACCTCCTACTACGATCAGGCGCTCAAACGTGAGATCGGTAAAGACTTGCCGCTTGCCACCGGCCCGGGCCCAGGCGTGATTGTGGTGCGTGCGGCGATCACCGCCGTCAGCAGCTCGACCGAAGGCCTGCACGCGTATGAAGTGATTCCGATCGCCCTGGTCGCCGCTGCGGTCAGCACCGCCAGCGGTATCCGCGATCAGGAAACCACTCTGGCTACCGAAGCGGTGTTCCTCGATGGCGCCAGCAACAAAGTGATCGCGCAAGTAGTACGCAAAGGCACCGGCAAGCCGTTGGAAAATGACTCGCAGGCGATGTCGGCCAATGACGTCAAACCTGTGATCGATGGCTGGGCATCGGACCTGCGTCAGTCGTATCTCAAGTTGAAGTCCGGGTCCAAATAATTCAGCGCGGTTGATGGCCCCATCGCGGGCAAGCCCGCTCCCACAGGGTTCGGCGTTGTGAATACGATTGTTGACTCACATCGATCCCTGTGGGAGCGGGCTTGCCCGCGATGGCATTTGCTCAGGCGCTACATCATTGTCCGATAAACCAACGGAAATACGGATTCCCTCCATCCCAACGCATCACCTTGCGCATATCCCGCCCCCACGCGTCCCGATCTCCTTCATAGGCATGTAGACTCGCCCGATAGAACTGCATCAAGCGCTGGCGATGGGTTTCCATGCGCTCATTGAACCCGGCATCGGCATTCACCAGCGGCGGCGGCTGATACAGGTCCAGCAGCGCCGGCAACACCCGGGTGATCTCCTTGCTGCGCACCCACGGTGCATATTCGATCCGAGGCTGATCGTCGGTCACCGCAGGCGCATCGGCGGCAAAGCGTTCAAGCCCGGCGCGATCGGTCACCCAGGTCGCGAGCAGGGCGGCGGCTGAACCGATGCCGACATCCTGCAAGGTGCTGCGCACGCTGTCCTGCTGGAATCTCTCGGTGATTTTCGCCGCGTCCAGGGGCATCGGTTGCAGCGAGCCCACCAGCAACATCTCGTGGAATTCGCTGGTCCACAGGGAGGCGTAAGGGAACACATCAAGGAAACTGCGCACCAGTGAGCGCGAGTCGTCGATGTTCTGCGTCGGCAATGGCAGCCACTGCGCGACGATGCCCTGTTTCTCCAGGCGACTCGCCGCCAATTGATAGAAATCCCGCGAATACAGATTGACCACGCCGGCCGCAGAGGGCGGTGGCGGTTCGAGAGTGATCAGGTCATAGGTTTGCGCGCTGCGCAGCAATTCCTGGCGTCCGTCACGCAGACGCACATCGACGCCGGGATCGCTGGCGGCGTTGAAGTTGCCCTTGAACAGCGGCGCGGCTTTGACCACCGCCGGCAACAGTTCGGCGACCACCCGGTGTTCCAGCCCCGGATAGCGCAGCAGGGCGCCAGCGGTGATGCCGGTGCCGAAGCCGATGACCAGCGTCGAGCGCGGTTCGCTGCTATGGATCAGCAGCGGCAACAGCGCCTGAATGCGCATATAACGCAGGGAGGGCATCGCATCGCCGGTGTTCGACACGCCTTGAATGTACAAACGGTGGAAGGTGTTCTCGCCACGCCCTTGCGCCACCACCGCCACAGTGCCACCGCGACCTTCTTCGTAGAATGCGAGCGTGCCGTTGCGTGCGCCGGGCAACAGGTTGGCGAGTTTGTTGACCGGGGTGGACACCGCCAAAACAACTGACAACAGCCCAAGGGCAACCACGGCCTGGCGCCGGCCTTTCTTCACATGATGGCCCTTGCGCACCGCAAAGTAGCCGATGCCGGCGGCGATGATCGCCAGCAGCCCCAAAGTGCGCACCAGCCCCAGCAACGGAATCAGCAGGAAGCCGCAGAGCATCACCCCGACAATCCCGCCCAAGGTATTGAACGCCACCACGGCGCCGACATCACGGCCGACGCGCGCCTGACCGACACTCAGACGCAGCGCCAGTGGAAACGCGGCACCGAGCAACAGCGTCGGCACAAACACGATGCTCAATGCTGCCACTGCAAAGCGTGCACTCATGCCGGCCAACTCACTGGCGCCCAGGCTCAACAGCCACATTTCCACCTGACTTTGCGCGATCACCAGCCAGCGCCCGAGCACGGCGATTTCCAGCAAGGCGACCAGCCCTGCGCCGGCTATCAGCAAACCGAACACGCCCCACGGATCACGGATGCGTTCGACCCGGCGAGCGAGCAGGGCGCTGCCCAGAAACAGCCCGGTCAGATAGGTCGCCAGCACCACGGCAAACGCGTAGGTGCGAGTGCTCATGAACTGCACGATCGATTGCGACCAGACCACTTCATAGCCCAGTGCCACGCCACCGGCGATGGAATACAGCCACAGCGCCGAACGGTCCGCAGCTTTTTCCGCGTGACGTTTGACGATGGTGGTGACCGGGGCATGATGTTGCCGGGCAAACCACAGCGCGCCGACGGCGGCCAGCAGATTGAGCATCGCGGCAAACAAGGCACTGCCACGTACACCGAGACTGGCGATCAACACGAACGCGGCGAGCAGGGTGCCGACAATCGCGCCCAAGGTGTTCGCCGCATACAACTGACCGCCGGCCTTGCCCGGATCGGCGGCGAGCGAACGCACCAGCACCGGCAGGGTGCCGCCCATTAACACCGCCGGCAGGCCGACCAATGCGAACGGCAATATCCACGCGAGCAGGCCGACATGCTCTTGCAGCCAGGCAAACGGACTGGCCGCCAGGCTCATGGCCACGGTCGCGCTGACGCCGAGAATCGCCACCAGCACTTCCAGCCCGGCATACAGCAGAACCGGTTGTTGCAAGCGATCAGCCCAGCGCCCGAACAGCCAGCCACCGAGGGCCAGTCCTGCGAAAAACGCACTGATACCGGTGGTGATCGCATAGACCTCGACCCCGACCACCAGCGACAGTTGCTTGATCCACAGCACTTGATAGACCAGCGCCGCCGCGCCGGAGATGCACAGCAGCAGGGCGGGGATGAGCAGTGCTTGGGAGGTGGTGTGCGAAGCGGGTATGGCCGATGGCTTGCTGGCGATACGTGAGGACATGCGGAGACCTTAATTCAAGAGTAACCGTGACTGTGCGGGCCCCTTCGCGAGCAGGCTCGCTCCCACAGGGGATGCGTGGCGTACACAATTCCATTGTGGGAGCGAGCCTGCTCGCGAAGGGGGCCGACACGGTCCCAAGTCAAAAAACAGGGCCGCCCGCCGGTGGGGGCGGGCGGCAGTCTTGCGGTGTTACTGGGCAGCCGGAGCCGCTTTCATTTTTTCTTCAATCTTCGCGTCCACTGCAGCACGGATCTGGTCGATGCTGAAGCTCGCCGGTTTTTGGCTGGGCGGGAATTCGATGAAGGTCTGCAGAAAACGCGCAGCCTTGGTCGTTGCCACCGCGACGAGGTAAACGTTCTTGGTCGACCAGTCGTAGTATTGATCCGAGACCACGTCGGCGCGCTCATACGGGTCCATTCTCAAGTTGAATATTTTAGGTACACGCAACGGCGTGAACGGGTTGCTCCATACGGCGAAGCCACCCGGTGCACGCTGCTCGGCGAATACGGCTTTCCAGTTGCCAAAGCGCATCGAAACCAGCATGCCGTCGTCGTTGAAGTAGTAGAACTCCTTGCGCTCACCATTGGGTTTTTGACCGGTCAGGTAAGGCAACTGGTTGTAACCGTCCAGATGCACTTTGAAAGAGTTGCCACCGCTGGTCGGCGCCCAGCCCTTGAGCAGCTTGTTTGCTACATCGGTGTCGCCTGCGGCGGCCAACAGGGTCGGGAACCAGTCCAGGCCCGAGAACATCTCGTTGGAGACTTCACCGGCCTTGATCTTGCCGGGCCAGCGGACCATCGCCGGAACCCGGTACGCGCCTTCCCAGTTGGAATTTTTCTCGTTGCGGAATGGCGTGGTCGCCGCGTCCGGCCAGGAGAACTGGTTAGGGCCGTTGTCGGTGGTGTAGACCACAATGGTGTTGTCGGTGATTTTCAGGTCGTCGAGGGTTTTCAGCAGTTTGCCGACGTCGCCGTCATGCTCAAGCATGCCGTCTGCATACTCGTTGCCGGGCATGCCGCTCTGGCCTTTCATCGAGTCACGCACGTGGGTGAACAGGTGCATGCGGGTCGTGTTCATCCAGACAAAAAACGGCTTGTCAGCCTTGGCTTGTTTCTCGATGAACGCCTGCGCCGCCGCCGTGGTTTCGTCGTCGATGGTTTCCATGCGCTTGGTGGTCAGCGCGCCGGTGTCTTCGATCTTGCCGTCGGCAAAACTGTGAATGACGCCACGTGGCGAGTTGGCCTTGACGAAGTCCGGATCATCCTTGGGCCAATAGGGGCGCTCAGGTTCCTCTTCGGCGTTGAGGTGATAGAGGTTGCCGAAGAACTCATCGAAACCGTGGTTGGTCGGCAGGTATTCGTCCTTGTCCCCAAGGTGGTTTTTGCCAAACTGCCCGGTGGCGTAACCCTGCGATTTGAGCGCCTGGGCGATGGTGATATCGCGCTTTTGCAAGCCGACAGTCGCGCCCGGTGCGCCGACTTTCGACAGGCCGGTACGCAGCGGCGTCTGACCGGTGATGAACGAGGATCGGCCTGCGGTGCAGCTGTTCTCCGCGTAGTAGTCGGTGAACATCATGCCTTCTTTGGCGATGCGGTCGATGTTCGGGGTCTTGTAGCCCACCACCCCCATCGAATAAGCGCTGATGTTGGTCTGGCCGATGTCATCGCCGAAGATTACGAGAATATTGGGTTTTTCAGCCGCCGTGGCCGTAGCCGACAGCGCCAGGACCGAGGTCGCCACGAAGGCGAGTTTCGGTAGCCATTTGCGTATGCGAGTCATCTGACTTGCTCCTTTTCGCGGGGGGTCGTTTATTGCGACTAACGTTTATTGCAGTCCTGCAGCACGCTTTCTTATTGCACTTGCCCGGTGACCGTTGGCTCGAACGGGTAGATCCGACGCCACTCCGACGCCATGTCGACCACGGTCCAGCCACGGGAATTGGCTTCGTCCAAGGCCTTGTCGAGCCGGCCGATATCGGATTTTCGGTCGTACGCCCATTCGCGTTTGGCGTCGGTGTGATGCACCAGACCCATAAAGCGTTTGCCGGGACCAGCGGCTGTCCATTGCAGCATCTGCAGGTCGCCGTCGGAGTTGCCGAAGGCGAGGATCGGCCGTTTGCCGATCACCGCGTCGATGCTTTCCGGTTTGCCAGGGCCGTCGTCGTTATGCGCCAGTTTCGCTGTGCGCACGATCGAGGCCTTGCCCTCCTTGTATTGGAATGAAGTGATGAACGTGGTGCCGATTACCTGTTCCGGCGGTATGCCGTAGACCTTCTCGGCGAAGGCGCGCATGAACCCGGTGTCGCCGCCGGAGACGATGTAGGTCTTGAAGTCCTGTTTGCGCAGGTAGTCGAGCATCTCCAGCATCGGCTGGAAGATCATCTCGGTGTACGGCTTGCCCGTTTTTGGATGGCGCGCCTGACTGAGCCAGGTCTTGGCGTAATCATCGAAGGCTTCGGTGGTCATGCCGGTGTGGGTGGCGCCGAAAATCTTCAGCAAGCCGTCCATGCCCGCCGCAGCGAGGGCTTTGTGGTCGCTCTCCAGAACCGCTTTGAACGGCTGGGTGGTTTTCCATTCCGGATGCTGCGCGGCGGTGCGCTTGACCTCATCGAAGGCGAACAGCAATTCGAAATACGCCGGTTGTTCACTCCACAACGTACCGTCGTTGTCGAACACGGCGATGCGGTCGCCCGGTTTGACGAAGTCCTTGCTGGTCTGGTCGGTCACCGTTTGGACGAATTCGATAATGCTGCGCTTCGCCGGGCCGTCATTCCAAGACGGCAGCGGCTCGTTAGCCTGGGCGAGCAGCGGCAGGGCAAGGCCAAACAACAAAGCCAGTGAGAAACGTTGGCGGTGCAGGAGCGCAGTCGTCATGGGAAATCCTTCTCGTGAACGGGGTTGAGCGGACGCAGGGCCGGTGCCGGTTTTGCTTGCTGCTGTTCGGCCTGACTGTGAAGCGTAGACAATGATTCGCGCAGTTGAACGAGTGTTTGTTCGGTGCTCGGCTGACGCCCGTAAAGCCCGCGCAACAGGCCTTGCAGGCGCGGGCCGGCATCGACCAGTTTCAGACCCAGCCGACTACGGCGCAGCCACAGGTACAGCGCGCTCAATTGAGGAGGGCGGGCTTGCAGTTGTGCATCGATTTGTTGCCAGGCGAAGGCGGGCGATTGCTGCCACGCCCGTTGTTGCGCCTGCCGGCGCGCTTGCCGGTTTTTTCTGGCGCGGATGAGTGCAGGACGCAACAGATAAGCGGCGCCGACGACTGCCGCGAACAAGCTCAGCCACCAAAGCCGATGCGTGGAAAAATGCAGGCGATTCTGGCCCAGTTGCTTGAGGTCTTCGCTGATCGAGAAGACCGGTTTGTAGGCGCTGCTGGTCATTGCCTCAAACGTCACCGCCGGCACCTGCGCAGTGCGCGATTGGCGAGTACTGGCGTCCCACCACTTCACGTCAATGGCCGGCAAGGTGTGCGAACCGGCCTTGTCGATGCGGTAGGTGACGCTGTCGATGCGCTGACCGCCGAGGATGTCGCCGCGACCGTCGTCCAGAGAGGTGACTTGCGGGGTTTTGGTATAGCGGCTTAGCCCGGGAACATCACCGAGCGTTGGAATCGGCAGGGCCATCGCCAGTGCGCCGTCCGCTTGCAGGGTCAGTTGGCGGGTGAGGCTGTCACCGACTTTCAACGGGCTCGCCGAATGGGTGATGCTCTGAGTGAACCGCAAACCGCTGGCAATCAACGGCGTTTCCCCCGGTTTGAAACCCGGCGGCTGGGCGGCGCTGAATTGCACCGGTTGGCTTTGCGCACTGATTTCGCGGGTGGCCTGCCCGGGCGTGGCGAGCACGGTCAGCGCCGGGATGTCGAACCTGCGTGCGACGTTCGGGGTGATCAGGTAGCTGTAACGCAAACCGCTGAAGGACTGGCCGTCGATGGTTTGATTGAGGTGCTGGGCCTGACCGTCGGGCGGCAAGACCAGGGCGCCGTCGAGTTTCAGGTCGGGCAGGGTGGCAGCGCTGGTGAACCAGGTGTCGGTGAGGACGTCGATTTGCAGTTCGATCAGGCCGCCGACCATGGCGCCCTCGGCGGGTTGCAGGTGGGCCTGGACTTGGAGTTGGGGTTCGGTGGCGAAAGCATTGAGGCTGAGCAGACTGAACAGCAGTAAGGTGCCGGCAGTTGTGGCGATTGAATGGGCCTCTTCGCGAGCAGGCTCGCTCCCACATGGGTGCTGTGTACGGCGCAGATCCTCTGTGGGAGCGAGCCTGCTCGCGAAGGCCACGACTCGGTTCATGGCCTGGCTCCCTGCTGATCCTGCAAGCTGAACTTCTGCTTGAGAAACGTCGCCGGCGAGGTGGTCAGGTTCTGCAACCACAAGGCATCGGACGCGGCCTGCTCAGTCTCCATGGCTTTGCTCTGGCCCTTGCCCGGTGCCTTGTCGAATTTCACCTCGTCGGGCTTGGTCTGCGGGGCGTTTTTCTCGGCGCTTTCGGTGTCCTTGAGCAAGGCCTGCGCCAGCGCCAGATTGGCCGTGGCCTCGGGGAACTGCGGTTGCAGTTTCAAGGCCTGGGTATAGGCGGCAATGGCTTCATCGAACTTGAAGCGACGCACGTAAATATTGCCCAGATAGAAATAGGCCTGCGGCGTGTCCAGCCGCGCAAACGTCGCCAGCGCCAGGTCGTAATCAGCCGCGTGATACGCCGCGATACCTTTCCAGTACGGGTCGACAAACAGCGCGGCAGCCTGCGGCAGGTGATGGTGTTCGAAGGCCCAGCGGCCCTGCTGATCGCGGGTGAAAAAGGCGTCGGTCAGGGCGTTGGCCTGCGCGGGTGCCGCAGGCCAACCCAAGCCAATCGCCAGTGCAAGCGCAGGCATCCAGTTGACGCTCCAACTCTTGCGCACACTGAACAGCGCCAACAGCAACAGCGGCCAGCACAGCCAGTAGCCGGTGTCTTTCCAGTGCAGTTCGCGCTGCTCGGCGCTGGCACTCTGGAAATGCTGCTGCGCGTGCAGTTCGATCCAGTCCAGATCGTCCTCATTGAGCGTCAGGCTGCCCAAGGGCGCATCGAGTGCAGAGGCCAGTTGCTTGAGCGCCGCCTGATCGAAACTGCCCAGTGCCGGGCGCCCGTCGGCATCCGTGCGCGGCTGGCGGTTGGCATCGTGGATGACTCCGCCATCCTCACTGCCAACCGCCAATACCAGCACTTGCAACGGACTGTCGCCCACCCGCTTGTCGAGGCCGTCGAGTTGTGTGGTGTCGGCGCCGTCGGTGATCAGCAGCAAACTGCCGGGTGTTTTTTCGGCGCTGAGCAAACGTTTCGCCTGATCGATCACCGCGCCGAGGTCTTTGCCCGGTTTGTCGATCAACCCGCTGCCCAAGGCTTGAATGAAGGTGTCGAGCAGCGCCGCATCGTCGGTCGGCGGCAACACCAGATGCGCGCTCCCGGCGTAGGCGATCAGCGCAGTACGGGCACCGGCGCGGCGCTTGATCAGGTTGTGCAGTGTGTGTTTCGTTGCTTCCAGTCGGCTCGGCTGCACATCGCTGGCATCCATCGACGGCGACAGGTCTACAGCGACAATCAACGGCGCACGATTCTCGAAAAAATCCGGTCGATCCTGTTCCCAGGTCGGCCCGGCGGCGGCGAGTGCACCGAGGATCAACAGCGCGCATAGCAGATGCACCGGGCGCAGGCGTTGATGGTCTTGCGGGGTGACCAGCAAATGCGGCAACAGGTGTTCGGCGATATTGCCGCGCAGGCGTCGTTGCAGGTCGCGACCGCGACGCCAAAGCAGCGGCAGCACGGCGCCGAACAGGGCGAGAAACAGCCATAGCGGACGCAGGAAATGGAAGTCGCTGAGATTGATCTCCATCTCAGGCCTCCTGTCGCTGACGAGCGAATGCCAGACGGACCCGCAGCAGCGCGCCGAGGTGATACAGGGCCAGCAGGGCCATCGCCGCACCCAGCGGCCAGTAAAACAACTCGCGTTGCGGTTGATGGCTGAGGGTGTTCACCTGGTGCGGGGTGAGGCGATCAAGAGTGCTGTAGACCTGATCCAGCGCAGTGCGGTCTTCGGCGCGGAAGAACTGGCCAGCGGTGGTTTTGGCGATCTGCTCCAGCGCCGACAGGTTGACCTTGGCTTCGCCGGACGCGCTCGGGTCGCCGATACCGATGGTGTGAATGATCACACCTTTTTTGGCGGCCATTTCTGCGGCGTGATCCGGAGTGATTGCGCTGCTGGTGTCGTTGCCATCGGTGAGCAGGATAAGGACTTTTTCCTGCTCGTGGGCCTGATCCAGCAGCTTCAAGCTCAAGCCGATGGCATCGCCGATGGCCGTGTTGGGCCCGGCCATGCCGATGCCGGTGTCGGCCAGCAATAGCGAGAGACTGGCGTGATCGAGGGTCAGCGGTGCCTGCGGATAGGCGCCGCTGCCGAACACGATCAGGCCGAGGCGGTCATCCTTGCGCTTGTCGATAAAGCCTTGAACCACCTCTTTGACGGCGGCGAGGCGATTGATTTTTGCGCCACTGGCGTTGGTGAAATCTTCGGTTTCCATCGATTGCGAGAGGTCGATGGCGAGCATCAGGTCGCGCACCGGTTGTTGTCGTTCGATGGGCTTTTCAACGAACACCGGGCGAGCGGTGGCCAGCAGAATTAATGCCCAGACGAGTACGTTCAACAGCAATTGCCAATGATTGCGTCGGCTGCCGACGATGCCCGGCGCCTCACCGACGGCCCGGCTCATCGCAGCGAAAAACGGCACGCGCACGGCGCTGCGGGCCTCGTTGTAGGCGGGCAGATAACGGTAAGCCAGCCAAGGTAATGGCAACAGGAGCAATAGCCACGGGTAATCAAGCTGCCACATGGTGATGCTCCATCCAGTATTGGCAGGTATCGAACAGGGCCTGACGTTGCGGCGCGGGGAGGGCACGCAGGGTGGCGTCGGGGGCGTAGGCGAGTTGCGCGAGTTGTTTGCTGAAATCGGCCGGTAGCAGTTTCTTACAGTGTTGCTGCAAAAAGACTTGCCAGTCCTCCCGCCCAAGCGTCGCGATCCCCTGTGGGAGCGAGCCTGCTCGCGAAGGCGGTGGCCCAGACACCATAGATGTTGAATGTGCCGGCCTCTTCGCGAGCAGGCTCGCTCCCACATTGATCGGGTTCCAGTTTGGGGATTGTGTGGGCATCGAGAGCGCCACGCGCTTGAGCAGTTCCGGCAGTTCGCGCAAGGCATTCAAGTCATCACTGCGGCTGCGCAATTGCGCCAGACGCGCCAGGCCCTCGCGGCGATAAGCATCCCTTCGCCATTGCCAATAACGGCGGATACCAATCAACAAAGCAGCCAAAACCAGAACGGCGAGCAACACCCACCAACCCCACGTCTGCGGCGCATAACTGACCGGCTCGGGCAGGCCCAGCTCTTTGAGCTGTTCAATACTCGGGATATTCGGGTTCATCGCCGTGCCCCGGCACTTTTACCCAGCTCGGCACGCAGTTGCGCATGGGCCTCTTCGGCGGTGCTGAACATCATCAGCGGCACCTGACTGCGGCGCAGCAGGGTCGCAACGTCCTGCAGCCGACCGCTGAGAAAGTCCCCCAGCGGTTGGTGCACGTTGCGTTTTTCCACCGCCAGTTCCACTTGCAACTCGCCTTGGGTGACCAGCAGCCGACCATTGCTCGGCAGCTTCATCGCCAGCGGGTCGTAGACCTGCAGCGCAATCACATCGTTGTGCGCCGACAATTGCCGCATCAGTTGCAGGGTTCGTTCGCCAGCCCCGGCAAAGTCGCTGACGATGCAGATCAAATGGTCGTGACCGGCCAGGGCAAGGCAGCGTTGCAAGACCTTTTCCAGTTGGTCCTCGTCTTCAGCGTCAGGGTTGGCCGCGTTCAGCGCCTGATTCTGTTCGGCGATACGGCTGAGCAATGCCTCCACGCGCTTACGGCTGCGCAGCGGCGCAATGCTGTCGATGCGCTGATCGTTGAACACCAGCCCGCCAACCCGGTCGCCGGCGTTGAACACCATCCACGCCGCCAGTGCCGCAAGTTCGGCGCCGAGGGCGGATTTGAAGCTGCGTTGCGAGCCGAAGAACATCGACATGCGCTGGTCGACGACGATCAATGCCGGGCGGTCGCGCTCTTCGGTGAAGGTGCGTACCACCGGTTTGCCAGTGCGCAGCGACGCGCGCCAGTCGAGATGACGCAAGTCGTCGCCCGGCTGATAGCGGCGCAATTCATCGAAATTCAGACCACGGCCACGCAGGCGCGAGGCATGGTTGCCGGCGAGGATGCTGCCCCGAGGCTGTCGCGCCAGAAAACTCAGATCACGGGCCTTGAACTCCAGCGCCATCAATTGCGCGAGAGAGACGTAGACCAGGTCTTCGTCGTTCACGCCGGAATCGCCACTTTATCGAGAATCCGGTCGAGTACCTCATCGGCACTGACGCCATCGGCTACCGCGTCGTAGCTCAATTGCAGACGATGGCGCAGCACCGGGTGCACCACCGCCCGCACGTTGTCCGGCGAAACAAAGTCCTGACCTTGCAACCAGGCATCGGCGCGCGCGCAACGGTCCAGGCCAATACCGCCACGCGGGCTGGCGCCGATGGCAATCCAGCGCGCGAGATCTTCGTCGTAATCGGCAGGGTGGCGAGTGGCGTTGATCAGGTCGATCAGATAGTTGTCGATGGCCGGCGATACGTGTACCGCGCTGACTTCCTTGCGTGCGGCGAAGATCACCTCCTGCGACAGGCTGAAGCCTTTGGCGGGTGTGGTGCTTGCGCCTATGGCGAATTCTTCGTTGCGCAGCAGGCGCAGCACCTGACTTTCGTTTTCGGCGCTCGGGTAGTCGAGCAGCACCTTCATCAGAAAACGGTCCATCTGCGCTTCCGGCAGCGGATAGGTACCTTCCTGTTCGATCGGGTTTTGCGTCGCCACCACGATGAACAGTTCCGGCAGCGCATGACTGTTACCGGCCACAGTGATCTGGCGTTCCTCCATGGCTTCGAGCAGTGCCGCTTGCACCTTGGCCGGCGCACGGTTGATCTCGTCGGCGAGGATCAGGTTGCCGAACAACGGGCCCGGCTGAAAGCGGATTTCGTTCTTGCCTTCGACCTGATGCAGCACCTCCGCTCCGGTGATGTCCGAGGGCAGCAGATCCGGGGTGAACTGGATGCGGCTCATCTGCGCGTCGAGGTGTTTGGCCAGCGCCTTGACCGTGCGCGTCTTGGCCAGCCCCGGCAGACTTTCCAGCAACAAGTGACCGTTGGCCAACAGGCCGAGAAGGATCTGGCGGATCACCTGATCCTGACCGAGTACGGCTTCGGCGATGCTGGCTTGCAGGGCATTGAGGTCGGTAAGCGCAGTCATGGGGGCAGTCCTTTGTGTCCGGTCTAGAAAAAGGCCAGGGTCAGATTGACGCTGAAGCCGTTGCCTTCAGGGCGGTTCTTGGTGTCGAACTCCGGCACCCAGCGCGCGCTGACATTGGCCTGCGCATCGGCGAATTTTCCGGCCCAGCCGATCACCGGACCGGCACCCACCGCGCGTCCGCGATAGCCGTGCAGGAAATCGGCAGTGTCGCCTTTGTCATCGGTGATCTGCTGGATGTAGCCGGCCGCCAGCCCCGCACTCCAGCCACTGCCAAATCCGTGGGTCCACAGCGCATCGAGGGTGAAAATGTTGCCGTTGCGATAGTCCGTGGCGTGGTTCTCGGTGTAGAACTCGAGCCCGCTGGAAAGGGTGAATTCGCCACCCTTGCCGTCGAGATGAGTGAAAGCCACGGTTGGCATGAACGTGTAATTGTTCTGTCCGGGGTTGGCCAGCCGGTCTTTGTTGTAGGCCCCGGTGGGCACATAAATCGGCAGAGAAAACGCGATGTGGTTGAGTTCGTCGAAGTGATAACCGGCGGCAATCGGCGTGATCAGCGGGTCGGCGAACTGCGTGCCGGAGTCACCGGTGCCGAGGGTTCGCCCGCGAGGGCCGGTAATGGCTGCATCGATGTCGGTGTACTGCAGCGGGATGCCGATGGCAGAGGCGAAATTCCATGGCCCTTTGCCGGTGTCCCACACATGCGTCAGGTTGGTCATGGTGTAGGACACCTTCAGGTCGAGCCCGGTGCTGACTTCACCGGAAATCGGTGCACCACGGCTGCCTTTCAGCGAGCCGTCGTACCAGATGCTGGTCACCGAGACCACCCAGCCCGGCTCCGGTGGGACGATCCCGGCGTTGGAAAACACCTGCTGGCCGGTGATCGGTCGGCCAACACCACCCTCTGCTGCGTAAAGCAGAGGACTGCCAATCATGCACAGCGCCAACAGCGGGCGCACAACGTTGGGCTTGACCATCAATCAATGACTCCGCTTATTGTTTTGAGTTGACTGGATTGAGCAGTGGCATCTTCCATTCACCACTGGCCACTTCCGGTTTTGGCAGATAAAGACGCACGATTGCGTAGAACGGCCCATTCGGGGCTGGCAGCCAGTTGGCCTGTTTGTCCTTGCCCGGGGTCTTGTGCTGCACATACAGGGTCAGGCCGCCGTCGGCATCCAGCGCAAGGTCCGGCAGCATCCGCGAATTGATCAGGTAGCGATCAAGCGGGTTGGCCACCAGCAGCTTGGTCTTGCCGTCATACATCGTCAGCGACCAGAACGCATCGGCCGGTGGCAGGGCGCCCTTGTCGAAATGCAGGGTGTAATCGTGTTTCGAGGCATCGGCGGGCTGGCCATCCTTGTCGACGAAATAGCCGATGTAATTCGCCTCTTCGGCGGAGTTGCCAAAGATGCCCATATTGGCGCCGGCGTAGCGGTACAGGTAATTGCCCTTGAGGTGATCGCGGGTGCCGAAGAAATCCCCACTGGTCACTTGATGGCTGTCGACCTTGTCCTTTTTGAACGCGGCAAATTCGGCTTTGGCATCGCTGATACCGTCTTCGAGCGCCTTGCGCTGCTCTGTGGAGAGTTTCTTCACGTCGAACGGCTGGCCGGCGCCGATGCCGATTTTGCCGAAGCGTGCGAGCAGTTCCTTCTCGACATCCTGTGGCGGCGTGAATGCCAACATGAAATTCAGGTAACGAAACAGCTCCGGGGTTTCGCTCATGCTCGGCGTCGGTTTTGGCCAACTGACCTTGGGTGCCGGGGCCGGGGCTTTTTGTTTGACGTAATGACTGAGGGTTTCGACTTTGTAGCCTTTCTGGATCTGCTTGACCTTGGTCAGGTCCTTTTCATCGAACAACTGCGTGCGGTACAGCGCGTAGGTGATGTTGCTTTCGCTGCGCACCAGGCGGTCGATGTTGACCGGTTGCTGACCTTGCCAGTCAGGCCCGGCGATCATGAAGTGCCCACCGTTGTTACCCGTGCTGCGTGTGCCCAGATAGGCGAAATTCTGCGTGTAGGCGTCGATCAGTTGTACCGAGTAATAACGGTGTTCTTCGATCGGCGGCAGGGTCAGGATCAGCGGTTCTGTGCGCAAGTCCATCCAGACGAAGGAGTAGGGCGTGTCGGCGTTGGGCGTGACAAACGCAGTGTCTTTGGCGGTGAACGCCTTCGCCGTGTTGCCGATCTGGTTCAGCGGGGCCTTGTAGTTGGGGCTTTTGCTGTCGATGGCCTGGGTGTAGAGGGTTTTGTACATCTCCACCACCGGGAAGCCGTACAGGTACGCGTCCTTGGCGATACTGCGCGCTTCCTGCAGGTCGGCAGGGAAATCCTGGGCGCCAACGCCGCAGCTGACAAACATCGTCATCAAGCTGAAACCGGCGGCTTTGAGGGTTGCGTGCATAGCGAATTCCTTACTTGCCAAACGTCACGTTGAGACCGGCATAGAGGGTGAACTGCGGGAGACCATCGCCCTTGCGCTCGACCGTCCACTGCGGCTCGACGAAGGCGTTGAGGATGTTGCTGCCGGACTTCCAGGCTTTGCCGACACCCAGGCCGATCGGGACATAGTGAGTGTCGTTTTTCAGGTCGAAAGTCCAGGTGCCGGTGGAGCGCAGGTACCAGCCTTTTTCCAGGTTATGGATGATGAACGGTTGCAGGGTTGCGCTTTCGACATGGGGGCGATCGTTGTCGCCGGCAAACGAGCTTTGGTACTGCACCAGCGCGCCGAGCAGGCCGCGCGGCGAAGCGTCGATGGCCACTGCCGCCAGACCTCCTTGCCATTTGCCGGTGCCGAGTTCGTCCTGTTCGGCGGTCGGCGCGGTGATCAACGGGCCTACGCCCAGTTGCACGCCTTCGGATTTAAGAATGAAAATATCGAACAGGTTCAGATCGCCGATGCCGGTGCTGTAACCGTTGTGCGGATCGGGGCGGGTGCTGATCGGCAGCGTTGCGCGGACCAGTTGCGGCACGCCGATGAAATCGTTGGGCGCAATCGGCAGGGTGCCGCGCAGCAACACGTCATTGGTGTGCGCGTTGCTGTCGTAAAGCTTAGGGGTGTAGTAATCCTGCAGATTGGCGCCCGGTGCGATGTTCAGCGGGTTGTTGCTTTTGTTCGAGTCCTCGGCGTTATCCGCTTGCGCGCAACACGCAGCCGCCAGCGAACTCGCCAGAAAAAGAGCCTTCCCCACTCGATTGAACATCATCCCCGATTCCCTGGTGGCTTATGGACAACTCGGCACTTGGCGGCCGTTACGGCGTAATCCCTTTCTTATCAAGCCTGTAGGACACGTCTGAATGACGCTAGCAGCTAATCGGGAGTTAGCCAGCCGAAGGGATTAATTCTTTGGTTTTGTGTACGGGTTCGCAGGTGATTGTGCACTAACCATTCCATTGCTTACGGTGTAGGAGCTGTCGAGTGAAACGAGGCTGCGATTTGATCTTGTTTTTTAACGGCAAAATCAAAAGATCGCAGCCTGCGGCAGCTCCTTGTATCTCGACTATCGCTCCATCAGGAGCGATAGTTCTCGACTGATCATCGAGGGAGGGATTTGGAAGCCGTGCAGCTCCTTAGGCTTTTTGCCTGTGATGTAGATCGTGCTCCAGCCC
>NZ_FYDT01000041.1:0-53694 GCF_900187585.1 Pseudomonas sp. Irchel 3E19
TGAAAAGGTCGCCGAGGTCGAGCAAGTCCTGTTGAACAGACATAAAAAATCCGATGCCAGAGATCTGACATCGGATTTTCGAAGAAGCCCGGCGAGGATTCAAATGCTTAAGTGAACAGCATTACGCTATTGAGCGGGGCTTTTTTATGACCGTCGGTCGGCCAGCGTCTGAAAAAACCTCGCCAAGGTCGCTGCGAGGACAGTTTCAACAGCTAAAGTCGGCATGATGGATTTGACCGTTGGGGGCCAAACATTAAACGGTCATCTTTTTGTCATGACGGAACCGCAATCTGAATCCGTCCGTAAACAACAGGTTGATAACAACAAGGACGACCCTATGCCTACACAAAACCCGCACCGCATCGTCGGGCTCTGCACCTCCAGCAAGGTGTACAGCGCGCTGACCGAACTCAAGCACCTTGAAGGCCACCGTTGCGCCAAGTTTCTTTCGCTATTGGCGGAAAACCTTGTGCACAAGGGCTTGCTCAATGAGCGTGAAGTCATGCACATGCTCGATCAAGTGGTCGATTGAAACACCCCTCACTGTTATCAATGACCACTATCGAAAGCGTTGATTGTCCCTGAGAGCGACGAATCCCTAAGGTAGCCCCATCGTTAGATGGAGGTATGTGTCATGGCTCAGGTTCAAATCATGTCGGTCATCGGCAGCGCCGTTCCCGCACCACTCAGAGAGCTGGGATTGCTCGCCTGTTGGTACGTGGTGCGTGACGGCGAGGCGATCAGCGGCCCCCTCACCTCGCTGCCAGCGGCGCAGGCCTTGTCGCAACAGTTCATCAGTGCGCCGTTTCACGCCTAGGGCAGTTGCACCTTGGGCTTGGTCTCGACGAACAGCGCCCAGCTGGACATGAACAGCGCAGCGATCAGCGGCCCGATCACAAACCCGTTGAGGCCGAACACCGCCAGCCCGCCGAGAGTCGAGATCAGGATCATGTAATCGGGCATGCGCGTGTCCTTGCCCACCAGAATCGGGCGCAGCACGTTGTCCACCAGGCCGATCACAAACACCCCGAACAAGCCCAGCACCACGCCCTGCCAGATCATCCCGCTGAGCAGGAAGTAGACCGCGACCGGCGCCCAGACAATCCCCGCACCCACCGCCGGCAACAGCGACAGAAACGCCATCAACACCGCCCACAGCAACGCGCTGGGGATGTCGAGAAACCAGAAAATCGCTCCACCCAAAGCACCCTGCGTGATCGCCACGACCAGGTTGCCCTTGACCGTCGCCCGTACCACCCGGTTGAACTTCAGTTGCAAACGGCGCTTGTGGTTCTCCTCCAGCGGTACGGCGGTGCGCACCTTGCGCGCCAGTTCCGCACCGTCGCGCAGAAAGAAAAACAGCAGATACAGCATGATGAAAAAACTCACCACAAACTCGAACGTACCCTGGCCAAAACTGAACGCCTGGCTCGCCAGCACCTGACTGCCCTGCATCGCCGCTTTGACGATTTTTTCGCGGACCCCGTTGAGTTCACCCATGCCGAAGCGGTCGAGCAAATGCTGAAAGTACTGCGGCAGGCTGTGTTTGAACTGCGCCAGATAGGCTGCAATGTCCAGCTTGCCGCTTTCGATATTGGTGTAGACGGTCGCGCCTTCCTGCACCAGCAACACGCTGAGGATGATCACCGGCAAAATCGCGATCACCAGACAGGTACCCAACGTACACAGCGCCGTCAGGTTGCGTTGCCAGCCGAATTTCGCCTGCAAGCGTCGCTGCATCGGCGCAAACAGAATGCCGAGAATCACCGCCCAGAACACCGCGCCGTAGAACGGCAGCAGAATCCAGATGAAGGCCACCGTGACCAGCACCAGCAGCACCGTCAGGGATTTGAATTGAAGACTTTTTACGTTCATGTCCGGTCCATGTCATTCAGGCGTCAAGCACGCCCCGGTGCTTAGTCCGCCGCAGCGTGCGCGAGTGCCATCTTTATTCATGGAGCATAGTTGCGGATCGGCGCGAGCCAGACAGCGAACGAGCAATTGCACGATTTGCGCGGCGGTAACGACATTGCCGGTTTCTACACGGATCAACCTCAAACCACCCAAACGTAGATCCAGATCAATAAAGCCGGCTGGCAATCTCACTACGCTGCCGCGCTTTTGCGACCGATGCCGCCATGATCCCCACCACCACCCTCGCCACCCCCGAACTGCTTGCCCCCGCAGGCACTTTGAAAAACATGCGTTACGCCTTCGCTTATGGCGCCGATGCGGTCTACGCCGGTCAGCCGCGCTACAGCCTGCGAGTGCGCAACAACGAGTTCGACCACGCCAATCTGGCGCTGGGCATTCGCGAGGCACAGGCGCAGGGCAAGCGGTTCTACGTGGTGGTCAACATCGCCCCTCACAACGCCAAACTGAAGACCTTCCTCAAGGACCTGGCACCGGTGATCGAGATGGCACCGGACGCGCTGATCATGTCCGACCCGGGGTTGATCATGCTGGTGCGCCGGCATTTCCCGCAGATGCCGATCCACCTCTCGGTGCAGGCCAACACGGTGAACTGGGCGAGCGTCGAGTTCTGGCAACAACAAGGCCTGAGCCGGATCATCCTGTCGCGCGAACTGTCGCTGGAGGAGATCGGCGAGATCCGCGAGCAAGTACCGGGCATGGAGCTGGAAGTGTTCGTTCACGGCGCACTGTGCATGGCCTACTCCGGGCGCTGTCTGCTGTCGGGTTACATGAACAAGCGCGATGCCAATCAGGGCACCTGCACCAACGCCTGCCGCTGGAAATACTCGGCGCAAGAGGCCACGGAAAACCAGCTCGGCGAAATCGTCCAGACATTCCAGCCCGAACCGACCCTAGGCATCGGTGCCCCGACCAATCAAGTGTTCCTGCTGCAGGAAGCCAACCGCCCCGAAGAGTTGATGCCGGCCTTCGAGGACGAACACGGCACCTACATCATGAATGCCAAGGATCTGCGCGCGGTGCAGCATGTCGAACGCCTGACCCGGATGGGCGTGCATTCATTGAAGATCGAGGGCCGGACCAAATCGCACTTCTATTGCGCACGTACCACCCAAGTGTATCGCCGGGCGATTGATGATGCGGTGGCGGGACGGGAGTTTGATCGCAGCCTGATGACTGATCTCGAATCACTGGCCCAACGCGGTTACACCGAAGGCTTTCTGCGCCGTCATGTACATGACGAGTACCAGAACTACTTGAACGGCAGCTCGGTGTCGGAGCGTCAGCAGTTTGTCGGCGAGTTGACCGGCGAGCGGCGCGATCGCTTGGCCGAGGTCAAGGTGAAGAACCGCTTTGCCCTGGGTGATCATCTGGAGTTGATGACGCCCAAGGGCAATTTCCACTTTGACCTGCATGACTTGCAGAACCTCAAGGGCGAAGCGATCGAGGTGGCGCCGGGGGATGGGCATACGGTTTACTTGCCGATTCCGGATGCGGTGGATTTGCGGTTCGGGTTGTTGATGCGGGATTTGGGCTGAGGCCGCCTTCGCGAGCAAGCCCGCTCCCACATTGGATTTGTGTCGTATCTGAATCCAGTGTGGGAGCGGGCTTGCTCGCGAAGAGGCCAGGACAGCCAACACATCCATCCAATGCCTGTCAGCGCCGATCATCCGACAACGGCGTCGGCTCATCCGCCGGTGGCACGTCGTCAGCCGCTGGCGGATCCTTCCAGTCATCCGGCCGCTCAGCATCACTCAGAGGATCATGCCCGGGGCTCATCCCCGGCGGCGCATCGTGATCCGCCAGCGTTGGCTCATCCGTGCCCGGCATCGGGCGGGTTGGGTCGGTAGGCAACACACCACCCTGAAACAGCAAATCATTAGCCATGACGCACCTCACCAAGGAGGTCCGGAATACCCGGGCCATACAACTTGGAAGCGAGCGTGCGCGCAGCGTGCTATCGACCAGACCAACGGCGATCAGCCCTGCGCACTGAATCGATCTCGGCTGTTGGTCAAATGCAGCCACATGGCAGCACGCGCCGCATCCGCATCCTGACGCTTGATCGCATTCAGAATCGCCTCGTGCTCCAGATTGGCCAGTTGCCCCAGCTTGCTCAAATCCGCCGCCCCGCGTTCGACCGCGTTGACCCGGGTGCGTGGAATCATCGCACTGCCCAGGTGCTGCATGATCTCGCTGAAACAGACATTGCCGGTGGCCTCGGCGATCAGCAGATGAAAGCGTCGATCGGCCTCGACGCAGCTGTCGTTGTTGGCCAGCAGGCGTTGATAGTCATCCAGTGCCTGACGCATCTGCAGCAATTGCTGTTCGGTACGCCGTTGCGCCGCCAGCGCCGCTGCTTGCGTCTCCAGGCCCATGCGCAACTCGAGAATGCTGCGCACCCCCAGCGCCGTATCCACATTCAGCCGTAGCCCCTGCTCCGGCGCCCGCTCAATCACAAACGTGCCGATGCCGTGACGTGTCTCCACCAACCCCGACGCCTGCAATTTGGAGATCGCCTCGCGCACCACCGTGCGGCTGACACCGTGCTCCTGAACGATGGAATTCTCCGACGGCAGCTTGTCGCCGGGTGATAGCTGCCCGAGCAGGATGCTCTGCGTGAGTTTTTCCACCAGGTCGTGGGCCAGGTTGTGCGAGCGTTTGCGGGCGGGGGCGTCGAGGTCTTCTTGCATGGTTTATTCCGCTGTCGAGACTTGCCGATCGTAGCATTGCGACGGGCGACGGAGTCGAACGATTTGGCGCTTGATCAGCCACCAACTTGTATGACAACACGAAAATCAGTGGATGTCAGGGCCTTCATCCTTCCATCATCAGCAATGTCTGCTGGGCAGCACAAACGGTTCACGACCGCCTAAATACCCAGCATTCATTGAATAGGCCCGCAGGAAACTATGAAAAAAAGCCCATCTACAGAAAATAATCAGCTCTACCCACTTGTAGGACAAAAAAATCAGGTTGTATGATGTCTATCAACAACGCAGTAAGCGCCGTACCCCGCATAAAAATAATCAGTGGGAGAAAACCAAGTGAAAACCTCCGTCTCCGGGATGAATGAGGCCGTTGATTCAACGCTCGCCTGCGCCATCTCGAAAGTGAAACGCCACGTCCTGCCGCTTTTCGTGATCATGTTCATCGTCAATTACATTGACCGGGTGAACATCGGCTTCGTCCGCACCCACATGGAACACGATCTGGGCATCGGTGCCGCCGCTTACGGCTTCGGCGCCGGTCTGTTCTTCATCGGCTACGCGCTGTTCGAAGTCCCCTCCAACATGCTCTTGCAGAAAGTCGGTGCACGCATCTGGCTGACCCGCATCATGTTCACCTGGGGCCTGGTTGCCGCCGGCATGGCGTTCATCCAGAACGAAACCCACTTCTACATCCTGCGTTTTCTGCTCGGCGTCGCCGAGGCCGGGTTCTTTCCTGGCGTGATCTACTACTTCACCCGTTGGTTGCCAGGTGTTGAACGCGGTAAAGCCATTGCGATCTTCCTCAGTGGTTCAGCCGTGGCCTCGTTGATCTCCGGCCCGCTGTCCGGCCTGCTTCTGCAAATCAACGGGCTGGGCATGCACGGCTGGCAATGGATGTACTTCATTGAAGGGATGTTCTCGGTGGGTCTGTGCGTGTTCGTCTGGTTCTGGCTCGACGCCAAACCCCACGATGCGAAATGGCTGACCCGCGCCGAACAGGACGCCTTGGTCAACGCCATCGACGACGAGCAAAAGGCCCGCGAAGCCGCCACACCGATCCGGCCATCGATAGGCAAACTGCTCAAGGACCGGCAAATCATCCTGTTCTGCCTGATCTACTTCTTCATTCAACTGACGATCTACGCCGCGACCTTCTGGCTGCCGAGCATCATCAAGAAAATGGGCGAGATGAGCGACTTCCAGGTCGGCCTGTTCAACTCGATTCCGTGGCTGCTGTCGATTATCGGCATGTACGCCTTCGCCACGTTCTCGGCCAAGTGGAAACACCAGCAAGCGTGGGTCGCCACCGCGCTGCTGATTGCGGCGGCGGGGATGTTCATGTCCACCACTGGCGGGCCGATCTTCGCTTTTGTCGCAATCTGCTTTGCGGCGCTGGGGTTCAAATCCGCGTCGTCGCTGTTCTGGCCGATTCCTCAGGCGTATCTGGATGCGCGGATCGCCGCAGCGGTGATCGCGCTGATCAATTCGGTCGGCAACCTCGGCGGTTTCGTCGCGCCGACCACCTTCGGTCTGCTCGAAGAACACACCGGCTCGATTCAGGGCGGCCTCTACGGCTTGGCGGCGACTTCGATCATCGCCGCGATCATCGTGTTCTTCGCCCGCACCACAGCGAAACCCGCAACAGTTGCCGTCGTGGCCGAAGCCACGCCGAAGCACGCCTGACTTCCCGTTTCCGAGGATAAAAACAATGCACGCAAACGACACCGCCAAAGCCCCGATCATCACCGCCATGCACGTCATCCCGGTGGCCGGCCATGACGGCATGCTGCTCAACCTGAGCGGCGCCCACGGGCCATTCTTCACGCGCAATATCGTCATCCTCAAGGACAACGCCGGCCACACCGGTGTCGGTGAGGTGCCCGGCGGCGAACGCATTCGCCAGACCCTGGAAGATGCACGCAGTCTGGTGATCGGCAGCGCGATCGGCACGTATCAGAAGATCCTCAATCAGGTGCGCCAGACCTTCGCCGACCGCGATGCCGGCGGTCGTGGCCTGCAAACCTTCGACCTGCGCATCACCATTCACGCGGTCACCGGTCTGGAAGCCGCCCTGCTCGATCTGCTCGGCCAGCACCTCGACGTGCCAGTCGCGGCGCTGCTCGGCGAAGGACAGCAACGCGATGAAGTGAAGATGCTCGGCTATCTGTTCTACGTCGGCGACCAACGCGAAACCGACCTCGCCTATCGCAGCGAGCCGGACGCCGAAAATGACTGGTTTCGCGTGCGTCACGAAAAGGCCATGAGCGCCGAATCGGTGGTGCGCCTCGCCGAAGCCGCTCACGCCAAATACGGCTTCAAGGACTTCAAACTCAAAGGCGGCGTGCTCAGCGGCGATGCAGAAATCGAAGCGGTGACGGCCTTGGCCGAACGCTTCCCTGATGCACGCATCACCCTCGACCCGAATGGCGCATGGTCACTGAAAGAAGCGATCCGTTTGTGCCGCGATCAGCATCACGTTCTGGCTTACGCGGAAGATCCGTGCGGGGCTGAAAACGGTTATTCGGGCCGTGAAGTCATGGCCGAATTCCGCCGTGCCACCGGGCTGAAAACCGCCACCAACATGATCGCCACCGACTGGCGCGAGATGGGCCACGCGATCCAGTTGCAATCAGTGGACATCCCGCTGGCCGATCCGCACTTCTGGACCATGCAAGGTTCGGTGCGCGTGGCGCAGATGTGCCATGAGTGGGGGCTGACCTGGGGCTCGCATTCCAACAATCACTTCGATATTTCCCTGGCCATGTTCACCCACGTCGCCGCCGCTGCCCCCGGCGACATCACCGCCATCGACACCCACTGGATCTGGCAGGACGGCCAGCGCCTGACCAAGGCACCGCTGCAAATCGTCGACGGCTGCGTGCAGGTGCCGAAGAAACCGGGACTGGGTGTCGAGTTGGACATGGATCAGGTGGCCAAGGCTCACGAACTCTATAAAGGCATGGGCCTGGGCGCGCGGGATGACAGCGTGGCGATGCAGTTTCTGATTCCGGGGTGGACGTTCGATAACAAGCGGCCGTGTCTGGTGCGCTGAACCTGATCTTCAATCCACCACTGTCCCCTGTGGGAGCGAGCCTGCTCGCGAAGGCGGTATAACAGCCAACACTTCTGTCGACTGACACACCGTTTTCGCGAGCAGGCTCGCTCCCACAGAGGGCTCTGTATTAACCAGAGATTTGTAGCAACCATTCCTTGAACGCCAGCATCGCCGCCGTCTCCGGCCGCGACTGCAATCGCGTCAGCCAGTAACTGCCCGTGGTGATCTCGATCGCAAACGGCTGACAAATCGCCTCTGCCGCCAGTTGCCGGGCGAACATCAGCGGCGGCGCCAACGCCACGCCGCCGCCCTGCAATGCCGCCTCCATCATCGCCAGCGACGAGTCGAAGACGATACTCTGCGGCGGTGCTGCCTGCGTCGCCATGCCCGCTGCCTGAAACCACTCCGGCCACTCATCGGTGCGGTAAGAACGCAGCAGCGTTTGCTGCAACAAATCGCCCGGTACGTGCAATTGCCGGGCAATCTCCGGGACGCATAACACCGACAGCGGCGCGTCGAGCACGCGGATTGCCTCAATGCCGTGCCACGCCCCGGCGCCAAACCGGATCGCGTAGTCCAACCCTTCGGCAGCGACATCCACGCGATTGTTATTGGTCGACAGCCGTAAATCTATGAGCGGATGTTTCGCCCGAAAGTCCGCCAGCCTCGGCAACAACCACCCCACGGCGAAGGTGCCCACCGCGCCCACGGTCAACATCTCGCGATGCTGTCCGCCAGCGAGGCGTTCGAGAATCTGCGCGATGTGATCAAACGAGGTGCTCAACACCGGCAGCAAAGTTTCGCCTTCACTGGTCAGCATCAACCCGCGGGGCAGACGTTTGAACAGGGTGACGTTGAGCTGCGCTTCAAGACTTTTGACCTGATGACTGACGGCAGCCTGGGTCACGCACAACTCCACGGCAGCGCGGGTGAAGCTCAAATGACGCGCCGACGCCTCGAAAGCACGCAGTGCGTTGAGCGGCAATTGTGGTCGAATCATGCCCTGCCCCAAATTTTTCTAATGGCTCATCCGAGATTTCATCGTTTGTCGACGAGGGCCAGACTGCCTAAATTGTCGGCGCTGATCAGCCGCCCAACATTACAATTGCCCGCAGTCTAGCGGGATAACACCCTCAACACTCATGGACAGTGGTTCATCTATGTCATTCATCAATTCGAGCAAAGTCATTTCCTATAGTGCTTTCGGCCTGGTCTTCGGCGCCAGCGCCTGCATGGCCGCACCGCAAACCGAGCAACAGCTGCAAGCACTGGTCAAAGGCGCCGTCACGCCGGTGATGCAACAGCAGAACATCCCCGGGCTGGCCGTTGCCCTCACCATCAACGGCAAGCAGCATTACTTTAACTACGGCGTCGCCGCGAAAGACACCGGGCAAAAGGTCAGCGAAAACACCTTGTTCGAAATCGGCTCGGTGAGCAAAACCTTCACCGCGACACTCGCCGGTTACGCTCAAGCCACCGGTAAACTGGATCTGTCGACCAAGGCCAGCAAGCTTTGGCCACAACTCAAAGGCAGCGCCTTCGACAACATCAGCGTGTTGCAACTGGGTACTTACAGCGCCGGCGGCTTGCCGCTGCAATTCCCCGCCGAGGCGGATTCGGCGGACAAGATGCTCGGCTATTACCAACAGTGGAAACCGGATTATCCGGCGGGCAGCCATCGCCTGTATTCCAATCCGAGCCTCGGGTTGTTCGGCTATCTGACGGCGAAAAGTCTGGGCCAGCCGTTTGATCAGGCCATGAGCGAAACCCTGCTGCCGCAACTGGGCCTCAAGCACACTTTCATCAAGGTGCCCGCTTCCGAAGCCAAGCTGTACGCCCAGGGTTACGACAAGCAAGACCAACCGGTTCGGGTCAGCCCGGGCGCACTGGATTCCGAAGCCTACGGCATCAAGACCAGCGCGGCGGATCTGCTGCGTTACGTCGAGGCCAACCTCAAACCGGCCAGCCTTGAAGCGCCGCTGCAAAAAGCCATCGCCGCGACCCACACCGGTTACTACACCGTTGGCGACATGACCCAAGGCCTGGGCTGGGAACGTTATGCCTACCCGATCAGCCTCGACCGCTTGCTGGCCGGTAACTCGACGCCAATGGCCATGGAAGCGCACAAGGCTGAGTGGCTGACCCCGCCACAGCCTGAACCGGCCAATGTGCTCTACAACAAAACCGGATCGACCGGTGGTTTCGGCGCGTATGTGGCGTTTGTGCCGTCGAAGGATCTGGGCATCGTGATCCTGGCGAACAAGAATTACCCGAATGCGGAACGGGTGAAGATTGCGCATGAGATTTTCAGTCAGTTGACCGAATAAAGATCAAAAGATCGCAGCCTGCGGCAGCTCCTACAGGATCGGGTTTTCACTCGGTCAATGTAGGAGCTGCCGCAGGCTGCGATCTTTTTTCGTTTCAGCGCTTAAAGCTGCGCCTTCAAGCGCCACCCGATGACATCCATCAAGTCACAGCTATCGCGCAACGGAATCGCCAGCACCCGGGCGAAATCCTGCAACAGCAATGCATCGTGTCCCTTGCCCTCGTCCAGCGAAAGGCTCTCCATCAGCTGCGTCACACAGCGCAAGCGGTACGCCGCTGTGCCGTGCAACACGTCAATGGGGGCTTCGCTGTCGATCAGCAGACAGGGGATTTTGCAGTCAATCCCGGTGATCGGTATGTAACGCGCCATGGATGAACCTCCCTGTTCAATATTGAGTCGCGGCTGGCGGCGGATCGAGATTGTCCAGCGCACGGTTGACCAGCAATTCGCCGACCACCGCTAATTGCTGAATCGACAGGGCAAGGCTGCGCTGCGAATCGTCCAGTTTGCAGGCCATGTCGGTGGTCAGGACGTTGAGAGAAGCGAGGGTTTCGCAGGCGTGGGTCAGTAGCGTGGGGGTATCAATATCGGGGCGGATGGTGAAGATGTAGCTCACGGGATCGGGGTGATGCGGATGGCGCAGGCGTGTGTTGTGGGAGTCGAAGGTTCCTGAATCGGTTGAGGATTCAGGGGGATTCGGTGTGTGTTTTTTCATGAGTTAAGACCTCAGTACATTGAAGAAAAAACTGCCGAACTCACTTCCACGAGAGGGTGGCAGCTTTGCGCAGGTGTGGAAGTCCGGGGAGGTCGAGAAAAACCCGGTGCACTCGAGAGTGCTCCTGCGCATAGCTGCCATAAGCAAACAATGTTGGCATAAAAAACACCAATATGTGTTCACAGGCGCACATGCGCTCACGACCAACCCGGACTTCCACATCCGACCACTGTTTATTTCAGTGGCCAAAGAAGGTTATCCCTCGGCCTCAAAGCGCACCAGTTCACCAACGCCGCCGCGACTTGCAGGAAATATCCGCGGTAGACGCAGGCCTTTGCCTCAGACATTTCCGTAGGAATATGCTGCAACGAATTTTGAGGAGCGACTGAATTTTTTGTATCTAAATTGCGGCGGATCAAGTTGCTGGGGAAGAACATAATGCGCGCCAGTACACTCAAACCGACCACCCCCATAGGGCGTTGCAATGGACATCAAAAGTTTCAAACTCTCCAATGTCGGTCGATTCTCCGATTTAGACATGCTGTTTGCCCCTACCAAGACACACCAGTCGAATATCACGGTTCTATTGGGAAGTAACGGGGTCGGGAAATCCACGGTTCTGAAATCGCTGAACATTTGCCTGAGCTGGTTGATCGCCAGAATTCGTTCCAATTCAGGCAATGGCAAACGCCTTATCAATGAAGACATCCGAATGGGCGCCACTGGAGCCGTCATTTCGATTGGCGTCACAGACCAAACACACCCACGAGCAAAGATCCTCAATACCGATTCCGAAAACGAATTGTTCGTATGGGGTATTGCCCGCAGGCGAGACGGACTGGAGTCTTCTGCACATAGCTCTCTAACCGAAGTAAGGCTTCTTGCAGACCACTACCGCAGCCAACTGACTGCCAAAGACAGTGCCTCACTGCCATTGATTGTCTATTACCCAGTCGAACGAAATGTTCTAGAGATTGCGCTGAAAACGCCCAGCAAGATCGCCTTCGACCAAATCGACGGTTACGACAACACCTTCAACGGTGGCGCCGATTTTTGCCGATTCTTCGAATGGTTTCGCGACCGCGAGGACAGCGAAAACGAGGACAGTATTTCCGACCGTGTATTGGTAGAGGTATCGGAAAAGTTTGGTACAGACAGCGATGCATGGAAAACCCTCGCCAGCGTGAAAGCCTCCTCCCGAGACCGTCAGTTGACAGCCGTTCGCTCGGCCATCACTGCTTTCATGCCGGGTTTCGCCAACTTACGGGTACAACGCAAACCCCACCTGCACATGGTTATCGACAAACACGGAGAAACACTCAATGTTGCCCTGCTCTCGCAAGGCGAAAAGTCTCTGATGGCGCTGGTCGGCGACATTGCGCGGCGCCTGGCGATGATGAATCCATCAATGACCAACCCACTGTATGGCGACGGCATCGTTCTTATTGACGAAGTCGAACTGCACTTTCCCCTCGAATGGCAACACTGCCTGATCCAGCGATTGGGCGAGTCTTTCCCCAATTGCCAATTCGTTTTGACGACGCATTCCCCATTAGTCATCAGAGACGGCAAAGATGTACTGATTTACAAGCTTGAAGACATCCATCCCCACGACTAAAAAAACTATTCAGTTCAGAGGCAATCAGTGAACCTGACTATGGCGCTGATAACAAAAATGGGCGACCTGCAGAGGTCGCCCATTTTTTTGATTCAGGCCATGCCATCAATCATCCGGCATTTCCGGCGGCTTGGCCGGTTTCGCAGGTTTGCTCGGCTTGGCGCCCTTCGCCCCTTTAGCCGGTTCAGGCTCGGCGGCTGCCGGGGCCTGAGCGGCGGCTGCAGCGGCCGCTTCCTTCTCGGCCATTGGCATGGCGTCGATGGTCTCGAAGATTTTCTTCAGGTCCACCGATTTCGCCTCATCCCCCGACGCCGAGAGTTTGGTTTCGCCGTCCTTGCCCACCAGGAAGACTTTCGGATAAGCACCGGCCCCCAGCTTCAACGAGCGCAGCAGCGCCATGGTGTCTTGTTGGCCCATGTCCTTGCCGTCGAGCTGGCCGGACATGTTGAGGATGGTGTAAACCTTGATGTTGCGGTCGGCCACACCTTTTTTGTTGGCCGGGTCCTCCAGCGACTTTTTCAGGCTCACCCACACCGGGTCGACGGTGCTTTGCGCGATCACGATCAGCGGTCGGGCGCGGCCCATGTCTGCGGCAATCGGCGAATCGTTGTCAGCGGCGAACAAGGGGCCGGCAATCGCCAGCAAGAGTGTCAGGGTCAGTGACCTGATGAGCATGCGCATCTCCTTTTGATATCCACGCTCTACTGATTGCGCATCGCGGCGATTGTTCCGGGTGTGTCCGGCAAATATGTTTCGCCTTGTCAGAAGCTTAGGTCAGGACCGGCATTGCGCAACCGAACCCGCGCAATCGTAACGACGATTTGATTACCGTGCAGGCGCGCATTAGGGTGGCTGTTCTGCCCACGAAATGGAGTTCAACGCATGCACATCGAATACCTGTGTGATCGCCCCGAATTTGTTGAAGAACTGGCCGAACTCAACTTCAACGAGTGGGGTGAATTGCGCTGCGGCGATACGCTCGAGGCCCGCACCGAACGCATGCGCAAAGCCTGCGGCAAAGGCGCGATTCCCAGCGTAGTGGTGGCGATTGAAGACGGCAGGCTGCTCGGTGGCGCGCTGCTGATCGACAGCGACATGAAAACCCGTCCCGAGCTGACGCCCTGGCTGGCTGGGGTTTATGTGAAGGCAGAGGAACGTGGACGCGGAGTGGCTTCGCAACTGGTCAAGCGGATTGTCGAAGAGGCCAAGGCGTTAGGCGTGCAGACGTTGTATCTGTACACCGATGCGGCGCAATCGCTTTATGCGCGGCTGGGTTGGGAGGTGGTCGAGGAGCTGGTTTACGAAGACTTGCCGGTGACGGTGATGAAATACACCACTCGGAATCCGTCATAACAAATAACCTGTAGGAGCTGCCGATCGCGGCCCGAGCCTTCGGCAGTTCCTAAAGGGGAAATTGTCAGCAGGAATTAAAACGCCAGTTTGTAGCCAATCAGCAACAGCATCGTCGCCAGGCACGGGCGCAGCACTTCATCGGAGATGCGCCCGGTCAGGTGACTGCCAAGCCAGATGCCCGGCAACGAACCCACCAGCAGAAAACCCAAAACGCCCCAATCCATGTTGCCCATGCTCGCGTGGCCGAGGCCTGCGACGAGGGTCAGCGGTACGGCGTGGGCAATTTCAGTGCCGACCAGACGGCGGGTCGGCAGCAGCGGATAGAGGATGAACAGCGCGACGGTGCCGAGGGCGCCAGCGCCAATCGAGGTCAGGGCGACCATGGTGCCGAGGATCAGCCCGGTGATCACGGTCATCACATTGAGCCGCGAACCGCTCGGGTTGTAGTTGCCGCCGGCGCGTTTGTGGGCGAATTCCAGCAGGCGTTTCTTGAAGAAAATAGCCAGCGCCGTGGCGAACAGCACGAAGCCCAGCGCCTGTTTGATGATGGCGTTCATCGCATCCGGCGCGGTGTGCAGGGTGCTGAGGAACCACAAGGTCATCGCCACTGCCGGCACGCTGCCGAGGGTCAGCCAGCCAGTGATGGCCCAGTCGATGTTCTTGTTCTTTCTATGGACGAGCACGCCACTGGATTTGGTGATGGCCGCGTACAACAGGTCGGTGCCCACCGCCGTGGCCGGGTTGATGCCGAACCACAGCAGGATCGGCGTCATCAAGGAACCGCCGCCGACACCGGTCATGCCGACAATAAAACCCACCACCAGCCCGGCAATCACCAGGCCGAAATTTGCCAATTCCATTAAGACGTCCAGAAAAACGACAGGGAAAATCTGGCCCGCAGCATAGCGATTTTTCTTATAACCACATATATCGATGCGGTCTATCGTTATGCCATATAGAACTCACCACCATTCTCCACCTGTGGGAGCGAGCCTGCTCGCGAAGACGTAGTGTCAGTCGACAGATGAGTTGAATGACCCACCGTATTCGCGAGCAGGCTCGCTCCCACAAAGGTTATGGAGTCAGTGCACCCGCCGCCCCGGTTTGAAACTGTGATGGCGGTTGATCCACACCGTGGCGAGGGCAATCAGCGAGAGAATCAGCAGCGCCCACGGAAACGACATCGCCCCCGCCCGATCCAGCAACAACCCACCAAACAACCCGCCACCGGCAATCGCCACGTTCCATGACGTGGTGAGCATCGCCTGCACCACATCAACATGGTCGCCCGCCGAATCCGCCGCCGCTGTCAGCAACAACGTCGCCGAGCCACCAAACGACAATCCCCACACCGCCATGCAGCCATAGATCAGCCACGGCGACGGCGAAATCAGCGCCAATACCAACGCCGTCACGGCAAACACCGCCAGGCTGATCAGCGTCAGCCAGCGCAACCAGCGATCCACCAGCAGACCGATGATCCAGATCCCCACCAGCGAACACAGACCAAACACCAGCAGCACCAGATCAACGCGCTCGGCCAGTCCGGCCTGCATCAGAAACGGTGAGATGTAGGTGTAGAGAATGTTGTGCCCGAGCATCCACGTCAGCACCACAAACAGCACTGGCCGCACGCCCGGCAGGCGCAGGGACTCGAGCAGTGGCAAGCGTTCGGCGCTGGTCTGCCCCGGACGATCCGGCACCGCGATGACGATCCACGCCGCCAGCACCAAGGCCAGTGCCGACATGATCCCGAACGAGGCGCGCCAGCCGATCAGATTGCCTAGCCACGTCCCGGCCGGCGTGCCCAGCGACAACGCCACCGGCGTGCCGAGCATGGCAATCGCCAGCGCCCGCCCCTGTTGATGCACCGGCACGATGCCACGTGCGTAACCGGCCATGATCCCCCACGACAGCCCCGCCGCCATCCCGGCAAGAAAGCGCGAAGCCAGGGTCAGGCCGTAGTGGCTGGAAAACGTGGTGATGGTGTTGAACAGCAGAAAGCCGCCCACCGTCATCAACAGCACCTGCCGCCGTGGCCAGCCGCGTGTTGCGACGGTCAGCGGAATCGCCGCGACAATCGAGCCCAGCGCATACAGCGTCACCAGTTGCCCGGCGAGCACTTCGCTGACGTTGAGCCCGGCGCCAATTTGTGGCAGCAGCCCGGCCGGCAGGGTCTCGGTGAGGATGGCGATGAAGCCGGTCATGGCGAAGGCCAGCAACGCGGCATAGGGCAGTTTGTCCGCGCGGGCGGCGCGGTCGATATGAGTGAAATCGGCGCTTGCGGGGTCGGTCATGACGGGTGCAGCTCCCTTTGGATCAATAGTGGCGATGGATTGTATACAAAACCCCCACTCACAATTTGATCAATGTGGGAGCGAGCCTGCTCGCGAATGCGGTGGATCTGTCAGAAATTCAGCGCCTGGAAGATCGCTTTCGCGAGCAGGCTCGCTCCCACATTGGATCTGCGCACTTACTGCACCGGCAAGAAATTCAAGAACAACAAGCTCTGCGCGTAATTCAGGCCAATCCGCCGGTAACGCTCATCGAGCATTTGCGTAAGCAGATCAAGACGCGCCACGACTTTGCCGAACTCGGTGGCGAAACTCAGGTTGCTGCCCTCCTCCGAAATCTCATTGGAGAACAGCAGCGGCTGGCCTTCCTTGTTCTGGCGCTGGGACAGAATCCACGTGGCTTTTTCGATGTTGCGCGCGGCGTTGTGAACGAACGTCGGGTTGATCGCGTCAGTCATGTAGAACTCGATGCGATTGCCATGGGCGGTCACCAGCATGCTGCCGATGGCATAGATGAACGCGCCGACCCGATCACCGAGAAACTCCGGGCTCATCGCATAACTGAGCGCTGCCAGATCCTTGCGGCCGCCCAGCACCGGCAACGGCTGTTGCTGCTCGATGGCCAGGCGTACCTGTTTCACGGCGGTGTTGATAGTGAGGAAACCGGATTTGCGCAGCTCGTCCGGGTTGCGCAGGTACAGCTTGCCCATCAACCGATAAAGACTGTTGAGGTTGTCGCGCATCGCCAGCGTGGCCATGCGATCAACGCTGGTCTGCAGAAATTCCTGCGGTTGACCGTCACGGATCTGCGCGATGAAACCATTGCCGTCCTGATGCGTGCAGCCGCTGACAAACAGCGACGACAGACAGGCCAGCAACAGACACGGGCGATGAACAACACGGGCGATCAGGTGAAAAGCTCTCGGCATGAATTCTCGAACAGGCACATTCCTGTGCGGCGGGAGTCACCGCATCCTGGCCATGGATAGAGCCGCCAATTGCCGAAAAGTGCAGTGTCCGCGTGGTTTCCCGACCTTCGGCAACAATTTAGTCCGACTTTATTTTTGCAATAAACGTTTAATCCGCTATAAATTCTGGTTCACGCCTCAATTAGCATGACTATTAACCTGTTTTGAAAACAACAACAAAAAGGAAGGTCAACCATGCTTCAATCCCGTCACCTGCTCTCCGGCCTCGGACTGTCCCTTATGATCGCCACCCTCTCCGCCAACGCCGCCGGCCTCAGCGCCGAACACAAAGCCTTCGGCAAAACCAATGACGGTACGCCCGTCGAGCAATACATCCTGCGCAACAGCCACGGCATGCAAGCCACCGTCATCACCTACGGCGCGACCCTGCAATCGCTGTTGGTGCCGGACAAACAAGGCAAAGCCGCCGACGTGGTGCTCGGTTTCGACGATGTGCAGGGCTACCAGAAAGGCACCGCGTACTTCGGCGCGACCATCGGCCGTTTCGGTAATCGCCTGGCCGACGGCGCCTTCGAACTCGACGGCAAGCGCTATCAAGTGCCGCAGAACGACAAGTCCAACGCCTTGCACGGTGGCACTCAGGGCTTCGACAAGCAGGTCTGGAAAGCAAAGGAAACCAAAGACAAGGATTCGGTCGGCGTGACCTTGACCTATCTGTCGGCGGACGGTGAAATGGGCTTCCCCGGCAACCTCACCACCGAAGTGACCTACCGCCTGACCGACAACAACAAACTGCGCATCGACTACAAGGCCAGCACCGACAAACCGACCGTGCTCAACCTGACCAACCACAGCTACTTCAACCTCGCGGGCGCCGGCAATGGCGACATCCTCAAACAGGTCGCCACCCTGCACGCCAGCCATTACACCCCGGTCACCGCCAAGCTGATCCCGACCGGCGAACTGGCGCCCGTGGCCGGCACCCCCATGGACTTCACCAAGCCCACGGCAATTGGCACGCACATCAAGGCGGATCACCCACAGTTGAAATTCGCCGAGCCGAAACAGGGCGGCTTCGATTTCAACTGGGCGCTGGATACCAAGGGCGATGTGAGCAAAGTCGCCGCCGAGGTCAGCGATCCACAGTCCGGCCGGCATTTGCAGTTGTTCACCAGCGAACCGGGCGTGCAGTTCTACACCAGCAACTTCCTCGACGGCACCGTCAAGGGCAAGGGTGGCAAGGTCTATCCGCATTGGGGCGCGTTTACCCTGGAGACGCAGCATTATCCGGATTCGCCGAACCAGCCGAACTTCCCGAGTACGCGGCTGGATCCGGGGCAGGCTTATACACAAAGCATCGTCTTGAAGTTCTCTGCCAAGTAAGAAGCTCAAGATCAAAAGATCGCAGCCTGCGGCAGCGCCTACAGGTGGTCGTTCCCGCGCTCCGCGTGGGAACGCCGCCCGGGACGCTCCGCGTCCCAACAGCGGACGCAGAGCGTCCATTGAGGCATTACCACGCAGAGCGTGGGAACGATCTGTACACTCCTGCTGCCCACTAAAGGTATCGACCGCTTCAGAAAGGAGGTTTGAATGCGTACCCTCGAATTGGCCGGCTTGCAGGTTCCGGTGATTGGCCAAGGCACCTGGCGCATGGGTGAAGACCGTTCGGCGCACAATCGTGAAGTCACCGCGCTGCGCACCGGCATTGAACTGGGCATGACCCTGATCGACAGCGCAGAAATGTACGCCGAGGGCGGTGCCGAAACCGTGGTCGGCGAAGCCATTGCCGGTCTGCGTGATCAGGTGTTTCTGGTCAGCAAGGTCTACCCGCACAACGCCAGTCGCAAAGGTATCCCGCAGGCGTGTGAGCGCAGTCTGCGCCGGCTCGACACTGATTACATCGACCTCTATCTGCTGCATTGGCGCGGCCAGTATCCGCTGGAAGAAACCGTCGAAGCGTTCGAACGCCTGCGCGAGGACAGCAAGATCGGCCGCTGGGGCGTGTCGAATTTCGATGTCGATGACCTTGAAGAATTGGCGTCACCGGCCTGCGCGACCAATCAGGTGCTCTACAACCTGGAAGAACGCGGTGTCGAGTTCGATCTGCTGCCATGGTGCCAACAGCAGCGCATGCCGCTGATGGCCTACTGTCCGATCGGTCAGGGCGGCGCGATGCTGGCTGATCCGGTGTTGAAACAGATTGCCGCTCGTCACAGCGTGACCCCGGCACAGGTTTCGCTGGCGTGGATTCTGCGTCAGGATGGTGTGATTGCGATTCCCAAGGCTGTGCGGCCGGAACACGTGCAACTCAATGCACAAGCGGCGCAGTTGCAACTGGAGGCCGGGGATCTGGCAGCGCTGGACCAGGCGTTTCACGCGCCCAAGCGCAAGCAGCGGCTGGCCATGGTCTGAGCCACCGCCGACTGGCAGAGGGCTTCGCGATGAGAAGCACTGATCAGTACGACCCGTTCAACCTGCAACGTTTTGTCCTGGCCCAGGATCCGGCATTCGAACGGATCCAGCGCGAACTCGACGAAGGCCGCAAGCGCAGCCACTGGATGTGGTTTGTCTTCCCGCAGTTCGCCGGGTTGGGCGGCAGTGAGATGTCCCGGCGCTTCGCCATCGGCTCAGCCGAAGAAGCCCGGGCCTATCTGGATCACCCATTGCTCGGCGCGCAGCTGCGCACGTGTACGCAGCTCGTGCTGAATGTGCGCCAGCGTTCGATTGCCGAGATTTTCGGCCATCCCGACGACTTGAAATTTCACTCTTCGATGACGCTGTTCGCCCAGTTCACCGCAGACGACAGCCTGTTCAATCAGGCGCTGGAACGCTACTTCCACGGCATTCTCGATGAATGGACGCTGCAGTTGCTGGACTCAAAACAGGCCCAGTTGCCCCCCGATCAGGGTTGAGAAGTCGTCGTCGACAAACGGCAGGATTGCATCCGCCACCGGTTGCAGTTGCCGGGTGATGTAGTGGTCGTAATCGATGGTGGATCGGCGCACTTCCAGCGGTTCGGGACCAGCCAGGGTGATCACATAGCTGATCCAGCCACCGTTCTGGTATTGCCGCGGGCGCCCGTGCTGCGCGTTGTATTCGTCGGCCAGCCGCGCCGCGCGCACATGGGGTGGGACGTTGCGCTCGTAATCGTCGAGGGTGCGGCGCAGGCGTTTGCGGTAGATCAGCCGATCATCGAATTCGCCAGCCAGGGTTTTGCGCACGTAGTCGCGCACATAGTCCTGATAGGGTTTGCGCTGGAAGATCCGCTCGTACAGTTCCTGCTGAAATTGCCGGGCCAACAGCGACCAATCGGTGCGCACGGTTTCCAGGCCTTTGTAGACCATTTCTTCAGTACCGTCGGCGCGGGTAACCAGGCCGGCGTAGCGTTTTTTGCTGCCCTCCTCCGCGCCACGAATGGTCGGCATCAGGAAGCGCTTGTAGTGAATTTCGTACTGCAATTCGAGGGCACTTTCCAGCCCGTATTCGTCACGCACATGCTCGCGCCACCAGTCGTTGACGTGCTTGACCAGCGCATGGCCGATGGCCGCCGCCTCTTCTTGCCCATGAGGGCGACGCAGCCAGACGAAGGTCGAGTCGGTGTCGCCGTAGATCACCGCGTGGCCCTGCTCTTCGATCAGTTTGCGCGTGCGCAGCATGATTTCGTGGCCGCGCAGGGTGATCGACGACGCCAGCCGCGTATCGAAAAACCGGCAGCCGCTGGAACCGAGCACGCCATAGAAGGCGTTCATGATGATCTTCAGTGCCTGCGACAGCGGCGCGTTGTGTTCGCGCTTGGCGGTCTCGCGGCCCTCGGCGACTCGCGAGACGATCGACGGCAGGCAATGCCGGGTGCGCGAGAATCTGGCGCCACGAAAGCCCGAGACCGAGTCGGTATCGTCCGGGTGCTGCAAGCCTTCGATCAGCCCCACCGGGTCGATCAGAAAGGTGCGGATGATCGACGGATAAAGGCTTTTGTAGTCGAGCACCAGCACCGACTCATACAGCCCCGGTTGCGAGTCCATGACAAAGCCGCCGGGGCTGGCCTGCGGCGGATTGGTGCCCAGATTCGGCGCGACGAAACCCTGACGGTGCATCAACGGCATATAGAGATGCGTGAACGCCGCCACCGAGCCGCCGCTGCGATCCGCCGGCAGGCCGGTAACGCTGGCGCGCTCGAGCAAAAACGTCAGCAGCTCGGTCTTGGCGAAGATTCGCGTGACCAGTTCGCAGTCCTTGAGGTTGTACTTGGCCAGCGCCGGTTTGTCCTCGGCGAACATGCGGTTGATCTCGTCCATGCGCTGATACGGGTTGTCGATCGACTTGCCTTCGCCTAGCAAGGTCTGCGCGACGTTTTCCAGACTGAACGAAGGGAAACTCCAGGTCGCCGAACGCAAGGATTCGATGCCATCGATGATCAGCCGCCCCGCCGCCGAGGCGAAGTAATGGTTGCGGCTGCCGTGTTCGCGCCACTGCATCTCTTCGCCGCCACGGCCGATTTTCAGCGGTACGCCGAGGCGCCGTGCGTGTTCGTGGAGGATGCGCAGATCGAACTGCACGACGTTCCAGCCGATGATCGCGTCGGGGTCGTGCAGCGCGAACCAGTCGTTGAGTTTCTTCAGGATGAGCGTGCGTGAGTCGCAGTATTCAAGGTCGAAGTCGACGATGCTGGCGTCGCCGTTCGGCGCGCCGAGCATGTATACCTGACGCTCGCCACAACCTTCCAGCGCGATGGAATACAACTCACCGGTTTCGGTGGTTTCGATGTCCAGCGAGACCAGTCGCAGCTTCGGCCGATACTTGGGATCGGGTTTGAGGTGGGTGTTGAGCAATGTGCCGTCGGCATCGGCGGTGCCGCTGAACAGCACCGGCGCGGTGATGAAACGCTCCATCAGATAGCGCTCCGGCGGGCGCACATCGGCCTCGAAGACATCGACGCCGTGGCGGTTGAGCGCGGTTTCCAGACGCATCAACTGACCATGTTGCTGGCAATACAGACCAAGCACCGGGCGATGTTCGAAATCCTGCAGGGCCAGGGGGCGCAGTTCGACGTTCTTTTCATCGTGCAGCAAGCGTTCGGCGGCTGCACGCTGCTCGGCGGGGATAAACGCCACCGACGGCTGATGCGGCAAGCGCACACGGCGCGGCCCGGCGTCGGTCGCCAGCCAGAACTCGACTTCGGTGCCGGCCGGGGTATCGCGCCAATGCCGCGTCAGGACGAAGCCCTGCTGTAAATCCACCACTGCGACCTCGGGAAATTGAATCTGCCGGGCATTCTACGCGGCATCGCACGCGATGGCCCTCGTGAAAAATCTCGCGCAGACAATTAAAAAAACCGCCAAATGACGTTTTTTGCGTGTTATCTGCCGCTTTGCCACCTTGCCCTGAACGCCAGCGTCTACGATGCTTGGGTAACAACGACAACACCTGAGTAACCGCCATGAAGACCGTCGCCCAACTGCTCAAGCTCAAAGATCAGAAAAATCAGGAAGTGCACCAGATCAAACCTGATCACATGGTGCTCGAAGCGCTGATGAAGATGGCCGAGAAAAACGTCGGCGCCTTGCTGGTGGTGGAAGACGACAAAGTGGTCGGCATCATCAGTGAACGCGATTACGCGCGCAAACTGGTGCTGCATGGCCGCTCATCAGTGGGCACACCGGTTCGCGACATCATGGTGGCCAACGTGATCACCGTGGACACCCACCAGACCGTCGACACTTGCCTGGGCATCATGTCCGACAAACGCCTGCGCCACTTGCCGGTGGTGGAGAACGGCAAGTTGATCGGTTTGCTGTCGATCGGTGACCTGGTGAAAGAGGCGATTGCCGAACAGGCGGAGCTGATCAAACAGCTTGAGCAGTACATTCGCGGGGAATAATCCGCGGCCCTCCAGACAGCAGAAATCCCCTGTGGGAGCGGGCTTGCTCGCGAATGCGGTCGGTCAGTCGATAGATGAATTGACTGACCGACTGCATTCGCGAGCAAGCCCGCTCCCACCTTTGGTTTTCCGGTGGGATCAGGCCGGCCAATGCCGGGCGAAGACAGGCGCCAGCACCGGATGCCGGTCAATTCTCTGCAACCACGCATAAAACCCCGGCCGCGTCTGGCGCAGATGCTCGCGGCTGCCCGCCCAACGCGTCACCACCGCTGCCAGCACATCCAGCGCACCCGGGGTTTCGTCGTCCAGGTACAGCTCGGCGGAAAACTGGTCGGCAAACACCTCCCAACTCCAGTGCAGACGCTCACGGGCGCCGGTCATCAGATTCTGCCGCGACGCTTCGTCAGGCATTACCAACCAACGTTCGGGATAGTCGACAACGCCGATGGCTGCGTAGCAATTGCTGACGATGTACACCAGGCCGCGAATCGCCTGATCGCGGTCGTCTGCCTTGGCCGGCAGCAAGCCGGACTGGGGAAACGTCAGGCCCAGATGAATCAGAATCGCCGCGCTCTCGGTAAGGGTGCTGCCATCGGGCAGTTGCAAGGTCGGAATCTGTTTCAACGGGTTGAGCTGCGCCAGCGCCTCGGCAGCTTCGCTGCTGGCTTCGATATCGATGAAGCGATAGGCGATCTGGCACAGCTCCAGCGCTGCTTCGATGGCGGCTGCGCCTGAGTTGCGATGTCCGTAGAGCTGATACATATCTCCCCCCCTTCTGTTGATCAGCCATCCCTCGTGACAAGGGCGCCTGTCGAATCGTCACGACCGGCTGCGAAGCAAGCGCTAAACCCGCCACGATGATCTATCAGTTGTAGTGCATTTCGCTGGAAAAATTTATTTTCTGCCCAGTGCATCCAATCCGTTCTCTGCCGGGTAGTCCTAGTAACAGCCGTTCTTGGCTGCCAGCGATCTACCCCTTTCGGAGAACACACTGATGAACACCACACAGCTGATTTGCTTCACCGGTTTGCTCGCAGCGTCCTCGGCAGCCTTCGCCCAAAGCAGTTACCCCGACACCATCAAAGTCCCGGACGGCCACAAGATCGCGCTGGAAACCACCGGGGTCGGCGAGATCACCTACGAATGCCGCGACAAACCCAATATGGCCGGGCAGACCGAGTGGACCTTCGTCGGCCCCAAAGCGGTGCTCAACGATCGCAGCGGCAAACAAGTCGGCACTTACTTCGGCCCACCGGCCACCTGGCAGGCCAAGGACGGTTCGAAAGTCACCGGCACGCAATTGGCGGTAGCGCCGTCGAGCCCGGGCAACCTGCCCTATCAACTGGTCAAGGCCAACCCTGCTGAGGGCAAAGGCGCGATGACCGGCGTGAGCTACATCCAGCGCGTCGCGCTCAAGGGTGGCGTGGCACCGAGCAGCGAATGCACGGCGGCGAACAAGGGCAAACAGGAAACGGTGAAGTACCAGGCGGATTACATTTTCTGGGCGGCGAACTGACGTTCAGCACCACGCAAAAATATGGCTTCAGTGGGAGGGGGCTTGCTCCCGAATTCGGTGTGTCAGTGAAAGGGATGCTGGCTGACACACTGCCTTCGGGAGCAAGCCCCCTCCCACAAAGGCAATCCAGAAGGGAACCTAAAAGTGCAATTCACAGGGCTGCCTGCAAGGAAATTCTGGTTGTCTGGATGTTTGCGGAATGTGAGCTAGATTGCACGACATGCCTTTGCCCGAATCTGCATTTGATTACGAAGCCCGTCTCGCTGCCTGTGCCCGCGGCGAGCGGTCGGCCCTGCGCGATTTGTATGTGCAGGAAGGCCCGCGCCTGCTCGGCGTGGCCAAACGGCTGGTACGCGACACGGCACTGGCGGAGGACATTGTCCATGAGGCATTCATCAAAATCTGGAACGGCGCGGCGGGGTTTGATCCGGCGCGCGGTTCGGCGCGTGGCTGGATGTTCACCGTGACCCGGCATCTGGCGCTGAATCTGCTGCGCAATCAGGCTCGGGAAACCCCGTTCAGCGAAGATCACGAAATGCCCGCGCACGACAATGACTTCGATACCCAGGCGCATTCGGCACGCATCGATCGCTGCCTGGAACAGCTCGATCCGCAACGCCGAAGCTGCATCCTTCATGCGTATATCGACGGCTACAGCCATGCGCAGATTTCCCAACGGTTGGGCACGCCGCTGGGCACGGTCAAAGCCTGGATCAAGCGCAGCCTCAACGCCTTGCGGGAGTGCATGGGATGACCACTGAATCGGAACGCGATGAGCTGGCCAGCGAATATGTGCTCGGTACACTCTCGGCTGAACAACGGATCGGGGTGCAGGAACGCTTGCCGAATGACCCGGAGCTGCGCGCGGCGGTGGACGCCTGGGAACGGCGGCTGCTGGAGCTGACGGACTATGCCGAATCGCAGCAACCGTCGGCACTGCTGTGGCCACGGATTGAGCGCAGCGTCGAGCGACTGACGCAAAAAACGCCCACAACGTCATGGTGGAATCTGCTGCCACTGTGGCGCGGTTTGAGTGCTGCCGGATTGGCCGCAACCTTGGTATTGGGTTCAATCCTGCTGACCCAGACCACGCCGAAACCCAGTTATCTGGTGGTGCTGGTCGCGCCGCAGGACAAGGCGCCGGGCTGGGTAATCCAGGCCAGCAACTCGCGGGAGATTCAGTTGATTCCGCTGGGTGTGGTTGAAATACCGGCGGACAAGGCTCTGGAATTCTGGACCAAGGCTGACGGCTGGCAGGGTCCGGTATCACTGGGGCTGGTCAAGCCGGGGCAGGCACTGAAAGTTGAACTGGATAAACTGCCGCCACTGCAAGCCAATCAGTTGTTCGAGCTGACGCTGGAAGGTGCCAACGGCTCGCCGATCGGCAAACCGACCGGGCCGATTCAGGCGATCGGGCGCGCGGTGAAGGTGCTGTGAGGCTCTAGACTGAGGGTCCTGGCAATCATCATCGGCGTCGATGTTCACCATCACGGCAATGAAGTTCTCATAAAAAATCTCCGGCGTAACATCCGCTCCATACCAACCAATAACACCCCGGAGCACACCATCATGAAACGCCAGACTCTTCTCAGCATCGCTTTCTCGGTTTTCGCAGTTAACGCTTTTGCCGCCACTCCAGCCCACACGATGATCGCCGCTGATGGCTCTGATCGTCTGTACCAGAACGCCGTTGCTGCCGACGGTTCGGATCGCCTGAAAGGCAACACCGTCGCGGCTGACGGCGCGGATCGCGTGAAAGGCAACACCATCGCGGCTGACGGCTCGGATCGCGTGAAAGGCAACACCATCGCGGCTGACGGCTCGGATCGCGTGAAAGGCAACACCATCGCGGCTGACGGCTCGGATCGTGTGAAAGGCAACACCGTCGCCGCTGATGGCTCGGATCGCGTGAAAGGCAACACTATCGCGGCTGACGGCTCGGATCGTGTGAAAGGCAACACTGTCGCGGCTGATGGCTCGGATCGCTTGAAAGGCAACACCGTCGCTGAAGGTGGTGCTGATCGTCTGAACGAACTGCGCAACGCTTGAATGAATGGCGTCACCGCAACAACCCAGAGAAACCCGGCTAGCGTTAGCCGGGTTTTTTATGTCTGGCGGTTTTATCCGGCCTTGGCCATACAGCGCTTGTAGCGCTCATCCACCCGTTTGGCGAACCACGCGGTGGTCAGTTTTCGGGTGATTTTCGGGCTCTGCAGCACGATCCCCGGCAGCACCGCACGGGGCAATGTCTTGCCTTCGGCCTTTTCCGCCAGCGCAAACACCTCTCGATAAAGCTTGGTCTCTTCGAATTCCAGGGTTTTGCCCTTCTCCAGTTGATCGCGAATGGACGGATTGCGCATGCCCAACGACTTGCCGAGAGTGCGCACCGCCAGTTCGGTGCCGCCGGGCATGATCGAGTCGTAGCGAATCAAGTCGCCGTCCAGCGCCAACGGGATGCCGGACGCGCGACTGACTGCGTTCTGGAACGCCGCGTTGCGGCTGGCGTACCAGCCGGCGTTGAAGTCGGCAAAGCGATAGAGCGGCTCGCGGTAACTCACCGGGTATCCGAGCAAATGCGCGATGCCGAAATACATGCCGCCACGCCGGCTGAATACTTCGCGGCGGATCGTGCCGTTGACCGGGTACGGGTAATCCTTGGCGTGCTGTTCGGCAAATTCGATGCTGACCTGCATCGGCCCACCGGTATGCACCGGGTTGAAACCGCCGAACAGCGTGCGCCCCATGGGCACCCTGCCGATGAAGTCATCAAAAATTGCGCTCAACTCTTTTTCGCTACGCGCGCTGCTCAGGCGTTCGCTGTAGCTCTTGCCGTTGGTCGAACGCACTTGCAGGGCGCCGCTGACCAACAGGCTGGGGATATGCACTTTGGCGGCGCGGCGGTCGATTTCGTCGCGAGCGATTTTGCCCAGGCCGGGCACGCTGGGGTCGGCCTGAAAGGTCGATTCCTGCTCAGCCACGGCCAGCACCGAACACAGATTCTGGGTGGTCGGGCTGATGTCTTGTGCAGCGAACGCGACGTAGATATCGGTGGCCCAACCTTGGCGATCAGCGGTTTTGCTGGGCATCAGGCGCACGATTTCGGCTTTCACTTCGGCCGGAGGTCGTGGTGCGGGTTCGCCGCTGCGCTGGCTGGCGCAACCGGCCAGTACGAGCATGGCGGCGAGGGTTATCAGTAATCGAGGGGTGTGCATGTTGCTCCATCCAGTCCGTTGAGCCGGGTTCACCATACGATCAATGGTATGGCGCAGGCTAGGACTGCGCCGTTCCAGAGCTGTTCCGCACGCTTTAATCGTGATGACAAACTGATTGCAAAACGTTACTGAGAAAACCTATCATTTGCACCTGGAGTCGCATTTGCGCAAGGAGTTCCCGCGCCGCCTTAACCTTTTCTCATCGGCCGTGCGCCTCCAGGTACGAAACATGCCCGCTTCAGCCCGACTTGCCGTCCCGTTCCGCCCGACGCTTCTCGCCCTGCTGTGCTCCCTGACTGTCACTGCCCATGCCGCTGAAGAAGACGGCAAAGAGTTGGTGCTGGACAACGTCAACATCAATGCCCACGCCCCAGCGCCAAACGCCTTGCCACCGGTTTATTCCGGTGGTCAGGTCGCTCGTGGCGGCCAGTTGGGCGTGCTGGGCAATCAGGACATGATGGACGTACCCTTCAGCGCCGCGTCCTACACCGAGCAACTGATTCAGGATCAGCAAGCCGAAAACGTCGCTGACGTGCTGCTCAATGATTCGTCGGTACGCCAGGCGTCCGGCTTTTCCAACCAGTCGCAAGTCTTCATGATCCGTGGCCTGCCGCTGAACGGCGACGACATTTCCTATAACGGCCTGTACGGCGTACTGCCAAGGCAGATCATTTCCACCGACGCCCTTGAGCGCGTGGAAGTGTTCAAAGGCCCCAACGCCTTCATCAACGGCGTTACCCCAACCGGCTCCGGCATCGGTGGCGGCGTCAACCTGCAGCCAAAGCGCGCCGGCGACGTGCCGCTGCGCCGCTACACCACCGACATCAACAGCGAAGGCCGCATCGGTCATCACTTCGACATCGGCCAGCGTTTCGGTGAAGACAACCGCTTCGGCGCACGGATCAACCTGTCCCAGCGCGAAGGCGATACCGGCATTGATCACGAGAACCAGCGTTCGAAACTGTTTGCCATCGGCCTCGACTATCGCGGCGATGCGCTACGAATTTCCGGCGACTTTGCTTATCAGAAAGAACGCGTCAACGCTGGCCGCAACTCGGTCAACCTCGGCACCGCCACGCACATTCCGGATGCGCCATCAGCCGACACCAACTACGCGCCGAAATGGGGCTACACCGACATCGAAGACACCTTCGGCATGCTCCGCGCCGAGTACGACCTCAACGACAACTGGACCGCCTACGCGGCCGGCGGCGCCAAGCACACCCGTGAAGTCGGGCGCTATAACTCGACCACGCTGGTCGGCAACAACGGCGCATCGTTCACCACCGGCTCGTTCATTCCCCACGATGAAGACAACACCAGTGTGATGGCCGGCCTTAACGGTAAATTCAACACCGGCCCGGTCAGCCACAAGCTCAATTTCGGCCTGACCGGGATCTGGACCGAACAGCGCAGCGCCTATGATTTTGACCTGACCAAATACGCCAACAACATCTACCACCCGGTGCAAACCCCGTCGCCGGTCGGTAACTTTTCCGGTGGCGATGTGAATGACCCGGGCATCGTCGGCAAAACCTTCAACCGCAGTATCGCGATCTCCGACACGCTCGGTTTTTTCGATGATCGACTGCTGATCACCGCCGGCCTGCGTCGTCAGCAATTGGTCGTGCAAGGTTACGGTTACGCCAGCTACGGCAGCGGCCCGCGCTCTTCGAGCTACGACGAGTCGATCACCACGCCGGTGTACGGCATCGTATTCAAGCCGTGGGAGCACGTTTCGTTCTACGCCAACCACATCGAAGGCCTCGCCCAGGGCCCGACCTCGCCAACCAGCGCCGGTGGCTTTCGCGTGACCAACGGCAACGAAGTCTACGCACCGGCCCGTTCCAAGCAGACCGAGGCCGGGGTGAAAGTCGACATGGGCACTTACGGCGCGAGCCTGGGTGTGTACCGCATCGAGCAGCCAAGCGATGGCTACTGTGAAATCGACAGCGCCACCACCTGCACCTACGTGCGTGAAGGCGAGCAGATCAACAAAGGCGTGGAAATGAACGTGTTCGGCGAGCCGATCAACGGTTTGCGCCTGATCACCGGCCTGACCCTGATGGACACCGAATTGAAGAACACCCTCAACGGTGCCAACGACGGCAACCGTGCGATCGGCGTGCCGACCTTCCAGTTCAACGCCGGCGTGGATTGGGACGTGCCCGGCCTGCAAGGCGTCGCGCTGAATGCGCGGATGCTGCGCACTGGCGGTCAATACGCCGACGCCGCAAACAACCTCAGCCTGCCGACCTGGAACCGCTTCGACGCGGGTGCGCGTTATGCCTTCAAGGTCTCGGAGAAAGACGTGACCTTGCGTCTGGGCGTGGAGAACCTGGCGAACAAGAAGTACTGGGAATCGGCTCAGGGCGGTTATCTGACCCAGGGTGAACCGCGAGTGGCGAAGTTGTCGGGCACTATCGACTTCTAAGTAACGCCACGGCACGAGAAAGGCCCCGCAGCTTCACGGTTGCGGGGCCTTTTTGGGTTTTGTGGCGCTTGATAAGGCCACTTCGCGAGCTGGCTCACTCCCACAGGGGACTGCATTCCAAAGTGGGAGCGAGCCTGCTCGCGAAGACAGCCGGGCCTGGCCACCCTCTCCTTCTGATCCATACTTGCTCCTCAGCAAACGGAGGACAGGCCCATGAACCGCAGCGACGTCCTGATCATCGGCGCCGGCCCCACCGGCCTGGTGCTGGCCCTGTGGCTGAGCAAACTCGGCGTGCAAGTACGCATCATCGACAAAACTTCTGCCCCCGGCACCACCTCCCGGGCGCTGGCTGTACAGGCGCGAACGCTGGAGCTGTACCGGCAACTGGATCTGGCCGACACCATCGTGCGCAACGGCCATCGCGTGGCGGCGGCGAACTTCTGGGTCAACGGCAAACCCGTCGCGCAGTTACCGCTCAACCGCATCGGCGAAGGCCTGACGCCCTACTCCTTCGTTGAGATTTTCCCGCAGGACGAACATGAACGGCTGTTGATCGAACGCCTTGAAGACTATGGCGTCAGCATCGAACGCAACACGACGCTGGAGAGTTTCGCGCAAACCGGCGACGGCCTCACCGCGCACCTGCGCCTGCCCGATGGTGAACAGGAAATCTGCCAGGCCTGCTATCTGGCAGGTGCAGACGGCGCCCGTTCGGTGGTGCGCAAATCCCTCGATGCCGGGTTTCCCGGAGGCACTTATCAGCAGATTTTCTACGTGGCGGATGTGCAGGCCAGCGGCCCGGCAATGAACGGCGAGTTGCATCTGGATCTGGACGAAGCGGACTTTCTCGCGGTGTTTCCACTGGCGGGCGAAGGCCGTGCACGACTGATCGGCACCGTGCGCGACGAACGTGCGGAGCGCGCCGAAACACTTGAGTTCTCTGACGTCAGCAGCCGCGCCATCGAACACCTGAAAGTCCATATCGAGGACGTGAACTGGTTCTCCACCTACCGCGTGCATCATCGTGTGGCTGAGCATTTTCGCAGTGGTCGCGCGTTTTTACTCGGCGACGCGGCACACGTACACAGCCCCGCGGGCGGCCAAGGCATGAATACCGGCATCGGTGACGCGATCAATCTGGCGTGGAAACTCGCCGCCGTGCTCAGCGGCGGTGCCGAGGCCAAACTGCTCGACACTTACGAAACGGAACGCATCGCCTTCGCGCGGCGACTGGTCTCGACCACCGACAAGGTCTTCAGTTTTGTCACCGCCGAGGGGCGCATGGCGGATTTGCTGCGTATGCGTGTGGCACCGTTTCTGATCCCGAAAATGGCTTCGTTCGAGGCCAGTCGCGAATTTCTCTTTCGCACGGTGTCGCAAGTCACCCTCAACTATCGCGGCATGCCGCTGAGCCAGGGCACGGCCGGCCACGTCCACGGCGGCGATCGTTTGCCTTGGGCGCATGACGGTGAAGGGGATAATTACGAGCCGCTACGCCAGCCCTGCTGGCAGGTGCATGTGTACGGCGACACCAGCGACGAAATGATCGCCTGGTGCCACGAACATCATCTGCCATTGCACGTGTTCGACTGGCGCCCGGCGTTTGAAACGGCAGGGCTGGGGCGAAATGGCTTTTACCTGCTGCGCCCGGATACCTATGTGGCGATTGCCGATAACAGTGCCGATCCGAAGGTGATTGAGCGGTATTTCCACGATCATGGGATCCGCCCGTTTTTCAACTGCGCCTGACTAAAGAAAACCATGAATCAAATGTGGGAGCGAGCCTGCTCGCGAAATCGGTGCATCAGCAACAGCTATGCTGGCTGACACGACGCCTTCGCGAGCAGGCTCGCTCCCACAGTTAAATCTGCGCTGTTGCTTAGATCCCGGCCAACGCCAGATCCATCGCAAAGTAAGTGAAGATCAGATCCGCACCCGCGCGTTTGATTGCGCCCAGGCTCTCACGCACCACACGATCTTCATCAATCGCCCCGGCCTGTGCGCCGAACTTGATCATCGCGTACTCACCGCTGACTTGATACGCCGCCAGTGGCAGGTTCGAGGCTTCCCGGATATCACGGATGATGTCCAGATACGCGCCGGCCGGTTTGACCATCAGCGCATCGGCGCCTTCCTGCTCGTCGAGCAGCGATTCGCGCAGGGCTTCGCGGCGGTTCATCGGGTTCATCTGGTAGCTTTTGCGGTCGCCCTTGAGCGCGCTGCCACCGGCCTCGCGGAACGGGCCGTACAGCGCCGAAGCGAATTTGGTCGAATAGGCCATGATCGGAATCTGGGTGAAACCGGCCGCGTCGAGTGCCTGACGAATCGCCCGCACCTGACCGTCCATCGCCGCCGACGGGGCGATCACATCAGCACCCGCGCGCGCTGCTGCCACGGCTTGTTTGCCGAGGTTGACCAAGGTCTGATCGTTGTCGACTTCATGATTGTGCATCACGCCGCAATGGCCGTGATCGGTGTATTCGCAGAAGCAGGTGTCGGACATCACGATCATTTCCGGCACGGCATCCTTGGCGATGCGCGACATGCGCGAGACCAGACCGTCTTCGCGCCAGGTGTCGCTGCCGTTGCTGTCCAGATGATGGGACACGCCGAAAGTCATCACCGACTTGATGCCGGCACGGGCGTAGCGCTCGATCTCGCTGGCCAGTTTGCGCTCGGGAATGCGCATCACCCCGGGCATGCTCTTGATCGGCACGAAGTCGTCGATTTCTTCCTCGACAAAAATCGGCAGCACCAGATCGTTCAGGCTGAATTCGGTTTCCTGGAACAGACTGCGCAGGCTCGCATTGCGGCGCAGACGGCGGGGACGTGCTTCGGGGAACTGGCTGGACATGGGGGTTTCCTGAAACCTGCAGATGAGACGAAAGTCGTAGGGGGCGAAGCTTATGCCTTGCGGGGGTTGGCGTACAAACCTGGATCAATCAAGAGTGCATTACTGCTCATGCAACAATCCTCCAGAACACCAAAATCACTGTGGGAGCGAGCCTGCTCGCGAATGCGGTGTATCAGCAACAAAAGTGCTGACTGACACGATGCCTTCGCGAGCAAGCCCGCTCCCACAGGGGATCATCAGTGCTGCAGATTACGAAGGAATGGTCAGACCGCGAATGACTGCGGGACGTGCGAGAAAGCGCTCCAGCACACGGGTCACGTTGGGGAAATTGCTGATGCCCACCAGATCGCCCGCCTCATAGAACCCGATCAAATTGCGCACCCACGGAAACGTTGCGATGTCGGCAATGGTGTAGCGCTCGCCCATGATCCAGTCGCGTCCTTCCAGACGGCCATCGAGCACCTTGAGCAGGCGTTTGCTTTCATCGACATAGCGATCACGCGGACGCTTGTCTTCGTAGTCCTTGCCGGCGAATTTGTTGAAGAAACCCAGTTGGCCGAACATCGGGCCGATACCGCCCATCTGGAACATCAGCCACTGAAGGGTTTCGTAACGCAGAGCACCTTCCTGCGCGAGCAATTGGCCGCTCTTGTCGGCCAGATAGATCAGGATCGCACCGGACTCGAACAATGGCAGCGGTTGGTCTTCAGGGCCGTGGGGGTCGAGGATCGCCGGGATCTTGTTGTTCGGGTTCAGCGACAGGAACTCCGGGGACAACTGGTCGTTGGTGTCGAACCCGACGCGGTGCGGCTCGTAGGGCAGGCCGATCTCTTCGAGCATGATCGAAACCTTGACGCCGTTGGGGGTGGGCAAAGAGTAGAGCTGAATCCAGTCTGGGTACTGCGCGGGCCACTTTCGGGTGATCGGGAACGCGGACAGATCGGTCATGGGAAGCATCCAGTCACAAATGAAAGGCCTGAGCATAATCCAGGATCATCCGCTCTAGCGCGGGTTCTTTTCGCAGGCGACCAAGTGCTTACTTAAATTCGCAACATCCTGTCGCTAACCTGCGCACAGGCCATTGCGGGTTGCCGCTAGAGTGCTGCGCACTTGTGCCGATCGAACCAACCGGCCTCAGAGGACTCTGAGTTATGCCTTTCGCAAAGGAAAGCGCACTACGACATGGAAAACACCCGGTGCTGGGAGCCTGCGGTGTAAAGGTTTGTCAGCCTTAACCGAACACGCTAAAGAATCTTTTATTTCATGACGAACCTTATGAGTTTCGCCAAACGCTTCAAACACCGCGCCTATGTGGCCCTGCCCTCCCTGTTGGCGGTCAGCGCGTTGTTCCTGTCGCTGGAATCCAGCGAAAGCCGTGCGCAACCGGTGGACGGCACGCAGACCCTGGTGTTCCTGCGTCACGCGGAGAAACCCGAGGGCGGTCTCGGCCAGCTCAACTGCCAGGGCCTGAACCGCGCCATCGATCTGTCGACCTTGCTGCCGGAAAAATTCGGTAAGGCTGACTACGTGTTCGCCGCCAACCCGACGCGCAATGTCGAGGAAGGCGAGCTGGACAATTCCTACAGCTACATTCGCCCGCTGATGACCATCAGCCCGGCCGCGATCAAGCTCGGCCTGCCCGTGAACATCGAATTCTCGGCCAATGACACCAGCGATCTGGCCCGCGAACTGCTCGAAGACAAGTATCACAACTCGACGATCTACACCGCGTGGTCACATGGTTATCTGCCGGAGCTGATCAACAAGGTGGCGGGCAAAGCGGTCGGCGAGAAACAGAACATCACCGATGACTGGTCTGGCAGCGACTTTGATTCGCTGTATGTGCTGACCCTGACCTGGCACAACGGCAAGGCCAGTTTGCAGAGCCATAGCTACAAGCAGGGGCTGGATAATGGCAAGGAATCTTGCCCGACTTGAGTTTTGTGCGGGCTGGGAAGATCCATTCGCGAGCAGGCTCGCTCCCACACTGGATCTGTGTCGATCACAAATCAGTGCCTGACTCAGATCTCCTGTGGGAGCGAGCCTGCTCGCGAAGAGGCCGGTAAACCAGCCTCAATCTTTCAGAATGACCCGCTCGCGCAAATATTCGATAACCGCCGCGCGCTCCCCCGCAAACTCGATCCGCCCACCCTTCTTCTCCCGCTGAAACACATACATCGGGTCGTAATACTCGCGCAGCAACCCCTCGATCCAGCCGCGATGCAGATCCACCGCGCCACTGCGCGCCTGCTCGGCCAACGCCGCTTCCATCAAATCAAACATGCGCCGATGCCGCTCACCACCGAGGCGCTTCTGCACGTTGTTCAGGCTTTCCAGCAAGCGCTCGGAGAACAACGCAAAGCCTTCCTCGCCATGCACCTGCGAAAACTCCGCCGACAAATCCACCACGTAATCACGCAGGATGCGCTCGACACGATCGGCAAAACTGTCCTCCAGCCAAACCATCGGGTACTGCTGCATGCCTTGATACAACGGTAGCGGCAACGCACAACTGCCCACCACCCGGCTCTCGTCTTCCAGCACAAACTGGCCGATACCGGCGTCGTGTTTCTTGAGAATGTCGATGGCCAGACGGTTCTCAAAATCGATATTCGACGGCTGCCCCGTGGCACGTTTGCCGAAACTGGAACCGCGATGATTGGCATGCCCTTCCAGATCCAGCCCGTTTTGCAACTGCACCAGCACTTCGGTTTTACCCGTGCCGGTCATGCCGCCGAGCAAAACGAAATCACACTGCGTGATGGCGTGCTCAAGGGTATCGATCAGGAAATTGCGCATCGCCTTGTAACCGCCGCCGACGCGCGGATAGTCAATGCCGGCTTCGTCACGCAGCCACTGCTGGGTGATCTGCGAGCGCAAGCCGCCACGAAAACAATAGAGATAACCCTCGGGATGGCTTCGGGCGAAGTCGGCCCAGGCCTGGATGCGCTCGGCCTTCACCGCGCCGGACACCAGTTGATGACCCAATTCGATGGCCGCTTGCTGCCCGTGCAGTTTGTAGCAGGTGCCGATCTTCTGCCGCTCGATGTCGTTCATCAGCGGCAGATTGATCACGCCGGGAAACGCGCCTTTGTGAAACTCGACCGGCGCGCGGGCATCCATCAGCGGCCGGTCGTTGAGGAAGATGTCACGGTAATCCGTGCAGTCGCGGAGCATCAAATCACCTCGACTGCGTTCGTCTGTCGCTCAACCAGTTCGCCAATCGGCGCCAGGTTCAGGCTCAGTTCGGCGGCGACCGCGAGGAACTCGTCATTGCCTTCAGGCGTGACGGCAATCAACAGACCGCCACTGGTTTGCGGGTCGCACAGCACGCGTTTGTGCAGCTCCTGCACACGGCCGACCTTGCTCGAATAACTGTCGAAGTTGCGCAGCGTGCCGCCGGGGACGCAGCCCTGATCGAGGTAATACTCGACGCTGTCCAGACGCGGCACCAGGTCATAACGGATACGCGCGGTCAGGTGGCTGCCATCGGCCATTTCCACCAGATGCCCGAGCAAACCGAAACCGGTGACGTCGGTCATCGCGGTGACACCGGCCAGCTTGCCGAAGCGACTGCCGGGCTTGTTCAGCGTACACATCCAGTCGCGGGCGACACCGACGTCGCTGAGGCGCAACTTGCCCTTCTTCTCGGCGGTGGTGAGGATGCCGATACCCAGCGGTTTGGTCAGGTACAGCAGGCAACCGGCGGTGGCGGTGTCGTTGCGCTTCATGTGGCGTTTTTCCACAAGGCCGGTGACCGCGAGGCCAAAGATCGGCTCCGGCGCATCGATCGAATGCCCGCCCGCCAGGGGGATGCCAGCGGCGTCGCACACTGCACGCCCACCCCGAATCACTTCCCGTGCGACCTCCGGCGCCAGCACATTCACCGGCCAGCCGAGGATCGCAATCGCCATCAACGGATCACCGCCCATAGCATAGATGTCGCTGATCGCATTGGTCGCGGCGATACGGCCGAAGTCGAAGGGGTCATCGACAATCGGCATGAAAAAGTCAGTGGTCGACACCACACCGCGCTCGGCATCGATCTCGTACACGGCCGCGTCATCGCGCGAGGCATTGCCGACCCACAGTTTCGGATCAAGGTTCTGCGCGCCGCTGCCGGCCAGAATCACCTCCAGCACCTGCGGGGAAATCTTGCAGCCGCAACCGGCGCCGTGGCTGTATTGGGTCAGACGAATCGGCTCGCTCATGGGTCAGTCTCAGGCTGTTGATGGGGGCGATTCTAGCAGAGCGCGAGGCAGCAGATTTTTGCACTGACTGAGCGGCCCCTTCGCGAGCAGGCTCGCTCCCACATTTGCCCCGCACTCCCCTGTGGGAGCGAGCCTGCTCGCGAAGGCAATCGAACAGTCACCACAAGCATCGTGTTGCCAAAGAATTTGCAGGCAAAAAAAACCGCCCTTTCGGGCGGCTAAAAGTGCTTCGACCCTAATTCAGAAGCCAAGGCTGAAGCTGATGGTCATCGCGTGGTCATTGCTGTCGTTCGACAATTGGCCCGAGTAGCCGACCCCGAGTTTGCCGGTCGGGCTGATCTGGAAGTCGACACCCGCTTCGACAATCGCGCTGTCCTTGGCAATCGGTACGCCCTGAGTGCTGAACGAGGCGCCGCCGTCGATGAAGGTCAGGTCGGCGTCGGGTTTGGTATCGCCGAAGGCATGCCGCCAGCCGACAGCCGCACGCGGGGTGAATTGCCCGCCGTTGGCCAGGGTGATGACTTTGCCGGCGCGCAGGCCGAGGGTCGAGAAGGTGATGTCTTGATCGGCATCGGCCTTCAGGCGCCCTACTCCGCCTTTTTCCTTGGCCTTGTCGGTGTCGTAGTTGACGTAAGCGAGACCGGCGAACGGTTCCAGGGCAATGCCGGCGGCGTCGATGGTGTAACCGACTTCGCCAAACACCTGAGCGCTGCGTGCATCGTAGTTGGCCTTCAAACGGTCGTTGTAGGTGCCGACGCTGACGTCGCGTTTGGTCTCGATGTCGTGCCAGCTGTAAGCCGCGCCGAGGCGCACGGCCAGCGCATCGAACTGCGAGTTAAGGTACGCCGCCAGGTGATAGCTCTCGACCGTGGCATCCGAGCGACGATCATGCGCGTCCAGATCGCTGCGGGTGTAACCGGCAGCCATGCCCACGCGCCACTGGTCATCGAGCTGCTTGTCGGTGCCGAGCATGAAGCCGCTGAGGTTACGGTCGAGCTTGGCGCTGTTGCTGTCGCCATCCGATTCACCCCAGGCACCGAGTGCGCGAGCCCAGCCGACCATTTCACCGTGGCAACCGTTACTGCTCAGTTGGTTATCGCCAGGCGCCAGGGCACGACGTGGATCATCTGCGGCGCTGCACGAAGGCTGACGCATGCGATCGTTAACGGCGTCGCGTACATAACGCGAATCCTCAAGGATCGCACTGGCGGTACTCGCGTGGATTTCGCCAGACAGGCTGTCGAAGGCGTTACGCGCGCCAGCCACGCTGAGGTTGACGATCTGGTTTTGCAACGCAGCGCCCGCCGCACCGTTACGCGACAACGCCAAAGCGGTACTGCGTTGATTCCCTGTGGCCGCGACATCAGCGAACGAGTTGCCGTTGCGGCTCACCGCCAGACTGACCGACTTGTCGCCGTAAACCAGCGAGCTGTCGAGGAAGGCGTATTGCGGCAGATCCGTGCTGGTGAAGGTGCCTGTCACACCTCCGCCGGCGGTGATCAGCGAGTACACGGTGTTACCCGTGAACGGCGCGAGCGAATTGACCTGCAAACCACCGCCAAGGGCCGCTGTGCCACCGACTGCCAGCGGTGTAGCGGTGGGTGAACTGATGGTCAGCGCCAACACACCGGTTGGCGCATTGCTCAGATTGCCGGCAACGCTCAGGGTGCCAGCCTCGCCACCTGAAACCACCAGACCATTGTTGACCACCGACCCGACGCTGCCGTTACCGCTCAGCGCAGCGCCGTTGGCCACGGTGACTTGCCCACCCAACGAGGCACGCGCCGAGCGGCTGCCGACTTGCAGCACGCCTTGATCGACCGCCACGGTGCCGCTGAACGGATTGTCACCGGTCAACAACAAGGTGCCCGTGCCGCGTTTGAGCATGGCGCCGAGCCCGCGCAACGACCCGTTAAATTGCCCGTTGAAGTTCTGCACGAACAACAGCGAAGCGTTGTTGAGGATGTTGCCTTGCAAGCTGGTGGTATTACCGACCAGCGTACCGCCGCTGACAGTCGTGCCACCGCTGTAAGTGTTGGCGCCGCTCAACACCAGAGTCCCGGAGTCGAGCTTCTCGATGCCGCCCGTGCCCACCAGCGGTGTGGAAATTTCCGCGCTGCCACCAGCATTCACCCGCACCGGTGCGAGGCTGCCGTCTGCACCGTTGACCGGCGTCAGCGTACTGCCAGCGCCCGGGACCAGGCTGTAGCCGCCGGAGAGGAATTGCAGGCCGGTGAAGTTCTGATTGCCCTGCACGGTAACCGTACCCGCCTGACCACCGAACACGGCGAACTGACCATTTGATGCCAGGGCCTGCGTGCCGCTCGGATCGGTCCAGTTGGTGCCCGGCCCCCACACACCGCTACCGCCGCCGATGCTGCCATCGGGATTGGTGGTGCCGCCATTCCAGAACTGCACCTCACCCGGCGAGCCTTGCACCAGCAGGTTGATCTGGTTGGCGATGGCGGTTTGCAGGGTCAGGTTGGCCGCCGAGACCGGCAAGCTGCCGTAGACCAGACCGTTGTCGGTCAGGCTGCCGCCGTAACTGAACAGTTGATACACCCCGGTACCGAAACCGCCGGCGTTGCTGACGTTCAGCGTACCGTCGAGGGTCAGGTTGCCGGCGACGTTGACCACTGTTGTAGAGCTGGTGGCCGAGCCGAGGCTGAAGTCCAGATTGGTGCCCGAGGACAAGGCCAGCGAACCGACCGACAACGGCGTCGCGGTGCCGCCGCCGGCCAGAGTCGCGCCGTCGGCCAGTTGCACGGCGCCAGCGAATTGACCGCTGCCACCTATGCCTGCGCCGCTGGCAACGTTGACATTGGCGCTGTTGAGCACGCCGTTGACAGTCAGTTTGCCGGCCTGCACCGAGGTGTTGCCGGTGAAGCTGTTGTTGCCAGTCAGGAGCAATTGGCCGCTGCCGGTTTTGTTCAGCGTACCGGCGCCGGTGAGGTTGCCGGTGTAGCTGCCGTCGGTGTTTTGCTCGAAGGTCAGCGCCGCGTTGTTGACGATTGCACCTTGCAGGCTGCTGGTGTCGCCGCGCGTGGTGCCGCCGTTCAGCGTGGTGCCACCGCTGTAGGTATTGGCGCCGCTGAGCACCAGATCACCCGTACCGTTTTTCACCAGACTGCCGGTGCCGGTGACGGCGCCGAGCAGCGTGGTGTTCTGGGTGCCGGCCAGGGTCAGTTGCGCACCAAGGTTGATGGCATTCGCCAACTGCAGCGCCGAGGTGCTGTCGAGGGTGCCGTTGCCGGTGACGTTGAGCGCCCCGCTGCTGATCGCACTGTTGTTGCCGAGAATCAGCGTGCCGCCCGCAAGCTGAGTGCCACCGCTGTAGGTGTTGCTACCGTTGAGGGTCAGGCTCGAAGCGCCGGCCTTGATCAGGCTGCCGCTGCCGCTGACCACGCCGCCGAGGGTCAAGGCATTGGAACCGGCAACGGTCAGACCACCGTTGACGACCACGTCGTTGCTCAGACTGACGGCCGCGTTGCTGTCCAGCGCCGTGCCGTCAGCAGCGGTCAACACGCCAGTGCCGAGCGCGGCGTTGTTGCCGACCACGATTTTTCCGCCGTTCAGCGCGGTGCCACCGGTGTAGCCGTTGGCGGCGTTGAGCACCAGCGTACCGCTATCGTATTTGCCCAGCGTGCCGCTGCCGTTGAGCGCGACACCGATGGTTGCCGTGGCGTTGGGGTCAACCCGCACCGTGGCATTGCCCAGCGAACCGTTGACCAGATTCAGCGAGCCCGCCGTGCCATTCACCAGGCTGTAGCCGTCAGTGACGAACTGCATGCCGGTGCTGGTTTGCGCACCGTTAACGGTCACTGTGCCGGCCGCGCCCTGGAACACTGCGAAACTGTTGGTCCAGGCCTGATTGGTGGTGCCGTTGACGTCGGTCCAGTTAGTGGTGCCGGTGCCCCAAGTGCCGCTGCCGCCCTCGACGGAACCATTGGCCACCAGTTGGTTGCCGTCCCAGAACTGCACGGTGACGCCCGGTGCAGTCACCAGCAGGTTGATCTGATTGGCCAGCGCAGTTTGCAGTTGCAGATCGCCCGGGCTGACGCTTCCCGGTAACGTGCCGAAGAGCATGCCGTTGTCGGTCAGGCCGCCGGTGTAGTCGATCAGGCGATAGACGCCGCTGCCAAAACCACCGATATCACTGACGTTGAGGGTACCGTCGAGGGTCAGGTTGCCGCCAACATTGATCAGCGCATTGCCGCCGCCGGACACCGGGGTGCCGAGGCCGACGTCGAAGTTGGAGTTACCGTTGAACAGCAGCGAACTGACGCTCAGCGTACTGCCGGTGACGCCCGCCAGATGCCCGCCATCGGCCACCGTCACGGCACCGCTCAAGGTGCCGTTGCCACCGAGAGTGCCGCCGCTGTTGACCAGCACATTGCCGCTGGCCAGTGAGCCGTTGACCTGCAAGGTGCCGGCGTTGACGTTGGTGTCACCGGTCAGGTCGCTGATACCGCTGAGGGTCAGGGTGCCGCTGCCGAGTTTGCTCAGGCTGCCGTCACCGCTGAGGATGCCGGCGAAAGTGCTGCTGACGTTGTTGCCGCCCAGGCTCAACGTATTGCCCGTGCCGATCAGCGCCGTGCCGCTGCCAGTGAGGCTGGCGAGGCTGGCCGATGCACCGAGATTGAGCGCCGCGCCGCCCGCGAGATTGACCGTGGCGTTGTTGCCCAGCGCCGCGCTACTCAGTGTGGTCAGGCTGCCGGACGCCACATCGAAGGTGCCGCTGAAAGTGTTGCTGCCGCTCAACGTCACGTCGGACAGACCGTTCTTGGTCAACGTGCCGGCGCCGGCAATCACGCCACCGAGGGTCAGGTTGTTGCTACCGGCCAGAGCCAGATTGGCATTGACGTTGAGGTTGTTGGCCAGCACCAGTGGCGCGGTGTTGTCGAGGGTCGAAGCGCCGGCCACGGTCAGCGCGCCGCTGCCCAAAGAGCCGCCAGTGCCAAGGGTCAACGTACCGGCATTCAGTGTGGTGCCGCCGGTGAAGGTGTTGATGCCGTTGAGTGTCAGGTTCGACGCGCCGTCCTTGATCAAGCCACCCGCGCCGCTGACCACACCTGCGAGGGTTAGATTGTTGCTGCCGGTGTTGCTCAGATTGGCGTTGAGCACGACGTTGTTGCCCAGGCTTAGCGCGCTGTTGCTGTCCAGCGCCGAGGCACCCGCCACGGTCAGGTTGCCCAGACCCAGTGCCGAGTTGCTGCCAGCAGTCAGGGTGCCCGCGTTCAGGGTGGTGCCGCCGAGGAAGTTGTTATTGCCGCTCAGGGTCAGCTTGGCCGCGCCGTTTTTAGTCAGGCTGCCGGCCCCGTTGATCGTGCCGGCAAGGGTCAGATCCGCCGTGCCGCCGATGCCGAGATTGCCAGCCAGATTGACCGCGTTGTTGACCGAAACGGCGGTGGCGGCATCCAGCGTGGTGCCGCCCGCCGCGTTCAGCGTGCCCGAGCCCAGCGCCGAGTTCGACGCCAGAATCAGTCCTCCGGCGTTCAAGGCTACCGGGCCAAGGAAGGCATTGTTGCCGCCGAGGGTCAGGTTCGCCGTGCCGGTTTTGATCAGGCCACCCGTGCCGCCAATCACGCCATTGAGGGTCAGCGCATTGCTGCCGACCACGGTGAGATTGCCGTTGAGCGTTGCGGCGTTGCCGAGGGTCACCACCGCGTTGCTGTCCAGTTGCGTGCCGGCATTCGCCGTCAACGTTCCGGTGCCGAGTGCGGTGTTGCTGCCGACGATGATCTTGCCGCCGTCCAGTTGCGTGCCGCCGGTATAAGTGTTGGCACCACCGAGCACCAGCGTGCCGGCGTCGAGTTTATTAAGGATGCCGCTGCCATCGATATTGGCATTGATGGTCGCCGTCACGCCCGGATCGACGCGCAACGAAGTGGTGCCGCCGGTGCCGTTGACCGCTGTGAGTTGTCCCGCTGCACCGTTGACCAGGTTGTAGCCGTCAGTGAGGAACTGCATGCCGGTGAACGCCTGCGTGCCGTTCACCGTCACCGTGCCGGCGGTGCCCTGGAACACCGCGAAGTCGCCAGCCCATGGCTGATTGACCAGACCGTTGGCGTCGGTCCAATTGGTGCCGACCGCGCTCCAGGTACCGCTGCCGCCATCGACAACACCGTTGGCAATCGTCTGGCTGCCATCCCAGTAACGGATATTGGAGTTCGGCGCCGACACTTGAATGTTGATCTGATTGGCCACGCCCGTCTGCACAATCAAATCGCCGAGACCATAGCCGACCGGCACGCTGGCGACATCAAGACCCAGATTGGTCAGCGCACCGGTGTAGTTGAACAGGCGATACACGCCAACGCCGAAACCGCCGGCGTCGGTGACGTTGAGATTACCGTCGAGGGTGAGGTTGCCGCCGATGTTCATCAGCGAGGCGGTCGAGGGTGTGCCCAGCGCCACATCGACGTTGCTGCCGGCACCGAGAGTCAGCGCACTTGCCGACAAGGTATTGCCCGACGAAAGCGCCAGATGCCCGCCATTGTTGATGTTCACCGTGCCTAGCGCCGAACCGGTACCGGTCAGGGTACCGCCGGTGTTGACGTTGACCTGCGCGCTGGCCAGCGAACCGCTGAGATCCACGGTGCCGCCATTGATCGCGGTGTTGCCGGTGATGCCATTGATTCCGGTGAGGCTCAGGGTGCCGGTGCCGACCTTGATCAGGCCACCGCTGCCACTGAGGCCGCCGTCGAACGTGCTGGTGACGTTGCCGCTGCCGACGGTCAGCGTGTTGCTGCCGGTGAGCTGCACGTCGCCGCTGCCGGTCAGCGCGCCGAGGCTGGCGTCGCTGCCCAGATTCAGGCCGGCACCAGCGCTGATATTCACGCCTGCGGTGTTGCCCAGCGCATTGCTGTTCAACGTGGTGACGCTGCCAGAGACGATGTTCAGCGCGCCGGTGAAGGTGTTGTTGCCGGCCAGGGTCAGGTCCGACAGACCGTTTTTGGTCAGGTTGCCGGCGCCATCGATGATGCCGTTGAGGCTCAGGTCGTTGTTGCCCGCGACGGTCAGACCGGCGTTCAACGTGATCGCATTGCCGATGCCGAACGAGGCGCTGTTATCCAGGGTCGCCGCGCCGCCAACAATCAACGCGCCAGTGCCCAAGCCGTTGGCATTGCCCAGGGTCAGGGTGCCGCCGTTCAGAGTCGTACCGCCGCTGAAGGTGTTGTTGCCGTTGAGGGTCAGGTTGGCCGCGCCATTCTTGATCAACTGCCCGGTGCCGCTGGTGACGCCGCCGAGGGTCAGGTTTTGCGTCCCCCCCACGGTCAGTGCAGCGTTGAGCGCGACGCCATTGTTGAGGCTGACCAGCGGCGAGTTGCTGTCCAGTGTTGCCGCGCCAGCGACGGTCAGTGCGCCGGAGCCCAATGCCGAACTGTTGCCAACGGTCAGCGTGCCGGCGTTCAGGGTCGTGCCACCGAGGAAGTTATTGGCCGCGTTGAGAATCAGATTGGCCGTACCGTTTTTCACCAGACTGCCAGCACCGCTGACCAGGCCGGTCAGGGTCAGATTCGCCGTGCCGCCGACGTTCAAGGCACCGGCCAATGCCACCGCGTTGTTCAGGCTGACGGCGGTGTTGGCGTCCAGCGTGGTGCCTGCCGCCGCGTTCAATGTGCCGGAGCCCAATGCGGTGTTGCTGCCGACCGTCAGTTTGCCGGTGTTCAGCGCGGTGTTGCCGAAATAGGTGTTGGCGCCGTTGAGGGTCAGGTCGGCGGCGCCGTTCTTGACCAATCCGCCGATACCGGCGACCACGCCACCGAGGGTCAGCGCATTGGTGCCGCCAAGGGTCAGGGTGCCGCCGAGGTTGACGTTGTTGGCCAGGGTTGCCGCAGTGTTGGCATCCAGCGTGGTGCCGTTCGACGCATTCAGTGTGCCGGTGCCGAGGGCCGTGCTGGAGCCGACCACCAGCGAGCCGGCATTCAGCGCGGTGGTGCCGGTGTAGGTGTTGTTGCCGTTGAGGGTCAGGCTTGAGGCGCCGGTCTTGATCAGGCCGTTAGCGCCGCTGATTACGCCGCCCAGGGTCAGCGCGTTGGCGCCGCCAGCGGTGAGGTTGGCGTTGAGAATCACGTTGTTGTTCAGGGTCACGGCCGAACTGCTGTTGAGCGTGCCCGCACCTTCCACCGACAAGGTGCCAGTGCCCAGTGCGGCGCTGTTGCCGACGGTGAGGCTGCCAGCATTCAGCATGGTGCCGCCGCTGTAGGTGTTGGTGCCGTTAAGAGTGAGATTGGCGGCGCCGTTTTTCACCAGTTGGCTGGCGCCGCTGATCACCCCGCCGAGGGTCAGCGCGTTACTACCACCGATCCCCAGGCTGTTGTTGAGAATGACGGCATTGTTCAGGGTCACCGCCGCATTACTGTCGAGGGTAGCTACACCGCCCACGGTGATGTTGCCGCTACCCAGCGCCGCGTTGGCGCCTGCGGTGATCGTACCGGCGTTCAGCGCAATGGCACCGAGAAAGGTGTTGGCGCCATTGAGTATCAGGTTGGCCGCGCCGTTTTTGGTCAGCCCGCCGCTGCCGCTGACGATGCCGCCGAGGGTCAGGTTGGCGCTGCCGCCGACGTTGAGATTGCCGCCGAGCGAAACCGCGTTGGTCAGTGCGACTGCGGTGCTGGCGTCGAGCGTGGTGCCCGCCGCCGTGGTCAGCGCGCCAGTGCCCAGCGCAGTATTGGAACCGACAATCAACGTGCCGGCATTAAGCGCAGTACCGCCGGAGAAGGTGTTGTTGCCGCTGAGGTTGAGGTTCGCGGTGCCGTTCTTGATCAGATTGCCGACGCCACTGACGACACCACTCAGGCCCAATGCTTGCGTGCCACCAACGGTCAGTCCCCCTGCGAGCGCGACGGCGTTGGCCAGGGTCACCGCCGTCGTCGCATCCAGCGTGGTGCCCGCCGCCGCGTTCAACGCGCCAGTGCCCAGTGCGGTGTTGCTGCCGACGAACAGGCTGCCGCCGTTGAGTAGCGTGTTGCCGGCATTGGTGTTGTTCCCCGTCAGGGTCAGGCTGGCGGTGCCGGATTTGGTAATCCCGCCGGTACCGGACAACACGCCGCCCAGGGTCAGCGCATTGCTACCGAGCACGTTGAGGGCGCCAGTCATGGCGATGTTGTTGGCCAAGGTCACGTTGGCGGTGCTGTCCAGGCTGGTGCCAGCGGCAGTGTTCAGTGCGCCGCTGCCCAGCGAGTTGTTGTTGGTCACCAGCAGGCTGCCGGCACTGAGGGTGGTGGTGCCGGTGAAACCGCTGTTGGCGCCGCTGACGGTCAGGCTGCCGGTGCCGGTTTTGCTCAGGCCGCCGCTGCCGGTGATCAAACCGCCGAGGGTCAGTGCGCCAGTGCCGCCGGCGGTCAAGGTGCCGCCGAGGCTGATGGCGTTGGCAAGGCTGATCGTGCCCGGTGCGCTCAACGTCGTCGCGCCGGTGACGTTGAGGCTGCCGCTGCTGAAGGCCTGATTGTTGCTGACTTGCACCGTGCCGCCATTGAGCGTGGTGTTGCCCAGATAGGTGTTGGCGGCGCTGAGGTTTAGCTGGCCGGTGCCGGCCTTGGTGAAACCGCCGCTGCCGGAAATCACCCCGCTCAGGGTGGTGGCATTGCCGCCTTGTACCGTGACGCCGCCGGCACCGACGGAAATCAGATTGCTGATGTTCAACCCGGCATTACTGGCCTGCAGAATCCCGCCGTTGGACGTGAGCACGCCGCTGCCGAAGGTGGCGTTGTTATTGAAATTCGCGATACCGCCGTTGAGCGTGGTCGCGCCGCTGACCAATGGCCCCTGCAAGGTCCAGGTGCCACTGTTGAGGGTCAGGTTGTTGAAGTTGACGTAGGTGGCGCTCGACGCCGTGCCAGTCCCAGTGATACCGCCGCCGACGCCGGCCGGGTTTTGCAGGATCAGACTGTTGGTGCCGCCCAAACCACCATCGACCGTGCCGGTCGGGGCGAACGTCAGGTTGATGTTGATCAGGCCGCCAAGCCCGACACTGACTTGCACGCCGTCACCGACCTGCACCGAAGAACCGGTCACCGCGGTGAAGGTGTTGGTGCTCGCCGCGCCCATCGACACACCGCCCGTGATGGCGCCGGCGTTGGTGAAGGTATTGCCCGCCGCCGAGGTTTCGAAGGCAATCCGGCCGTTGATGACACCGGTGTTGCTGTTGGTCATGTTGACCTGCGAGCCACCGTAGACGCCGATCACCGGGGTGTCGGCCAGGGTGATGCCACCGATCGAAAGTCCGGTCGAGGTAATGGTGCCGTTGTTGGTGAGGGTGGTGGTGCCGGCAGCGGCGTTGTTCACCGCGATGGCCAGGCCATTGATGCTGGTCAGGTTAAGCCCGAGCAACATGCCGGTACCGCGCATGATCGCGCCCGTATTGTTGAGCACATTGACCGTGCTGGTCGCGCCGTTTCCGATAAATGCACCGCCGCTCAACACCGATATCAGACCAAGGACTGCCGGATCCATGATGCCGGAGTTGTTCAGGGTGATGTCGACCCCCGTCAGGTCCATGACATGCCCGCCAAGGGTCGCGTTCATCTGCGCGCCGCTGTTGACGTTGACCGTCAGGTTGTTCGTGGCACTGGCGAAGTCGTTGGGAACCAGTGGCAGTGGCGGCACCCCCGTACACGTCACGATTGAACCGGCCGTGGAGCATGTGGCCAACGCAGGTGCGCTGACGCCGCCGAACAACAGCCCGGCAACGCTCAAATGCACAGCAAGGGAAAGAGGGGAAAAACGCGAAACGAGGGCGACACCAAACCTTGCTTCCACGGGCTACTCCTTGTCGTGGCCAACTTCTTCCTTGAAGGCGTGCAAAGCCTTACTTATTCCACACGCGACTCAAGACTGCGACGGTCATCACAAAACCGTTGATTGGGGACAAAGCTAGTAGACGCCCAGACATGGGGCACGGATTAAATGGTGTTAATACTTTAATACTAGGCGCTCTAGGACGAGGGTTTCGATCCATAGACCGGGGGACTGGAACGCACTGCAATCCCCACGTGGGAGCGAGCCTGCTCGCGAAAGCGCTGTGTCTGCGAAGGGTTTTCAAGCTGGCACGACGCCTTCGTGAGCAAGCCCGCTCCCACAGGGATTTTTAACGTCTGGAAGAAACTGGTACGTGTTATGCAAACGTTTGCTAACCGTCAATCACGGCATTTTCGCCACACATCCAACTGGCCCGCAGAATTCGGGCTTGATCCGCAAAAAAAGGACTTTGAATGCACGCCACATCCCCTCTTCGCGCCCCATTTGCGCGCACGTTTGCTGTTTCCTTGCTACTGACCGGCGTTACCGGAGTTCTCAGCCATGATGCTCTGGCTCAACCCGCGCCTTCGGAAGAATCCGCCCAAGGTGAAACCCTCAGCCCCGAAGCCAGCCCACCGAAAAAAGGCGCGTACCTGTCGGACTGGTACAACCAGGACCTGATGCTGATCGGCAGCAAAGACATCAGCTTCGGTCCGCAACCGGCCGACGACATCTATCTGGAATACGAGTACTTCGGGCGCAAGGGCCCATTCGAGCTCTACGGCTACATCGACGTGCCGAAAATTTTCAATATCGGCAACAGCCACGACAAAGGTGTGTGGGATCACGGCTCACCGGTGTTCATGGAGCACGAGCCGCGCATCTCGATCGACTACCTCGCCGGCCGCAGCCTGGCCATCGGCCCGTTCAAGGAATGGTACGTAGCGTTCGACTGGATCTACGACCACGGCAGCCGCAAGGAGAACCGCGCCAACACTCTGTACAGCGGCTTCGGCACCGACATCGACACCCATTCGCGGGTCAACCTGTCGGCCAACCTGTACGGGCGTTATCAGTGGGAAAACTACGGCGCGAGCAATGAGTACTCATGGGACGGCTACCGCGCGCAGCTCAAATACATCATCCCGATCGACAAATTCAGCAACGGCGCCTCGCTGACCTACATCGGCTTCACCAACTTCGACTTTGGCTCGGACATCCACAAGGACAACCCGGCGCGCACCGCCAACGCCACGGTGGCAACCAACGTCCTGCTCTATTCGTTCACCCATTTGCGCTTCACCCTGGTCGGGCGTTATTTCCACAACGGCGGTAACTGGGAGGATGGCAGCGAGTTGAATTTCGGCGACGGCAATTTCCGCGCGCGTTCCAACGGCTGGGGTTACTACGCCGGCATCGGTTATCAGTTCTGAAATCAGGAGATTTTTATGCAAGCAATGATGCGCGTTTCACTGGCCGCTGCCGCCCTGCTCTCTTGCACTGCATGGGCGGGCGAAGCGCCGATCCAGCCGAAAGTGGTGCTGATCACCATGTTCGCCCCTGAGGCGCAAAACTGGATCGATCGGCTGCAACTCAAGCAGGAAATCCGTGTGCCGGGCCTGTCCGCCGAGTACCCGACCATCCGCTGCAACACGCAGCAGGTGTGCCTGTTGACCACTGGCATGGGCCAGACCAACGCAGCGGCCTCGACCCTGGCACTGGCCATGTCGCCGAAGTTCGACCTGCGCAAAAGCTATTTCCTGATTGCCGGCATCGCCGGGATCAGCCCCAAACACGGGACCATCGGCACCCCCGCGTGGGCGCATTATCTGGTCGAGTTCGGCACGCAATGGGAACTGGATTCCCGTGATGCGCCGTCGAGCTGGCCGACCGGCTACATCGGCATCAACACCCAAGGCCCGAACGAAAAACCGCCGCTGGATTACAAGACCGAAGTCTTCGAACTCAACCCGACCTTGCAAGCCAAGGCCTTCGCCCTGAGCCACAAGGTCGAACTGAGCGAGAGCAAGGAGTCGGCGGCGTGGCGGCTGAAATATCCATCGGCCCCAGCCAATCAGCCACCAGTCGTCACCCGCTGCGACACACTGGCCGGCAACACCTGGTTTTCCGGCACACGCCTGAGCGAACGGGCCGAGGTCTGGACCAAACTGCTGACCGACAACAAGGGCGAATACTGCACGACGCAACAGGAAGACAACTCCACCTATGAGGCCCTGCTGCGCGCCAGTCGTGAAGGCCTGGTCGATGTACAACGCCTGGCGGTAGTACGTGCCGGCTCCGACTTCGACCGTCCTGAACCGGGCGGTAGTGAAGTGGATAATTTGCTCAAATACGCCGATCAGGGCGGTTTTGTCCCGGCGCTGGAAAACCTCTACCGCGCGGGTAATCCACTGGTGCAGGACATCCTCAAGCACTGGTCAGCCTGGGAAAACGGCGTGCCTCAATCCTGATGAACTAAAGAACCTTGTCGGAGCTGGCTTGCCAGCGATGGCATCAGTGCAGTCAACATCTTCATCGGCTGCTCTAACGCCATCGCTGGCAAGCCAGCTCCCACAGGTTATGCGGTGTGACGGGGATCAGGATGACCTTGTCGCCACTGCCCTGATTCACCTCGACATACCGCGCCAAACCTTCCGCCAGCGGTGACTCGACAAGCCCTTGCGGCAGCGGCAGCAGGTCTTCATCGAAGAACCGGCGAAACTGCTCCAGCATCGCCGCGCACGCTTCAACGCCGTACAGCAGCGAATTAATCCCGACCACCGAACCGCCCTTGCGATACAACGCCAGTGCCGGCAATTGCACATGGCCGTCGACCGGCGCGGCGATGATCGCGATGCGGCCGAACGCTGCCAGTGCCGCAACCGAGGCCGGCAGCCAGAAACCGGTGGTGTCGAAAATCACGTCGGCGCCACCGCGATACACCGCGTTGACCTGCGCACCGAGATCTTCGGGCTTATCCAGTTGCAGCGTCTGATAGCCCTGCGCCTGTAACTCCTTGACCTGCTCCGGCCGCCGCGCCGCCGCCAGCAACTGCGCGCCGCGTACCTTGGCCAACGCCAACGCCGCTGTGGCCACCGCGCCGCCGCCGATCACCAGCAAACGGGTTTCGGCCGTTACCAGACTGCGCTCCAGCGCATCCCACGCCGTGGTGTACGGCACGCCGAGGCTGGCGGCCTGGGCGAAACTCAGGTGCGACGGTTTATGCGCTACGCCCTTGCCCGGCAGTTTGACGAACTGCGCGTGGGAGCCATCGGCGAAAAAGCCCAACTCGCGACCGGTGCCCCAGACTTCCTGCCCGATCAACGCCTGCGGGCCTTCGACCACCACACCGGCAAAATCCCGCCCGGGAATCCGTGGCAGCGTGGTGTAGGGAAAACGCCCGAGTACGTTCTTCACATCGCTGGGATTCAAGCCGGCAGCCTTGATCTCGACCAACACGTCATCAGCGCCCGGCACCGGCGTCGGCACCTCGACGTAACGCAGGGAAGACAAGTCGCCGGTTTTATCGAATTGCAGTGCTTTCATGGACACATCCACCGAATAAGAAAGAGGGAAATCAGGACAACCAACCGGCCACCAATTGCCGGCCCATCGGCCACAACTGTTCACCCGCGAGCATGCCCAGCAAGCCGACCAGCGCAATGGCCGGTGGGGCTGGAGAACGAAAATCCAGCGCGCCGTAAAGCAGGCCAACGCCGAGGCCGATGGCCAGCGAAATCAGGTAATTCATGGGGAGCAACTCCGCCCGTGGAAAGGAATGGGCAAAGTTTAGGGAACCGGCGGGGATGGCATCGGCCAAGGACTTCTGAATTTCGGACAAGTATCGGATGCACACCACAGAACCCTGTGGGAGCGAGCCTGCTCGCGAAAGCGGTGTGTCAGTGAAGGATGAGTCAGCTGATCCACCGCATTCGCGAGCAGGCTCGCTCCCACATTGGATCTGCGCTGGTTTGATTAATCGTGTTCCACAGCAAATTGTGAGGGCGCCACGCCCAGTTCGCGGCGGAACATGTCGCTGAAACTGCTCGGCGAATACCCCAGCTCACGGGCAATGACACTGACCGCGACACCCTGAATCAACTCCGCCACCGCCGTCGCCAGTTGCACCTGGCGCCGCCATTCGGCGAAGCCCATGCCGAGGCGGTCCTTGAACAACCGCGCCAACGTACGCACGCTGGCTCCGGCGTCATCCGCGTGCTGCTCGAAAGGAATCTCCAGCGACGGCGAGGCCATCACTGCCTGACACACGTTCATCAAGCGCCGATCGGAATCGTCCGGCAGCGGGATCTTCAACGGCGAACGCCTGGCGCGTTTCAGCTCCAGCAACGCCAACCCGACCAACGCCTCGTAATACTCAGGCTCGCCGCTGTCGCCCTGCTCCACCAGCCCGACGATCAACTCACGCAGCAACCCGCCGACCTCGATCACCTGCACCGACGGATCCAGCGTCGCCGCCAACGCCGGGCGCAGATAGATATTGCGCATCTGCAAAACCGACACCACCCGAATCCCGTGCGGTACCCCGGGAGGTAACCACACCGCCCGCTGCGGCGGCACCACCAACGCCTCATGCGGAGTCTCGACCCACATCACCCCGCTCATCGCATACAGCAACTGGCCCCAGACATGCTCATGCGGCTCAATATACAAACCACGCGGATAGGTGCGCGCCAGCGGTTGCACGGGCACATCGGTGTCACTGAGATCGGGGGGCGCGGCAAGGGCCATGGCGAGCATTCATTGGGGTTGGCGGAAGCGCCATGGTAGCGAGTCAGTCATTTCGCCGCCAACGGTAGAAACCGTCGGACAATCCGAGTGAATTTTCCCGGCGCGCCGCGATCCTTCTATTACCACAGGGAGGATTACGGGCTTTATGAACAACGCAAAACTGTTTGTCATCGATTACACCCTTCACGGCAAGCCCAAGTCGTTCATTATCCGTTCGGACAAAATGGACAACGCCGAGGCGTGGCACTGGGCAAGTTGCGACGCGGGTGTGGGTCGTATCCCGCGTTTCGGCCGTGAAAAAGTGCAGAAGACCAGTAAACCGATGGCGGAAAAATTTGGCGTGGAAAACGTCAAGTGGCGACCGGCAAGCTAGGCTTTGCCTGGCGATCGGGGACTATTCGGGGGAATGCACAATGAGCAAGATCAGCAGTCCGGCGCATCTGGATTACGGCCTGGACACATTGTTCGGGCGAATCACCAAAAGTGTCGATTGTGAGGTGGGGCTGGAAGTCGTCGAAGATGACCCGTATCGCTTTGCGCTGAGGGTGCCTGCACCGTTACCGGAGGATCTTGATCAAGCGAAAACCGTTGTGGTCAGGGTTGAGGGGCGACGATTGCAAGGCACGGTGCGGCATACCGAGCGGTTGGAAGATGAAAGTCTGAAACTGGAAGTGGAGCCTGATTAGGCTCCACTTTTTTATGCATGCCGTTACTTCGGATGCGCGCAATGACAGCCTTTGCTTGAGCACTCCTCGCCACTTTTGTGGTGGTGGGCGCAGGCTTCGCAGCAGTAGTGTTTGCCGTGCACGGCGTAGGAATGTTCACCTTCCTTGATGGTGCACTTGCATCCCGGACAATCGCATTTTCTATCAGGCATGGGACAGACTCCTTCAGTGGTGGTTGTCTGAGGCTTTTAGGGCAAGCCGTAGGAATCAGTGTAGGAGCTGGCGAAGGTTGCGATCTTTTGATTTTGGGTTTTGGGTTTTGGGGGCATATCCGTTGCTGCGGGTGTTGCCGCTGGCGGTTTCGCTCTTACAGCCATCCCTTTCAAGGTCTTTTAGTTTTGGCAGCCTTGATTACTCTGTCCGTTGAAACATGCGCATGCACCGCCGTGCCTTGGACCCATGTCTTGGGCTTAGGCACCTTGGGGCCACGGGGGCTTTT
>NZ_FYDT01000059.1:0-35439 GCF_900187585.1 Pseudomonas sp. Irchel 3E19
TGGAAAAACGCTATGAATCAGTTTGCGATTTTGTACGGAGATCGATTCATCAGGTCAAACTGGTGAAATGAAGGCCTGCCTAACGGCAGGCCATTACCAGCCCGCACACAAAAAATCTGACACTCTCGCGATCTTTTGATCTTGCCTTTAAAAAGATCGCAGCCTCGTTTCACTCGACAGCTCCGACAGAAATGCATTCCAAATGTGGGAGCGGGCTTGCTCGCGAAGAGGCCGTGTCAGTCACCAACAATGTTGAATGACACACCGCTTTCGCGAGCAAGCCCGCTCCCACAGGGGTTTAGTGGTGTTCAGGTAATGGGGGAATAGCCTTCGATTTGATCCGGCCACGCCATCAGCACTTCAAACCCAGTCTCCGTCACCGCCACCATATGCTCCCACTGCGCCGACAACGAGCCAGCCTCGTTTCACTCGACAGCTCCGACAGGAATGCATTCCAAATGTGGGAGCGGGCTTGCTCGCGAAGAGGCCGTGTCAGTCACCAACAATGTTGAATGACACACCGCTTTCGCGAGCAAGCCCGCTCCCACAGGGGTTTAGTGGTGTTCAGGTAATGGGGGAATAGCCTTCGATTTGATCCGGCCACGCCGTCAGCACTTCAAACCCGGTCTCCGTCACCGCCACCATATGCTCCCACTGTGCCGACAACGAGCCATCCTTGTTTCACTCGACAGCTCCGACAGAAATGCATTCCAAATGTGGGAGCGGGCTTGCTCGCGAAGAGGCCGTGTCAGTCACCAACAATGTTGAATGACACACCGCTTTCGCGAGCAAGCCCGCTCCCACAGGGGTTTAGTGGTGTTCAGTTAATGGGGGAATAGCCTTCGATTTGATCCGGCCACGCCGTCAGCACTTCAAACCCGGTCTCCGTCACCGCCACCATATGCTCCCACTGCGCCGACAACGAGCCAGCCTCGTTTCACTCGACAGCTCCGACAGAAATGCATTCCAAATGTGGGAGCGGGCTTGCTCGCGAAGAGGCCGTATCAGTCACCAACAATGTTGAATGACACACCGCTTTCGCGAGCAAGCCCGCTCCCACAGGAGGTTAGTGGTGTTCAGTTAATGGGGGAATAGCCTTCGATTTGATCCGGCCACGCCGTCAGCACTTCAAACCCGGTCTCCGTCACCGCCACCATATGCTCCCACTGTGCCGACAACGAGCCATCCTTGGTCAGCACCGTCCAGCCATCCGGCATGTTCTTCACATGGCGCTTGCCCGCATTGAGCATCGGCTCGATGGTAAAGATCATCCCGGCCTTGAGCTTCATCCCCTGATTAGGGAAGCCGTAGTGCAGGATCTGCGGTTCATCGTGGTAGATCTTGCCAATCCCGTGCCCGCAATACTCGCGCACCACACTGAAGCCTTCGTTCTCCGCCAGACTCTGGATCGCATGGCCGATGTCGCCCAGGGTCGCGCCCGGACGAACCGCGCGAATACCCGCGCACATGGCGTCGTAAGTGGTCTTGATCAAATGCTGTGCTTCAGGTGTGGCTTCGCCAACCACGTACATGCGGCTGGTATCGCCGAACCAGCCATCCTTGATCACCGCGATGTCGAGGTTGACGATATCGCCGTCCTTCAACGGCGTACCCGACGGAATGCCGTGACACACCACATCGTTGACCGAGGCGCAGACGGTTTTCGGAAAACCGTGATAACCAACGTTGGCCGGCACCGCTTTCTGCACATTGACGATGTAGTCGTTGCACAGCCGATCCAGCTCATCGGTGGTCACGCCAGCCTTGACGTGCGGCACCAGCATGGCCAGCACGTCGGCAGCCAGTTGGGCAGCCACGCGGGATTTGGCAATGTCGGCCGGGGTGTTGATCTTGATCTGGTTTCTCATGCGCTGACGGCTTCCTGTGTCAGTTGTTGCAAATCGAGCCCACCGTTCTGCTCAGCGCGGATCAGCAAGCGGCAAATGGCGCTGTGGTCGAGGTTGGGGTGCAGCTCGGCGAGCATGCCGATGCGCATCCAGTGCTCGGCCTGCGCATTGATCGAGCGGCTGAGCGCGTTGCTGGAGATACGCAGGTTCTCGTGCATGTCCTCTGAAATCTTTACGATGCCCATATATGAATCCGATACGATGTGTATATGGATCGTATATTAGCCAAGCCTTATGCAGAATTGCAAATCAACGCAGCGCTGCGTCGAAAAACGATGAGACGAGTCGACTGGAGCGCCGCTCCGCCAGGCAGTACAGGTAGGTCTCGGTAAACAGCTCCTCGCCCTCGATCCTGATCGTGCGGATGCTCGGGTCGGCAATGAACTCCGCTTCCGACACCACGCCCAATCCCAGGCCCCGCACCACTGCTTCACGCAGCGCCTCGCGGCTGCCGATTTCCATGGCGATGCGCGGTTTGACCTGCGCGGCATTCAGCGCCTGTTCCAGCACCCGCCGCGTGGTCGAACCGGGCTCGCGTTGCAGCAGACGCTGTCCCTCCAGCTCTTCGAGACGCACACTGCCGCGATCGGCCAGCGGATGCTCACGGTGGGCAAACAGGATGATTGCGTGCCGCGCATACCGCACGGCACACAACGCTGGATCATCCTGACGCCCGGCCAGCACGGCGATGTCGGTCACATAATTTTCCAGATCCGAGAGCACCTGCGCGGAGTTGCCCACGCGGATCGATACGTCAATGTTGGGGTGTTTTTGCAGGTAACTGTCGACCATCTCGATCACATGAAACGGCCCCACCGCACCGACCTTGAGCTGGCCGCTGTCGAGCCGTCCGGAATCGCGCAGCAGGTTGTGCGCCTCCAGCTCCAGCAGAGCGATGCGCTGAGCGATGGGCAGCAATTGCCGGCCAACATCCGACAGCTCGATCCGCCGCCCGCGCCGATGGAACAGCTCGACGTTGTGCTGCCGCTCCAGGCTTTGCACTTGCGTGGTCAGCGTCGGTTGGCTCAAGCCTGACGCCCGCGCCCCGGCACTGAAACTGCCGTGACGCGCGACGGCGAGAAAGGCCCGCAATTTGGCGCTCGACATCCATAGACTCCATCAATAGTTAGCTGCTGTTTCCCATATTGAATTGATTGAATGACTGTCACGTGACAGCCCTAGCCTGTGGCAACTCCCAACCACACCGTGGAATGCCATGAAAACAATCAAACAGTTTCTGCGTGTCGTCAGCTTCACCGCACTTGCCTTTGGCGCCAGTCAGGCCTGGGCCAAAGACAAACTGACCATTGGCCTGATCCCTTCCGAAGATTCCCAGGCGATGATCGAATCGAGCAAACAAGTGCTCGATGATCTGCAAAACAAACTCGGCATGCCGGTGGTGCCGTTCGTGGCCAGCGACTACAACGGCATCATCGAAGCGCTGCGCTCGGGCAAACTCGACGTCGCTTACCTCGGACCGTTCTCGTATGTGCTGGCGACCTCTGTGGCCGATGTCGAAGCATTCTCGGTGGCGGTGACGAAGAAGACCGGCCAGAGTGCTTACAAAAGCGTGATTCTGGCGCGCAAGGACAGCGGCATACATACCCTCGCCGACCTCAAGGGCCGCACCTTCGCTTTCGTCGATCCAAGCTCGGCGTCCGGGCATCTGTTCCCCAAGGCCGGGCTGGAGCAGGCCGGGTTCGTTCCTGACACGTTGTTCAAGCGAGTGATTTTCTCCGGGTCCCACGACGCCAGCATCCTCGCCGTCGAGAACAAAAAGGTCGATGCCGCTGCTGTCGCCGACCGCATCTTCGCCAGCGCTGTGGCCAAGGGTGTGGTGAAGCAGGATGACTTCGAAGTGGTCTGGAGTTCCAAACCGATTCCCGAATCGCCGATGGTCTGGCGCAAGGCGCTCGATCCTGAACTGAAGCAGAAAGTCGCCGCCGCACTGGCCTCGATCAAGGACGTGCCGTGGGGAGATCAGGGCGTACTCAATGGCTTCCAGCCCACCACTGACGCGGCGTATGACGTGGTGCGCGACACTGCCAAGGTGCTCGATCTCGATTTGCGGAGCATGAAATGATCAGCATCCGGCAACTGACCAAGCATTACGGCAGCACCCCGGTATTGCGCGGCATTGACCTGGAGGTCGCGGCCGGCGAATTCGTCGTGGTGCTCGGTCAGTCCGGCGCTGGCAAATCGACCTTGCTGCGTTGTATCAATCGCCTGACGCAGGCCGACAGCGGCACATTGACCGTGGCCGGCATCGACGCCCTCGCCTGCCCTGACACCAGCGTTCTGCGCCGCGAAGTGGCGATGATTTTTCAGCATCACAACGTCGTGCCGCGTTTGAGTGTCTTGAAAAACGTACTGACCGGACGCCTCGGTTCGGTCGGTACCCTCGCCTCGATTCTGCAACTGTTCCGCCGTGACGATGTGGCGCTGGCCATGCAATGTCTGGAGCGCGTCGAACTGGCGCACAAGGCTGGCGAGCGCACGGATTCGCTGTCCGGTGGGCAGAAGCAACGCGTCGGCATTGCTCGCGCGTTGGCGCAGCGACCGAAAGTGATTCTGGCCGATGAGCCGATCGCCAGCCTTGACCCGAAAACCGCGCGCCTGGTGTTGCAGTACCTGCGCGACGCCACTCGCGAGCTGGGCATCACCGTGCTGTGCAATCTGCATCAGGTCGAATACGCCCGCGAGTTCGGCGACCGCGTGGTCGGCCTCGCGCACGGCAGCCTGGTGTTCGATGGCAAAGCGTCGAGCATGACCGACGCCGATCTGGCACGAATCTATCCGGGGCAATTGGCGGAATCTTGCGCAGAGCTCCCGAAAACCACCCTGTCCTATCGCACTGCTTCGAGGGCCTGAGCATGCAATCGCCAAACTATCAGTGGGTCGGCGTTCGTCCCCGTGGCCTGCGCAGTTGGCTGACCACCGCCGGTGTTGTCCTGATCGTGCTGTGGACGCTTGACTGGAGCGCCCAAGGCGCGCAACTGAGCCTCGGCGAACTGGCCGCCGGGTTGCCGCAGATTGGTGATTTTCTCTCGCGCACCTTTCCGCCGGACCTGAGCATCCTCCCGCGACTGCTGGCGCCGGCAGTAGAAACCCTGCAGATCGCCATCTGGGGCACCTTGCTCGGGGTGTTGCTGGCGATTCCGCTGTCGTTTCTCGCCGCACGCAATCTGAGCCGCAACCGCTGGCTGTTTCACGCCACCCGTCAGGCACTGAATTTTACCCGCAGCATCAACGAACTGATCCTTGCCTTGATCTTCGTCTCGGCAGTCGGGCTCGGCCCGTTCCCCGGCGTATTGGCGCTGGCGCTGCATGGCGTGGGCATGCTCGGCAAGTTCTTCGCCGAGAGCATCGAAGAGATCGACCAAGGCCCGATTGAAGCGCTGCAAGCGACCGGTGCTCGGCCGCTACAGGTGATCGTGTTTGGTGTTTTGCCGCAAGTCATCACTGCGTGGATTGCGGTGATTCTGTACCGCTTCGAAGTGAACCTGCGCTCGGCAACGGTGCTGGGCATGGTCGGCGCTGGCGGCCTGGGCTTCGAACTGGTGAGCAGTCTCAAACTGTTCAAATATCAGGAAACCGCGACCTGCATCATCGTCATCACGTTCATGGTGATCGTCGCCGATGCCGTTTCGAGCCGGCTGCGGGCGTCGATCCAGAGCGGTTCATCCGTTTAAGTAGCGCTGTTATCGGCCCAGCCGATTCAAACCTGCGATTTATCGATTTGTGCCGTTGTCGGGCGCCACAGAGTATGTGCCCACACGACAACAACAAGAAGGATCCACCATGACTGCCCGTTTTCAAAACCCCGTCGACACCCGCTTCGGCTGGGGCAGCCTGCAAGAACTTGCCGCCCTTACCGAGCAGCAAACCGTTGCCCTCGTGACCTTTCCCGAGGCGCGTGGGCTGGGGCTGGTGGATCGCCTGCAAGCCCTGCTCGGTGAGCGTCTGGTCTATGTTTTCGAAGATGTGCAACCCAATCCCGATGTCGCGCATCTGCGCAGCACCTACGAGAACTTCTGGCAGCAGGCCGGCGGCTGTGACGTGGTCCTGGCCGTCGGTGGCGGCAGTGCCATTGATACCGCGAAGGCGTTGATCGTCGGTACCGAGTCAGGACGTTTCGATGAGCTGCTGACGCTGCTGGCAACCGGCAAACCGTTTACCCCGCCACACTGCAAACAGCTGATCGCCGCGCCGACCACGGCCGGCACCGGCAGCGAAGTCACGCCGTGGGCGACCATTTGGGACAGCGCCAGCCAGAAGAAATACTCGTTGCACCTGGATTGCACCTGGCCGCGCGTGGCGATCATCGATCCGCAACTGATGCTCACCGTGCCGGCCGGCGTGACCGTTTCCACCGGGCTCGACGCACTGTCCCATGCACTGGAGGCAATCTGGAATGTGAACGCCAACCCGGTCTCGGATACCTTCGCGATCTCGGCGATTGAAGACATTCTCGAGTGCCTGCCGAGCCTGCAAAAAGACTTGTCCAGCCAGGAACTGCGCACGCGCATGGCGTTGGCCGCGCTCAAGGCCGGGCTGGCATTTTCCAACACCAAAACCGCGCTGGCGCATTCGATTTCCTACGAAATGACCCTGCGTCACGGTTTGCCTCACGGCATCGCCTGCTCCTTCACCCTGCCGCTGGTACTGGGTCTGGCCTGGGGTCACGACGTCACCCGCGACCGCACTCTGCAGCGGGTCTTCGGCGAGGATTTGCCCAAGGCTCAACAGCAGTTGCGCGAGTTCCTCCATGCCCTGGGCGTGAAGACTGAATTCGCCGACTACGGCGTCTCGGCACAGGACGCCGAAGACATCATTCACCTGGCGATGCAAGGCGCGCGCGGCAAGAACTTCATCGGTTCGCAAGCTGCCTGATTTCGCCCGAAACCTGAACCACCCAAGCACAGCCGGCGGCGTCAAACGCTGCGGTGATTTCCTGTCGCACCGAAAAAGAGTGCACCCGCCGTCGACACCCGGCGGGAACCCACAACAATAAGGAAAAGATCATGAATCGTGCCGAAACAATGCCTGGTCTCGCCGTACGTTCTGCCTCGTTCCGGGTCGCGCAGTGGCGCATGCTGCTGGCGGCGATGTTCTGTTACCTGTTTTTCTACACCGGCCGGCAGACCTTCGGGTTTGCCATTCCGGGGATTCAGGCCGAGTTCGGTCTGAGCAAGGAAACCCTCGGCTGGGCGTCTGCGGCGATGTTGTGGGCGTACGCCATCGGCCAGGCCATCAACGGCAACCTCGCCGACAAGTTCGGCGGCCGGAAGATCATGACCCTCGGCGCAGTACTGTCCTGCGGCGCCAATTGGGTGACCAGTTTTGCCGGCGGCTTTGCCAGCCTGATTCTGCCGTGGGGCGTCAACGGTTACTTTCAGGCCTTGGGCTGGGCGCCGGGCGGGCGGCTGATTGCCAATTGGTGGGCGGCGGGCGAGCGCGGCAAGGTCTATGGCTTCTACACCTTCGCCGCCGGTTGCGCGTCGGTTCTGTCGTACGTCACCTCTATCGTCGTGCTTGAAGTGCTGCAACTGGAATGGCGCTGGATCTTCCGTTTGCCGGTGCTGCTGATGCTTGCCGGCGGGATCATTTTTTATCTGGTTGCCCGCGAACGGCCACAGGATCTGGGCTTCGAGCCCGTGGCCGACACCGGTGTGGCCAACGCTGAGGACAAACATCAGGAAGCGGCACAGGGCGAAGTCGAATCCTCGGCACAACGTTATAAAGCGGTGCTGAAGAACCCTCGCTTGCTGATCGCCGCACTGTCATTGGGCTTTCAGAACGCGGCGCGCTACGGCTTGATCGTCTGGGTGCCGGTGCACTTTCTTGGCGCCGACTGGAAAAGTGGTGACAGCCTGATCGATCCGAAATGGATCACCGTCGCCCTCCCCGTTGGCATGGCGGTCGGCGCGTTGAGCAACGGCTGGGTGTCGGACAAGCTGTTCGGTTCCAAGCGTTATCTGGCGATCATGCTCTATATGATGCTGGGTGCTGCGACCAGTTTGTGGATGTGGAGCCTGCCGCCACACAGCGTAATCGGTCTGGTCGCGCTGTTCCTTTGCGGCTTCTTCGTCTACGGCCCGGCGTCGAGTTTCTGGGCGCTGTGCCCGGATCTGGTCGGGGCCAAACGCGCCGGTACGGCGACCGGGATCATGAACTTTTCCTCTTACCTGTTCGCCGGATTGGCCGAGCCACTGATCGGGCGTCTGCTTGACACTACGGCAAATACGTCTCTGATCTTCATAGTGGTCACCAGCGCCTGCCTGTGCAGCGCAGCAGTGGCATTGTTCATCCGACGCTGACGGGGCTTGTATGTACCAGTATCACAAGTGGTTGCGTTCGTTTCATGCGGTGGCCAAGACCGGCAGCTTTACCCTGGCTGCCGAGTTTCTCAGCGTCGGCCAGCCGACCGTCAGCGAGCAGGTCAACGCGCTGGAAAACACCTTCTCGGTCGAGCTGTTCCATCGGCGTGGCCGCTACATCGAAATGAGCGCCGCCGGGCACAAGCTCTACGCCATCACCCAAGGTCTGTTCGGCCAGGAGGATGAAGCCGTGCAACTGTTGCAGAGCTTCAAGCAGCGCAAGACCGGCATGTTGCGCCTGGGCGCGGTGTCGCCACCGATTGCGATGAACCTGACGTATGAGTTGATGCAGCGCCATCCGGATATCGAGCTGGAAACCTCGTTTTCCTCGGAAAAGGACACTCTGGCGCGGCTGTTCAACTTCGATATCGACGTGGCGATTCTGGCCTTGTCGGAATTCGATGAGCGCTTCCACACGCGGCTGTATCACCGTTACCCGATCATTGCCGTGGTCCGCGATGACCATCCATGGGCCAGTCAGGCGCAGGTTCACATCAGTGAAATCAGCGGCGAAAAATGGGTAATGCGCGAGAAAAGTGCGCGCACCCGGCAATTGGTAGAAGAAAGCTGCAAACGCCTCGACATCGAACTCGATTGCGTCATGCACCTGAACAGCCGCGAAGCCATCGTGCACGCCATCGTCAAGGGCATCGGCATCGGGTTTGTCTCGGCGGTCGAGTACGCCGAAACCCCCGGCACCACGCCGATCACCTTTGTCGATCACCCGTTCTTCATCGAATACCACCTGTGCTGCCTCGGCATCCGCAGGAACCGGCCAGTGATTGCCGAACTGTTTGATTCCAATCCACCGCTGACCTGATCAGCACTGCCCCTTGAACCGCCTACCTCATTGCCGAGGGACGGCCCACGCTTACCTGAAAACGGAGATTGACCATGCAGTACCAACAACCGACTCACCTGCAAGCCGCGATCCTCGACTGGGCCGGCACAGTTGTCGATTTCGGCTCGTTCGCGCCGACGCAGATTTTCGTCGAAGCCTTTGCCGAGTTCGGCGTCGCGGTATCGCTGGAAGAAGCGCGCGGCCCAATGGGCATGGGCAAATGGGATCACATCCGAACCCTGTGCAACCTGCCGCAGATTGCCGAGCGTTATCGTGCAGCATTCGACCGCGTGCCGAGCGATGACGATGTGACGGCGATCTACGAACGCTTCATGCCGCTGCAGATCGAGAAAATAGCCCTGCATTCGGCGTTGATCCCGGGCGCGCTCGAGGCGATTGCGGCGTTGCGCGACAAGGGTTTGAAAATCGGTTCGTGCTCGGGTTACCCGGCGGTGGTGATGGCCAAGGTTGTCGAACTGGCGCGGGAAAATGGCTACGTCGCTGACCATGTCGTCGCCACTGACGAAGTGCCGAATGGCCGACCATATCCGGCGCAGGCGTTGGCCAACGTGATTGCTCTGGGCATCGATGACGTGGCCGCGTGCGTCAAGGTCGACGACACCTGGCCGGGGATTCTCGAAGGGCGCGCCGCCGGCATGTGGACGGTGGCATTGACCTGTTCCGGCAACGCACTGGGCCTGACCTATGAGCAATACAAGGCATTGCCATCGGATCGACTGGCGGAAGAACGTGCGCGGATCGGCAAGATATTCGCCCCCTCGCGCCCGCATTATCTGATCGACACCATCGCCGAGCTGCCCGAAGTGATCGAAGACATCAATGCGCGTCTGGCCCGAGGCGAGACCCCGCAAACCTGCTAATCACCTACATGATCGTTCCCACGCTCTGCGTGGGAATGCCTCAAGGGACGCTCTGCGTCCAGTGACGCGGAGCGTCACTGGCTGCATTCCCACGCAGAGCGTGGGAACGATCACCGCAGAGCGTGGGAACGATCAGGTGCCTCGCTCAAATCGCGGACAAAAAAAAGCTGCCAAAGTCGGCAGCAAAAACTTTAAGAACACGCGGTGTATTGGCCTCAGCATAGACGCCGGATAATGACAGTGTCATGACAGCCACACATTCATTGAACCGCCCCTGCCCCGTCATGAGGATGTCATCAAGATCGCGGCAGAATCCTCGCAAACCGTCTTGAGCCTCGCGACAGATGCTCTGCAAGGATTCCCATGAAAGAAGACGCCTCGCTGTTTGCCGCCATCGACCTGGGTTCGAATGCCTTTCGCCTGATGATCGGCCAGTCAGTGCGAAGCCGCAAAGGCTTGCAGATTCAGGAAGTGAAAACCCTGCGTGAACCGGTGCGACTTGCTGAGGGTTTTGATGGCGGCGCGCTGGATGCGTTGGCCCTGGATCGTGGCTGGCAGGCGTTGGCGCGGTTCGGCAAGAAGCTGCGCGGTTTCCAGGCCGGTCGAGTCCGTGCGGTGGCCACCAGCGCGGTGCGCGAAGCCGACAATTCGCAACTGTTTCTGGCCAGTGCCGAACGGCATCTGGGTTTTCCCATTGACGTCATTTGCGGCCATGAAGAGGCGCGGCTGGTCTACGCCGGCGTGACCCACGCCTTGCCGAACGCCGAAGACCTGCGCCTGGTGGTCGACATCGGCGGCGGCTCCACGGAGCTGATCCTCGGCCAAGGCTCGCAACCTTTATTGACGGAGAGCATCGCCATCGGCAGCGGCACTTTGAGCGCGCGGTTCTTTCGCAGCGGCGATGTGTCCGCCGGCGCGTTACAGGAAGCCGAACGCTTCGCCATCCTGCAGTTTGAAAAAGTTGCTCGTCGCTATCGCGCTCAGGGCTGGCAGCAGACCATCGGCTCCTCCGGCACCGCGCGCATGCTTGCCAAAGTGCTCAAGGCCAACCACCTCAACGACTTCGGTCAGGACGGCATCACCTATGGCGGACTGCTGCGCCTGTCGCTGCTGCTGTTGAAGGTCAACAACGTGCAACAGCTCAAGCTCGCCGGCCTGCAACCACACCGCCAGAGCATTCTGCCCGGTGGGCTGGTGTTGATGCTGGCGGCGTTCAAAGTGTTCGGCATTGCGCAAATGCTGCCCTCCGAACCGGGTCTGCGGTTAGGCGTGTTGCACGGTTTGATGAGCCAGCACTGATCCTCGCCACGACAGATTCGTCCGCCCTTCAGCGGCGCTGATCGACGACCGGAGCTGATGATCGAAAACTGCGGCAGCACCCTGACCTTCCAGCACGCGCCGACACCTCAGGCGGTACTGGAACGCGGGCGGCGGGTGGCGTTAGGCGAGCCGCTGGAGGTGCTGACACCGCAGCGCTTACAGAAGCCGCTCGGGGTCAGGGCGCATTACCTGACGGAGCCGTTTGATGGGGCGCAGATTCTCAGATTTCACTTATGACGTTTTGCAGGTGAGTTGTTTGCCAGATCGGGTCAGCGTCGACGTCGATGATCTCGAAACCTTGCCGTTGCCAGAACGCGATGGCGCCCGGCAGAAACGGATGGGTGTGCAGATAGATCACCTCAACTCCGTCGGCCAGTGCCAGGTCTTTGAGTGATCGGTACAACGCGCCCGCCAACCCGGATCGCCGTTGTGCAGGCACGACGAACAGGCGCACGATTTCCACCACGTTACGGTCGGGATAATCAAGGTTCGGAAAGCGTCGGTCGTATGGCAGATAGCCAATCGAGGCAACGATCTGCCCCGCCTGGCGAGCAATCAGAAAACGCCCTGCCCCACGCAGATAAACCTCGGCGAACCGCGCCAGATCATCAGGCATGCCGGTCGCGCTCAGCTTGGGAAAAAGCTCGGCGCGGGCGTTTAGAACAAAATCAAGAACTTCAGGAATGTCGGCGTCGGACACGGCCTGAATAATCGGTTGATGACTCATGTAGCGGTAAACACCTGGACTGCGGCTGGCCACAGTAGCAACAACAAGTCCCGTGAGGCCATCCAGAATCTCATGCCTTACACAAAACCCTGTGGGAGCGAGCCTGCTCGCGAAGGCGGCAGATCATCCAACATTGATGTTGACTGACCGGACGCTTTCGCGAGCAGGCTCGCTCCCACAGGTGTTGTGTTTCATGCAGCCAGAGTGTTACGCCAGCTCTTTACGCAGCTGGCGGGCGGCGGTGACCATGTGCACCAACGCCGCTTCGGTCTCCGGCCAGCCACGGGTTTTCAAACCGCAATCCGGGTTGACCCACAGCCGCTCGGCCGGAATCCGCTTGGCCGCTTTGCGCAGCAGATTGACCATTTCCGAGGCATCCGGCACCCGTGGCGAGTGAATATCATAGACGCCCGGGCCAATGTCGTTCGGGTAAGCGAAGGCTTCGAAAGCCTCCAGCAACTCCATGTCCGAACGCGAGGTTTCGATGGTGATCACGTCGGCGTCCATTGCTGCAATGGACTCGATCACATCATTGAACTCGCTGTAGCACATGTGCGTGTGGATCTGGGTCTCGTCGCGCACACCCGAGGCGCACAGGCGAAATACTTCCGTCGCCCAATCCAGATAAGGCTGCCACTGCGCCTGACGCAACGGCAGGCCTTCACGGAACGCCGCTTCGTCGATCTGCACGATCTTGATGCCGGCGGCTTCCAGATCGACCACTTCGTCGCGAATCGCCAGCGCCAATTGGCGGGCCTGCACTTCACGGCTGACGTCTTCACGCGGGAACGACCACATCAGCATGGTCACCGGACCGGTCAGCATGCCTTTCATGACTTTGTCGGTCAGGCCTTGAGCGTAGCGAATCCATTCGACAGTCATGGCTTTCGGACGGCTGAGGTCGCCAAAGATCACCGCCGGTTTCACGCAACGTGAGCCGTAGCTTTGCACCCAACCGAAACGGGTGAATACATACCCGTCGAGTTGCTCGGCGAAGTACTCGACCATGTCGTTACGCTCGGCTTCACCGTGCACCAGCACGTCGAGGCCCAGACGCTCCTGGATTTCCACCGCGTGGCGGATCTCGCTGTGCATGGCTTCGGTGTACTCGCCTTCACTGAGTTTGCCTTGCTTGAACGACTGGCGAGCGAGGCGGATCGACGCGGTTTGCGGGAACGAACCGATGGTCGTGGTCGGGAACAGCGGCAGATCCAGACCGGCACGCTGCTTGGCGATGCGCTGGGCGAACAGCGACTGACGCTGACTGTCCTTGGCCGTAATTGCGGCGACACGAGCCTGAACGGCCGGTTTGTGAATACGTGGCGACGCAGCGCGAGCAGCCTGTACCGAACGGCTTTCAGTCAGTGCGCGCAGCACTTTCGGCGCTTCAGGTTCATTGACCGCTTGCGCCAGAACCGCGACTTCTTCGCACTTCTGCACGGCAAAGGCCAGCCAGCTTTTCAGCTCGGCATCGAGCTTGTCTTCACGCCCCAGATCCACCGGGCTGTGCAGCAGCGAGCAGGACGGCGCCACCCACAGGCGCTCACCCAGACGCTCATGGGCATGGCGTAAAGTCGCCAAGGCATTTTCCAGATCGCAACGCCAGACGTTACGGCCGTTGACCACGCCCAGGGACAACACTTTGTAGGCCGGCAGACGATCAAGAATGGTCGGGTATTGCTCCGGTGCGCGCACCAGATCAATGTGCAAACCATCAACGGGCAAGTTGGCGGCCAGACCGAGGTTTTCTTCCAGACCACCAAAGTAAGTGGCGAGCAGTTTCTTCAGCGGGTCACGCTGGATCTGGTTGTAGGCACGCTCAAAGGCGTTTTTCCATTCCTGCGGCAGGTCGAGCACCAGAATCGGCTCGTCGATCTGCACCCACTCCACGCCTTGGGCGGCGAGCCGCGCAAAGATCTGACCATACAGCGGCAGCAGACGATCGAGCAGTTCGAGCTTGTCGAACTCGGCACCTTTGGCCTTGCCCAACCACAAATACGTCAGCGGACCGATAATCACCGGTTTGACGTTGTGGCCCAGCGCGCGAGCCTCTTCGACCTCTTCGAACAACTGCTCCCAGCCCAGCTGGAACTGTTGATCCGCGCTGAATTCCGGGACCAGGTAGTGATAGTTGGTGTCGAACCACTTGGTCATTTCCTGCGCGTGGGCACCACCGCAGCAACTGTCGCTGACGCCGCGCGCCATGCTGAACAAGGTTTGCAGACTGGCCTTGCCATCGTGCGGACGGAAGCGTTCAGGGATCACGCCGAACATCAGTGAGTGCGTCAGGACCTGGTCGTACCAGGCAAAGTCGCCGACCGGCAGCAGCTCGATGCCTGCCTGTTGCTGCAAGTCCCAGTGAGCCTTGCGCAGATCGCGCCCGACCTCACGCAGCCCGGCCTCGTTCAGTTCTCCTTTCCAGAACGCCTCTTGCGCCTTTTTCAGTTCGCGGTCGCGACCGATGCGCGGAAATCCAAGGGAATGGGCCAGTGCCATAACAAACAACTCCAATGTTCTGTTGATGGCGGCCATTGTCGGCAGCGCAAGCGAGTGAGACAAACTCAATTTAATCGCGATGATCACAAATTTTACTCATGATCAAGTCATCGCTGCCTCTGCTCGAACAACGCTGTTGCCCCTGCGCGACATTCCGATCCTGAAGCGGTTTGCACTGCAGGATATTTATCCGCAGATCAAGCGTTTCGTGATGACGAAGGCGCCCTTTGAATACTCGATGGCGCGTCTATATAAACGCGCTCGAAGCGTGCCCGTGCGCGCCGTGTTTTTGTTCTATCGTTAGATCGAAATGGCAGTATTTGCGGGCGACTAAAGGTTGCGACGGCCCCGGTCTGAGCCTATGTTGCACGCGAGCTTATTCCCCGCGAATGGAACGCGATCAACACCACAAAGAGGTGAAGAGATGTCAAAGGATTCACGCCCTGCCGTACTTGGGCTGATCGGCAATACGCCGCTGGTACAAGTGACCCGCTTCGATACCGGCCCCTGCACACTGTTTCTCAAACTCGAATCACAAAACCCCGGCGGTTCGATCAAAGATCGCATCGGTCTGGCGATGATCGATGCCGCTGAACGTGATGGCCGCCTGAAACCCGGTGGCACCATCGTCGAGGCCACCGCCGGCAACACCGGCCTGGGCCTGGCACTGGTCGGCCGCGCCAAAGGTTATCGCGTGGTGCTGGTGGTGCCCGACAAGATGTCCACCGAGAAAGTCCTGCACTTGAAGGCCATGGGCGCCGAAGTACACATCACCCGTTCCGATGTCGGCAAGGGCCATCCCGAGTATTACCAGGACGTCGCCGCGCGACTGGCGAAAGACATTCCCGGCGCGTTCTTCGCCGACCAGTTCAACAATCCGGCCAACCCGCTGGCTCATGAATGCAGCACCGCGCCGGAGATCTGGGCACAGACTGAACATGATCTGGACGCCATCGTCGTCGGTGTGGGTTCGGCCGGCACCCTGACCGGGCTGACGCGTTTCTTCAAACGCGTACAACCGGATCTGCAAATGGTCCTGGCCGATCCGGTCGGCTCGGTGATGGCGCAATACAGCCGCGACGGCTCGCTGCCAACCCCCGGTTCGTGGGCGGTCGAAGGCATCGGCGAAGACTTCATTCCGTCGATCACCGACCTCTCCAGCGTGCGCCACGCGTATTCGATCAGCGACGAAGAAAGCTTCGATCACGCCCGTCAATTACTCAAAGCCGAAGGCATTCTCGGCGGCTCGTCGACCGGTACCCTGCTCGCCGCCGCGCTGCGTTATTGCCGCGAACAAACCGAGCCAAAACGCGTGGTCAGTTTCGTTTGCGACACCGGCACGCGCTACTTGTCGAAGGTCTACAACGACCAATGGATGACCGATCAGGGCTTGTTGCAGCGCAAGGGCTACGGCGACTTGCGCGATCTGATCGCCCGACGTTTCGAGGATGGCCGGGTGATCAGCGTCGGTCCCGACGACACCTTGCTGACCGCGTTCCAGCGCATGCGACTGGCGGACGTTTCGCAACTGCCGGTGCTGGTTGAAGGCAAGGCACTGGTCGGCGTGATCGACGAATCGGACATCCTGCTGGCCGTTCACGAAGATGCCGCGCGTTTCAGCCAGTCGGTCTCCAGCGTGATGACCGACAAACTGCAAACCCTCGCCCCCGGTGCGCCCCTCTCTGAACTGGAATCAGTGCTCAGCCGCGGCCTCGTCGCCATCATCGCCGACGCTTCTGGCTTCCATGGCCTGATCACTCGCACCGACATGCTCAACCAATTACGGAGATCCCTCGCATGAGTCAGCACGACAAGAATCCCCAAGGCTTCGCGACCCGAGTGATCCATGCCGGGCAGGAGCCTGACCCGACCACCGGGGCGCTGATGCCGCCAATCTACGCCAACTCCACCTACCTGCAAGACAGCCCCGGCGTGCACAAGGGCTTCGACTACGGCCGCTCGCACAACCCGACGCGCTTCGCGCTGGAGCGTTGCGTGGCGGATCTGGAAGGGGGCACTCAGGCGTTTGCGTTCGCGTCCGGGCTGGCGACGATTTCCACGGTCCTCGAACTGATCGATGCCGGGTCGCACGTTATCTCCGGCAATGACCTGTACGGCGGCACCTTCCGCCTGTTCGACAAGGTGCGCCAGCGCAGCGCCGGGCATCGTTTCAGCTACGTCGATCTGACTGACCTGTCGGCGTTTGAAGCGGCGCTGCAGGACGACACGCGCCTGGTCATCGTCGAGTCGCCGACCAACCCGCTGCTGAGCCTGTCGGATCTGGCTGCCATCGCGCGCATCTGCCGTGCCCGCGGGATCATCAGTGTGGCCGACAACACCTTCGCCAGCCCGTATATCCAGCGTCCGCTGGAACTGGGTTTCGACATCGTGTTGCACTCGACCACCAAGTATCTCAACGGGCACTCCGACGTCATCGGCGGTATCGCCGTGGTCGGGCAGAACGCAGAACTGGCCGAACGACTGGGCTTTTTGCAAAACGCGGTCGGTGCGATTTCCGGGCCGTTCGACGCGTTTCTGACGTTGCGTGGAGTGAAGACTCTGGCGCTGCGCATGGAGCGGCATTGCAGCAACGCCCTGGATCTGGCGCAGTGGCTGGAGCAGCAGCCACAGGTCAAACGCGTCTACTACCCAGGTTTGGCGTCCCACCCGCAGCATGAATTGGCCAAGCGGCAGATGCGCGGTTTCGGCGGGATGATTTCTGTTGATCTGAATACGGATCTGGCTGGCGCGCGGCGCTTCCTGGAGAACGTGGAAATCTTCGCGCTGGCCGAAAGCCTGGGGGGCGTCGAGAGCCTGATCGAGCACCCGGCGATCATGACCCACGCCACCATTCCGCCTGAAACCCGGGCGAAACTGGGCATCGGTGACGGCCTGGTGCGTCTGTCGGTGGGTGTTGAAGACATCGAAGACCTGCGCGCTGATCTGGCGCACGCACTGTCGAAAATCTAGACCTGCAAGAACGACAAAGCCCGCACGATGCGGGCTTTGTTGGTTCGAGTAGGCGGCCAGCGCTGGTCTCTGGCTTACAAGGTTTATCAGGCTTCTCACAGTACCGGGCGAATTGAAAAGTACGGCCTCGGCTGCTTCACACGGCATAAGGGCTGGATCTCAGCGCGGAGATCTTTCTAACCGTGTACCCTTCGGAACGCGCCCCACGTCCCCTTGCTATCCGTTTGCGCATCAGTCTGCGTCTTCACCTACACCTTTGAGCCTAGCAAACGCTTACGGAGGCGGCGCAGGGTTTTTAGACTGATTTGAGCTTTGCGCAGAACAAGCAGGAAGGGAAGCGCCTAACGCCCGTCCATTCCCGCTGCGCACTAGCACATTTGTGCTAATCGACCGCCCCGCCACCCGGCGCTATATTCCCTCGCAACCCTCGATGTTCCTCAACACTGCCACCTGGCGGTGCTCAGGATCGTTGTGCCTGGAAATCAGAACAACACCAAGGAAGAAACACCATGAAACTGCATATCCCCCTCTGCAAAATGACTGTCGTCAGTGCCCTGCTGCTCGGCATCGCCGGGTGCCAGACCGTCAAACCCACCGAAGCCAGCATGAAAGAACGCGCGCAAACCGTTATCGGCAAACCGGTCTCGAAAATCGACAACATCCGCAACGACAGCACCCTCACCTACTACACCGCCTACACCCCGGCCGGGGAATACAACTGTGAATTGCCCAGCGGCGTCATCATCGCCGTGGCCAGCATGGGCATGATGACGCCGCCCCTGTCGTGCCTGCCCAAAGGCGCTTCGCCAATTCCGTTTCAATAACTCTCCCGCCTCGGTAAAGGACTACGTCCCATCATGAAAACCCTGATCGCAACACTCACCCTCACCGCGCTCTTCCTGACCGGCTGCGCCACGCCGAAACAATGGGAGGCCACAGGCGGCAGCAAAAACGATGGCGTCGTCCAGGTTTCCTATGAACTGGGCCAGTTCGAAAGCGGCCAGACCAGCGCCGAACAAGGCCTGACCGTCGCCTCGCAACGCTGCAAGACCTGGGGTTACAAAAATGCCGAGGTGACCGGCTCAGAGAAAAACATCTGCCGCACCATGGGCCAGTACAACTGCCTGCAAACCACCATCACTCAGGACTATCTCTGCAAGCGTTGAGCTAAACCTCCTCGACCGGCTCGGTTTGCAGGTCGCGCAGGGCACGCAAGGTCGCGCGCAGCTCGGCCGGGCGTACCGGTTTGGACAGGATGGCAATTTGGCGGTCGTGCAAGGCCGCCTGTATTTTTTCGATGTCATGCCCGGTGATGATCATCGCTGGCACCGCAAAGCCGCGTTGGCGGCGCACGTCGTCAATACACTCGATACCCGTAGCATGGCTGCCAAGATCGTAGTCGGCGACGATGATGTCGCAATCGGTGGTCAGATCCCGCCCGCTCAGTTCGGCCTGCACCTCACAGCCCCAACGCTCCAGCAACGCCGAGGTCGCCATCAGCACGTTGCGGTCATCCTCCACCAGACACACCTTCAGACCGGTCAACAGGCCGACTTGTCGTGCGTCATCGCGGTTGATCTGCATCTGCTGCGGCGCCGCCAATGGCAAGCCAGACAAGGTGACAGCCGTACCCCGCCCGAGTCGTGAACGCAGCGCGACTTCGACTCCGATCAACTGCCCCAGACGTTTGACGATCGACAGGCCCAGCCCCACGCCTTCGACATCTTTGTCGCGCACCTGACGAACCCGGTAAAACTCCTCGAAAACCTTGGGCAAATGCTCCTCGGCGATGCCGTTGCCGCGGTCATGGATGACAATGGCCAGTCCTGCCCCGCGCTTGCGCACGCCAATCAGCACCGGCTGGTGCGCGCCGTATTTGAAACAGTTGGACAGCACGTTCTGCACCATGGTCGCGAGCAGCGCCGGGTCGGTTCGAACCCAGTGTTCACAAGGTCGCAGGCGCAATTCCACGCCTGCCCAACGTGCGGCTTCGGCGTTCTGGCGAATCAGATCGGCAAGCCACTCGCCCAGATTCACGGCTTGCAGTTTTGGCAGAATCCGCCCGTTATCGAGGGTGTACAGGTCGAGAATCGAGCGGAACAACTGCGACACATTGAGCAGCGAACGGTCGATGTTGTCGACCAGCCGCCGCTCCTCATCCCCCAACCGCGACTCACGCAGACACGCGGTAAACAGGCCGATGGAGTGAATCGGCTGACGCAAGTCATGGCTGGCCTGGGCGAGAAAGCGTGATTTTTCCAGATTGGCCGCGACCGCTTCTTCGGAAGCCTTGCGCGTGCGCTCCAGCAGCAGGTGCGCGTAGAACGGGATCACCGTGCTGGTGATCATCAGCATCAATACCATGAACGGTTGCGCCTGCCACACCGGCGTCAGGCGATACACCACCAGCAAGGCCAACAACGCCAGTACCGTGGCAATCGCCAGATAGCGCGAACCGTAACGCATACCATTGCCGAGGTTGACCCAGATAATCACCGCGTACAGCGGCAACGCCGCCTCGCCGCCCACCACCAGCCCGAAACAGGTACCGGTGTAGTCGTGGACCATGGCGAAAATCCGCCGCGCCGGGTAATGCCCCGGCCAGCGCACTATCGTCTGACGCAGCACGATTGAGACCAGCAAAAACAGACCAATATAGGTAATCACCGGCAGGTAGGTATCGAAGCGCTGGCCCGGCAAAAAGCCAAGTACGCCGATGTAGACCACCGCAATGCTGGCGATGATGATGCGCAGGTTAGCCTGATCGAGTTCGGTGTTTTTCTCGAACTTCATGATTAACGTCCTTGTGTCGCAATCGTCATATTCGGAATGAGCCTACAGGCAACCAGTGCGCCCAGTGCTAAGGTGCTTGCCAAGAACAACGCCTGACCCAGGGAGGGTCACGCCATGACATACCGAATCATCATAGCCGACGATCACCCGATGTTTCGCGAGGCCATGCTGCGCACTGTCCAGCGTCTGCTGCCCGAAGCGAGTCTTGAAGAAGCTGGCGACCTGGACGCCGTAATGGCGCTGTTGCCCTGCGGTGATGAGCCGGACAGCCCGATTCTGGATCTGCGTTTTCCCGGCCTCACCTGCGTCAGCCAGCTCGCCGAACTACGCCGACGCCTGCCGCGCACCACGCTGATCGTGGTGTCGATGGTGGATGATGAGGCTCTGATCAGCGAAGTCATGGCGGCGGGCATCGACGGTTTCATCGGCAAAAACATTGCCCCGGACGAGATCGGCCAAGCGATCCTGGCAATCCGCGAAGGTGAAGTGCTGGTGAAGTTTACCCCGTCAGGCTTGCTGCGGCTGGAAACCGGTGCCGCCCTCACGCCCCGTCAGCAGGAGGTGTTACGGCTGATCGCTCAGGGCAAGACCAACAAGGAAATTGCCCGGGCGCTGGATATCTCGCCGTTTACGGTGAGGATTCATGTGTCTTCGTTGTTGCGCGCGTTAAACGTACCCTCCCGGGCGGCAGCAGCCGTGCGATATACCGGGGTCGGTTGAGTGGCATCTTGTCGATTGCCCCCCCCATTCACCAAGCCATCTGCCGCGACTTTCTGACAGGAGGTCCCGACCATCGCCTATGCTTGGAGAACGCGTAGCCGCTGCACATCTCTGCGCACTACGCCCCCCTTCTTGATAAAACTCCATGGACCGGAATCCAGGTCGCTTGACGTACAAGTGATGGAGGTTGCCATGTACCCATCGATAAGCCCGCTCTTGCTGCTCGCCATCGCCATCTGTCTGGGCGGATCGTCTTGCCACGACAATGGCAGTAGAGATGAACGCGACCCGCAAAACCAATCGTCAGTGAACGGTGGCAACAATCGAACAGGGGCGGGCATCGTGCCCACCCAGCAGATCCAGCCGCGAATGCATCGACGCTGATACACGGCCATGGCTGGAGCGGATGCTCCAGCCGCCCCTTCAGAATTTTTCCGGCACACGATTGTAGGGGTAATCCGGCTCCCGATAGCCCGCAGGCTTCTGGCGTTTTGGCAGTGTTACCGACTCACGCTCCACGTCCTCGTAAGGGATGTGGCTGAGCAGATCGGTGATGATGTTCAGGCGTGCCCGGCGCTTGTCGTTCGAATCAGCCACTCGCCATGGAGCGTGCTCGGAATCCGTTGCGGCAAACATCGCATCACGCGCGCGTGAATAGTCATACCAACGGTTGTAGGACTTGAGGTCCATGGGCGTCAGTTTCCATATCTTGCGCCCGTCCCGGATACGCGCCTGAAGGCGCCGAGTCTGCTCTTGCTCGCTGACCTCGAGCCAGTACTTGAGCAGGATCACGCCGGAATCAACGATGGCGCGCTCCACCGCCGGGACCGCCTTGAGGAAACCGGCCACCTGCTCTTCAGTGCAAAAACCCATCACACGCTCGACGCCGGCGCGGTTGTACCAACTGCGATCAAAAATCACCACCTCGCCGGCGGCCGGCAAGTGCGGCAGGTAGCGTTGAATATACATCTGGCTTTTTTCGCGTTCAGTCGGCGCCGGCAACGCGACGACACGGAACACCCGCGGGCTGATGCGCTCGGTCAGCGCCTTGATCGTCCCGCCCTTGCCGGCACCGTCGCGCCCTTCGAAAACGATGCACACCTTGATGCCCTTGGCCTTGACCCATTCCTGCAACTTGACCACCTCAATGTGCAAGCGGCGCAGATGTTCGAGGTAGTCCTTGTTTTTCAGCTTTGCTGGCTCAAGGGTCGGTTGTCTGGCGCTTTTTTTCTTGTCCTTGTCCTTGCCCTTTACCTTTGCCATGACCCAAGACCTCATTCAATTATCGGTAGCTCAACAGCGTAGGTGCGAAGCCTGTGTTCGGCCAATGACACTGCTGTACGTGCGCCCCTGCAATGAGGTCAACGGATCAAGGATCGACCTGCGCCATCAGTTCCGGCACCGATTCCGGGCGTTTTGCGTAGCGCTGCGCCAACACCGCACAGACCATCAACTGGATCTGATGGAACAGCATCAGCGGCAGAATCAGTACGCCGATAGTGCTACCGGCGAACAACACCTGCGCCATAGGCACACCGGTGGCCAGGCTCTTTTTCGAGCCGCAGAACAGAATGGTGATGCGATCTTCCTGGCTGAAACCGAACGCCTTGCCCAGCAACGTCGATGCCACCAATACCAGCGTCAGCAAGATGCAGCAGACCACCACCAACCCCAACAGCTCGAAGAGTGGAATCTGATGCCAGATACCTTCGTTGACCGCTTCGCTGAATGCGCCGTAGACCACCAGCAAAATCGAGCCCTGATCGACAAACTTCAGCCAGTTCTTGTTACGCCCTACCCACGCGCCGATCCAGCGCCGGGCGATCTGCCCGGCGATGAATGGCAGCAGCAGTTGCACGCTGATTTTCAGCATCGCGTCGAGGGTCGAACCGCCGTCGCCGTGGACGTTGAGCAGCAGTGTCACCAACAGCGGCGTGAGAAAAATCCCGAACAGGCTGGACGCCGCCGCACTGCAAATCGCAGCGGGAATATTGCCCCGCGCCAGCGAAGTAAAGGCGATGGCCGACTGCACCGTGGCCGGCAACGCGCAGAGGTAAAGCATGCCCATGTACAACGGGTCGCCGATCAACGGCGACAACAGCGGTTTCAGCGCCAGCCCCAATAGCGGGAACAGGACAAACGTCAGGCCGAACACGAGCAGATGCAGGCGCCAGTGGCCGGCGCCGGCGATGATCGATTCACGCGAGAGCTTGGCGCCGTGGAGGAAAAACAGCAGCGCAATGGCGATGTTGGTCAGCCAGCCGAAACCGACCGCGACCTGACCGCTGGCCGGCAGAAAACTGGCCAGCAGCACAACGCCGATCAGGGTCAGGGTGAAGTTGTCGGGCAAGAATCTTGGGCGGGTCATGGTTTGCTCATCCGGGGGTTGCCAGTACGTGATTGCGACTCTAACGTGACGGGCAATTACCGACTAACGCCGAAGAACCGCCAGATGCCGCCAAAAGGACACGACAAAAGCGTCAGACGCAGTATTCCCGGACTGCCCAGCCTGCCACGCCCGCTGTACGGCCGCACAGAATCGCTGCCCAATCGGGCATTGACCCGGCGCCACAGTCATCCGTGGGTGCAATTGTCATACGCGATTCAGGGCGTGCTCGAAGTGCAGACCAGCGCCGGACGCTTCGTCGCCCCACCCGAACGCGCGGTGTGGATTCCGGCAGGCGTGCCGCATCGGGTCTTCAGTTCACCGCACACCGAAATGCGCAGCCTGTACATCGATTGCAGCGTCGCTGGATGGGCGGCCGAGCGCTGTCATGTGCTCGGCGTCAGCGACTTGCTGCGTGAGTTGATCCGCGCCTTTAGTCAGATTCCTGTCGAGTATGACCAAGGCGGCCCGCACGGTCGCCTGGCCCAGGTGATCCTCGATCAGTTGGCCGACGCCCCCCAAATCGACCTGATGTTGCCACTGCCGCAAGACAGCCGCTTACGCCAGATCTATCAGAGTCTTGAGCAGCATCCGGAACAACCCACCACACTCAGTCACTGGAGCGAGAAATTCGGCGTGACCGAAAAAACCCTTAGCCGCCTGTTTCTGCGCGACACAGGTCTGACTTTTCGCGCATGGCGCCAGCGCCTGCGTCTACTCGGAGCACTGACGCCGCTGGAGAGGGGCGAACGCGTCACCGACGTGGCTTTGGCCTGCGGGTATGACTCGACGTCGGCGTTCATTGCTGCATTTCGCCAACAGTTCGGTGAGACGCCCGGGGAATTTTTCCGTTGAGTTTGTCGATATTTATCGAATTAGCACATGCCAATCGGCAAAGTTCAGGGTAGAGTTTCGCCCATCAGGATTTTTGACGATAACAATGATGACCCCTCCTTTAGCGAACCTGTCGGCGGTAACAGCATGATCGAAGTCACTGAAGTTTCCATTGCCCAATTGCGCGCTGCCCTCGAAGCTGGTCAGACCACCTCGGTGGAGCTGGTGCAGGCTTATCTGGCGCGGATCGACGCTTACGACGGCACAAACACCGACACGGCACTCAATGCTGTGGTGGTGCGCAACCCGCAAGCCCTCAAAGAAGCCGAGGCTGCCGACGAGCGCCGAGCCAAAGGCCAGACACTCGGCCCGCTGGATGGCATTCCCTACACCGCCAAGGACAGTTATCTGGTCAAAGGCCTGACCGCTGCGTCGGGCAGCCCGGCGTTTGTCGATCTGGTCGCCCATCGCGATGCTTTCACCATCGAGCGACTGCGCGCCGCCGGGGCGATCTGCCTGGGCAAGACCAACATGCCGCCGATGGCCAATGGCGGCATGCAGCGCGGTGTCTATGGCCGGGCCGAGAGCCCGTACAACGCTGACTACCTGACGGCGCCCTTCGCTTCCGGTTCGTCCAACGGCGCCGGCACCGCCACCGCTGCCAGTTTTTCCGCGTTCGGCCTCGCCGAGGAAACGTGGTCGAGTGGCCGTGGCCCGGCGTCGAACAATGGCTTATGCGCCTACACACCGTCGCGCGGGGTGATTTCGGTGCGCGGCAACTGGCCGCTGACGCCGACCATGGACGTGGTCGTGCCCTACGCCCGGACCATGGCGGACTTGCTCGAAGTGCTGGACGTGGTGGCTGCCGAAGATGCCGACAAGCGCGGCGATCTGTGGCGCCTGCAACCCTGGGTGGCGATTCCGAGCGTTGCCTCGCTGCGCCCGGCTTCCTACGCGGAACTTGCGGTGACCGCCGATGCACTGGCGGGTAAACGCCTGGGCGTGCCAAAGATGTACATCAATGCCGACCCCGAGGCTGGCACCAGCGAAGCGCCGGGTATCGGTGGCCCGACCGGGCAACGCATCAACACCCGTGCGTCGGTGATCGAGCTGTGGAAACAGGCACGCGCCGCGCTGGAAGCCGCCGGTGCCGAAGTCATCGAAGTGGATTTCCCGCTGGTCTCCAACTGCGAAGGCGACCGTCCCGGCGCGCCAACCGTGTTCAATCGCGGCATCGTCTCCGAGGCGTTTCTGCATCACGAATTGTGGGACCTGTCGGCCTGGGCGTTCGATGATTTCCTGCGCGCCAACGGCGATCCGAAACTGAACCGTCTGGCCGACGTCGACGGACCGAAGATCTTCCCGCACGACCCTGGAACGTTGCCCAACCGCGAAGGTGATCTGGCCGCCGGCATGGACGAATACGTACGCATGGCCGAACGCGGTATCACCCCATGGGATCAGATTCCGACCCTGCCCGACGGCCTGCGCGGCCTGGAAAAGACCCGCAAAATCGATCTGGAAGACTGGATGGACTCGCTCAAGCTCGATGCGGTGCTGTTCCCGACCAACGCCGACGTTGGCCCGGCGGATGCCGATATCAATCCGCAATCGGCGGACATTGCCTGGAGTAACGGCGTCTGGGTGGCCAACGGCAATCTGGCAATCCGTCACCTCGGCGTGCCGACCGTCACCGTGCCGATGGGCATCATGGCCGACATCGGCATGCCGGTCGGGCTGACCTTCGCCGGTCGCGCCTACGACGACTCGGCGCTGCTACGCCTGGCCTCGGCGTTCGAGTCGACCGGTTCCAGACGCTTGGTGCCACCGCGCACGCCGCCGTTGTCGGCAGGCAAATAATCAGCACGCGGGGATTGGAGCCTGGCAGGCTTCAATCCGCCTGCGGCTGCAACAACCTGAAGTCGAAAGCATAAATCAGACTAAGTAGCAACTGTCATATCTGACAGTCGCAACGACGCCCAAGTAAAGAGTAATGTTTTATTGGGGCTTGGCTATTCAGCCATTCACCCACAAGCAATAAACCACTCATTACTCAGGAAATCTAGCCATGAATAACAATATCAATCTCGCCAAGTTTGGACTTGATGAAAAGCGTCAGCTCCTGCGAACTTCGGACGAAAAAAACACACAAGAATCATATTTAAAAGCGGCTTTCACACCTTCAACACCTCCCTTCGATAAATACCATCCCACCCGGTTTAAATACGAGTCGTTCACAGAAGACACCGTCACTTTTTATGCATTCGATGTCTCTGAACATGTAATCAAGGGGATCAGCTTTAACATGCCCCGCGACCTAACGAGTGGCACATATGCAATCAAGAACGACGATACATCGGTAGGGGTAATGTTAGATGCAGGAGGCCTCTGGCAACGTGCCCACGAAGGCAGCATCACTTTCACTCGAGATGCACAAAAAGGCTCAATTGAAGGCACCTTTCACTTTAAAGTCATTTATAAGGGCTCGGAATACGAAGTGGCAGGTGAATTCTATCTGGTAAAAACCGGAGACATTTGAAAAACAGGCCCGTCACATTAAAGCAATCGACTATTGCGAATGCCAAACGGAAAGCTTGTCTTTTGCAGTGTTTGGCATTCGATATATCTCACCTATCGTTTTTGCTGCATTTATTTCGCTGAACTATCGTTCATGAGCGTCAGCTTGCTTTTCTATCGTGGACATTATGTACGCGCTCAGCGCCCCGCCCATGCCTCCAGCACATCCTCCGCAAGCGTTGCGCCGAGGGGGCGCAAACCAGTGAACAAGGATCGACGCGCGACGTTGCGCCGACAATTCGTTTTTAACGAACTCTACCCGAGAAATAAACGATTTTTCTTTGCGGCAAACGCATCGCTAGCATGGCCTCGTCTGACCTGAATACAACAACGAGACAGGGGGCGTGACATGCCAGCCAACAACATCAATATCGGCGAACCGTGGATGTGGGGCGCCTTTATCATCTTCGTCCTTGCCATGCTTGCCCTGGACCTGTTTGTCTTCGGTGGACGCAAGGCGCACCGGGTCTCGGTCCGCGAAGCCTTGTCCTGGGTCATCGCCTGGTGCTTGTTGGCATTGAGTTTTGCGGCGTTGCTCTGGTGGTACCTGCACGGTGCGTTCGGCGCTGAAATCGCCAGACAAAAGAGTCTGGAATTTCTGACCGGTTATCTGATCGAGCAGTCGCTGTCGATCGACAACATGTTCGTTTTCGTGATGATCTTCAGCTACTTCGCCGTACCGCCGGAGCTGCAACGCCGGGTGCTGTTGTACGGCGTGCTCGGAGCCATTGTGATGCGCGCCGTGATGATCTTCGCCGGGGTTTGGCTGGTGTCGCAGTTCGAATGGCTGCTGTACGCCTTCGGCGTGTTCCTGATCTTCACCGGGATCAAGATGTTGATGTTCGCCGAACAACAACCGGACCTCGACAAAAACCCGCTGCTGCGTTGGGTGCGCGGGCATTTGCGGATCACCAAAGGCTTTCATGGCGAACGCTTTTTCGTGTTGCAGAACGGCGTGCGCTGGGCCACGCCGATGTTTCTGGTGCTGGTGTTGATCGAGGCCAGCGACTTGATGTTTGCGGTGGACAGCATCCCGGCGATTTTCGCCGTCACCACTGACCCGTTTATCGTCTTCACCTCGAACATCTTCGCGATCATGGGCCTGCGGGCGCTGTACTTTCTGCTCGCGGACATGGCCGACCGCTTTCATCTGCTCAAGTACGGATTGGCGATTGTGCTGGTATTCATTGGCGGCAAGATGGTGTTGATGCCGTGGGTGCACATGCCGGTGGAGTGGTCGCTGGCGGTGGTTGGGAGCGTGATCTTCGGCTCAGTCTTGCTCAGCTTGGTCATGACCAAAGATGCCGAACACCGAACTGAATGAAACCCCACAAAACCCTGTGGGAGCGAGCCTGCTCGCGAAGGCGTCGGGCCAGTCAACATCAAAGATGAATGACCCACCGCTTTCGCGAACAGGCTCGCTCCCACATTTGAATGGCGGTGATTATTACTTGTCTGACTTGATGCTGGTCCAGACGCGAGTGCGCACGCGCTCAAGTTTTTGCGGCAGTGGCTGCACCACGTAGAGGTTTTTCAGCGCTTCGGGGGTCGGCGTCAGGTTCGGGTTGCCGGTGATTTCCTTGTTGATCAGCGCCATCGAATCCTTGTTCGCGTTCGGGTAACCGAGGAAATCACTGATCGGCGCGATCACCTTCGGATCAAGCAAGGTATTGAGGAACTCGTGAGCCTCGGCAACGTTCTTCGCGCTCTTCGGAATGGCGAAGGTGTCGAACCAGATCGGCGCGCCTTCCTTCGGCAAGCGCCAGTCGACCACTACGCCGTTGCCCGCCTCTTTGGCGCGGTTGCCGAACTGGTAGAAACTGCCGGAATAACCGATGGCTACGCAAATATCGCCATTGGCAATGTCGGTCATGTATTTGGCCGAGTTGAAGTAAGTCACGTAGGGGCGAACCTTAAGCATCAACTCTTTGGCTTTTTCATAGTCGGCGGGGTTCTGGCTGTTCGGGTCGAGCCCCAGATAATGCAGGGCCAGCGGCAGGATCTCGGACGGCGAATCAAGCATCGCTACGCCGCAGGATTTGAGTTTTTCCATGTTCTCGGGTTTGAACACCAGATCCCAACTGTCCACCGGCGCATTGTCGCCCAGCGCGGCCTTGACCTTGGCCGGGTTGAAACCGATCAGCACGGTACCGACCATGTACGGCACACCGTATTGGTTGCCGGGGTCGTTCTTGTCGAGCAGCTTCAACAATTGCGGATCCTGATGACTCCAGTTCGGCAGCTTGGACTTGTCGAGTTTCTGGAACACGCCGGCCTTGATCTGTGTATCGAGGAACTGGTTCGACGGCACCACCAGGTCGTAACCGGAGTTACCGGTCAACAGCTTGGCCTCCAGGGATTCGTTGGTGTCGAAGGTGTCCCAGGTCACTTTGATACCGCTTTTCGCAGCGAAATCCTTGGGTACGGACGGCAGAATGTAATCCGCCCAGTTGTACACCCGCAGCTCACGCTGCTCGGCCTGGACGGCGCTGGCCAGTAGCGTCAGCCCACACACGGTGGCACCCAGAATACGTTTCATCGTGACCATGGTTGTTTCCCCAGAATGCGACGTGAGTTCGATGGTTTTTATGTTCTGTACACGGCAGCGGCGTTAAAGGTCGCCGAGGGTAAAAAGGTTAAGCGTTTAGTTATGGCTTCGATTCTTGCTGACAGCATAGCGCGAGCACAGTGGGCGATTGGCCAAAAGGGGATAGATGTGGCCAATTTGAATGTCCGCCGAGATGCGGAAACAACAATGCCCGGCGATTGGCCGGGCATTGCTTGTACTGCAGACGTCAATCAGTCGGTATAACCCAACCTGACCGCCCTGCTCTGCTGAGTCTGGCCACGCGTCGCCAGGCAGTAATACAGCGGAACCGTCACCACCAGGCCAACCAGCCACGACAGGTCTGCACCCTCCACCAGATTGGCGTACGGCCCGATGTACAGTGAAGTGTTGGCGAACGGCAACTGCACGATGATGCCAATGAAATACGCCACGATCGCGTGCAGGTTGAAGCGCCCGTAAATCCCACCGTCAGCACGGAAGATCGAACTGATGTCGTAGCAGCCTCGCTTGATCAGGTAGAAGTCGATCAGGTTGATCGACGCCCACGGCACCAGCACCAGCAACAGCGCCAGAATCAAACCGATGAACTCGGAAATGAAATCCGCCGACGCGCCCAGCGCAACCACACAGCAACCCGCCAGGATCACGCTCGACAGCACCACCCGCACCTTGATGCTCGGTGTCCATTGGCTGGCAAAGGTCTGGATCGAGGTGATGATCGACAGCACTGCGCCATACAGATTAAGGGCGTTGTGGCTGATGATGTTGAGCAGGAACAACACCATCAGAATCGGTCCCAGCCAGCCGGTGGACTGCTTGACCGCTGCCATCGCTTCGGTACCTTCCGGCGTCGCCAGCACCGCCACCGCGCCGAAGCTGAACGACAGAATCGTGCCCAGCGTTGCCCCCAGATAAGTCGCCCAAAACGGTTTGGCAATGCCGATGTCCGCCGGCAGGTAACGCGAATAGTCGGACACGTACGGCGAAAAGCTGATCTGCCAGATAATCCCCAGCGACACCGTCGCCAGCCAGCCGGACAGGTTGAAGCTGCCTCGAGTCAGGAAGTCCGCCGGCAAGTCATGGGCGAAGATATAGATGAAGCCGGCCAGCAAGGCGCTGCCCATCACCCAGGTGCCGATGCGGTTCAATGTATGAATGAAGTTGTAGCCGATCACGCCAATGGCCGTGGCGGCCAGCGCACCGATCAGAATGCTCAGCGGTGCCGGCACCGACGGCGCAATGCCGACGATCGATTTACCCGCCAGCACAATGTTGGAAATGAAGAACCCGATGTAGATGATCGCTGCAAAGAACACGATCAACAGCGCACCGTAGCGCCCGAACTGGCCACGACTCTGGACCATTTGCGGAATGCCCATGCGCGGGCCTTGCGCCGATGCCAGGGCAATCACCACGCCACCGATCATGTGCCCCAGCGCAATTGCCAGCAGCCCCCAGAGCAAATCGAGATGGAACACCTGAACCACCATCGCGCCGGTGACGATGGGCAGTGGCGCAATGTTGGTGCTGAACCAAAGCGTGAAAAGGTCGCGGGCCTTCCCGTGGCGTTCCGCGAGTGGGACGTAGTCGACCGTGTGATTCTCGATCAACGGATCTTGCCGGCACATCTGGGACATATGCATGAACTCGAGTTTGTCTGTTCTTATCGTTGTATGAAGCCAAACCGGGAGGACTCTTTGGTCGCCCCTCAGATGCGAACCATATTATGGTATTCCAAACATTTCACAAGACTGATCCGTAATTTACGGCGCTATCTGATCCGTCATCCTCGCTGAAACACTGGCCTACCCAGTAGCCAAAAAGCCCGTAAACGTTGAGTTTCCGACGAACGCGGCACGTTTATCGGTTCAGCTCAAAAGCCCTTGCAAAGATTAAATTGTGGTATACCATCAGACCAACAAACACATAAAAACAGCGTCACATCACCCGAGGACTGTCCAATGATCGATGCCGCCATCTACAAACAAGTCATGGGCTCGTTTCCGTCCGGCGTAACCGTTATCACCACCCTGGACGATGACGGTCAGATTGTCGGCCTGACCGCCAGCGCCTTCAGTTCACTGTCGATGGACCCGGCGCTGGTGCTGTTCTGCCCCAATTACAGTTCTGATTCCTATCCCGTACTGATCAAAAATAAACGCTTTGCGATTCACGTTCTGTCCGGCGGCCAGCAAAGCGAAGCCTACGCCTTCGCCCGTAAGGGCAAGGATAAGGCGCAAGGCATCGAATGGACGTTGAGCGAACTGGGCAACCCGATCCTGGCCAACGCGACGGCTATCATCGAGTGTGAGTTGTGGCGCGAATACGAAGGCGGCGACCACGCCATCATGGTCGCCGCCGTGAAGAATCTGATCGTCCCCGAGCAGCACACCGGGCCGCTGGTGTACTGCCACGGCAAGATGGGCGCCCTGCCCGTGCTGGCCTGAGCAAAACTCCAGCCCCATACAGACCCACTGTGGGAGGGGGCTTGCTCCCGAAAGCGATGTGTCAGCCACCAGAGATTTCGATTGATCCACCGCATTCGCGAGCAAGCCCGCTCCCACACGTAGCCTCAACAACAAAAGATCCGAGGAAGCGTCATGAAATTTTCCCTGTTCATCCACATGGAACGCTGGGACGAAAGCGTCAGCCACCGCCAACTGTTCGAAGACCTGACCGAACTGACCCTGATGGCCGAGGCCGGCGGTTTCAGCACCGTGTGGATCGGCGAACACCACGCCATGGAATACACCATCTCGCCAAGCCCGATGCCGCTGTTGGCCTACCTCGCGGCCAAAACCACCACCATCCACCTCGGCGCCGGCACCATCATCGCGCCGTTCTGGCACCCGTTGCGGGTCGCCGGTGAATGCGCCCTGCTTGACGTGATCAGCAACGGCCGCATGGAAGTCGGTCTGGCCCGCGGCGCCTATCAAGTCGAATTCGATCGCATGGCCGGTGGCATGCCCGCATCAAGCGGTGGCCAGGCCTTGCGGGAAATGGTCCCGGTGGTCCGCGCCCTGCGGCAAGGCGACTACGCCCACGACGGCGACATCTGGAAATTCCCCACCTCCACCAGCGTGCCGAAACCGATCCAGAAGCCGAACCCGCCGATGTGGATCGCCGCCCGCGACCCGGACTCGCACAACTTCGCCGTGGCCAACGGCTGCAACGTCATGGTCACGCCATTGATGAAAGGCGACGAAGAAGTCCTCGACCTGAAGAACAAATTCCAGACTGCGCTGGACAACAACCCGGACGTACCGCGCCCGCAATTGATGGTGCTGCGCCACACCCACGTACACACCGCCGACGATCCTGATGGCTGGAAAGTCGGCGCGAAAGCGATCTCGCGGTTCTACCGCACCTTCGACGCGTGGTTCGGCAACAAGCAAACCCCGGTCAACGGCTTCCTCGCGCCGAGCCCGGAAGAGAAGTTCGCCGGGCGTCCGGAGTTTGAGCTGGAAAGCCTGCACAAAACCGCGATGATTGGTACGCCGGAAGAGATCATTCCGCGGATCAAGTACTACCAGGAGCTGGGGGTGGATGAGTTCAGTTTCTGGTGTGATAACAGCCTGCCGCATGAGGAGAAGAAGAAATCGCTGGAGCTGTTTATCAAGCACGTGGTGCCGGCGTTTCGCTAAATGTCTTACTGATTGAACACGGCACATAAAAACGCCCCGACAGTGTTCGGGGCGTTTTAGTTTTGAGTCGGCTCTTCGTCCCAGAAGTTGCCGGGAGGTGCGTATTGTCCATTTCGTAAAACAGCACACCACCCAAAACTTCGGTAGAACATTTCAAGATCAACGATCTCGTAAAGGTCTTGGCCAATTTTTCTCAATGTGATCAAGCTATTGGCATAGTGAGTATACGGACCACCCGCCCCGGCGATCAGTCTACCTGACTTCAGAAACCGTTAAATAATGTCCAACAGCTGTAAGTCCGACTTGACCTGACGGGCATCTTGATCAGACAACTGCGACATAAGAAACTCCAATCCGTGCGCATCAATAATCTTCTTTATATCCGCAGAAGCAATATCGAAAGCAACCTCGGGCTCCCTTCCTGCCGAGAGCACAAGCCCTGCAGTTTGGAGCATAAGATTTTCTACTGGATTAACAAAACTTTCCTCCATCTCATTTAACGCATAGCCCACTTCAAGTTCGCCTTCAACCCAAGAAAATCCGGACTTTTTGTTCCGCCTGATCTTATTCCGACAGTAAACAGGATAGTAGTAAAACATCCGCTGCATGATCTCTTTATAACTTATAATATCCGGCACAACCAGCCCTCTACCCCGCACAGCTGTTAACAATAAAGTCCACTGCTACTGCTACTGCTACTGCTACTGCCCTGAACCCGCCCAGCAAACTCAATAAAATCCACGAACACTCATAAACCATCAAGCCTATTATTTGAGTATCGTAACTTCAACGGCGCGCCATCTCTATTACTACACGTCTCTTACACCGCCCACAAGGCGCTTGTATTTTTCATAAACCGAACCACGGGAAAGCACAGCGTCATCCACGTCATATAAAATACAGGACCAAGCTTTCGCAAAACTCAAAAAAACCTCCAGGTACATTAATTTCGCATGTTCAGTATGATCCAGGTTAATCTCAATCATTATCTGCGGAGTACCCCCCAAGGCATCCTGCCACGCTTGCTGATCTTCGGCATCATAAAACTCGTCTAGTACATCTTTTGAGTGCCAGGCCAACCATATGCTCGAATCACCTTCGCCAACGCTGCCCCGAAAAGGCTTACCGGAACTCACGAACCCACCCTGGGCCAGGATGACTTCTTTAAAATCTTCTACGCTCAACTTTTCTGATGAAAGTATCATTGCCGATAACGACATAATTATAGCCCCCCTCTGCTGGCACCATACAAAAATAGCTGTTCCAGGGAAAACGGAGGACAGACCACGTTTTCACTAAATGGTCGATTTTTTTGGCCGTCCCGGGCTCCCTCGCTGCACCCGACGACCGATCATTGCCTCGACATGAACAGCAAACTTTGAACCACCAAAAACATTATTTCCATTGGTCGCGTCACGAATCTGGTCAACCAATTCTGATTTTAAGTCATTCTTTAACAGTTCGCGGTAAGCATCTGCCGGCTGCCCGCCCTGCCCTCCAAGCGCCAAATACTGAGCATGAGGGGTAACAATGTGTAATCGCTCTGATTGTGCGTTAACATGGTAACTTGACCACCGATATTCCGCCGGATGATTTACCATTTTCGCTCTGACGGGATTCATTTCGACATATCGATAACAGCACAACAAATATCGTTCACTCTTGCGCTGTTGCCATTATGAGGACTGACTAACATATGAATGTGATTATTCATTAAACACCACGCATGAATATCACAATAATTTTTAGAAGCCTGCTCGACCAAAAGCTCCAAATAAAAAGGTAATCTTCCTCGGTAAAAAAACACACAGACCTATTGTTTCCTCTCTGAATCAAGTGCAGTGGCACGCTTGGTATCAAAACTCGGGATCTACGCGGCATCGATGAATCCTTTCAACTGGTTGAACTGAAAGCTTAGCGCGCCGCAAGGCTCAAATGACGGAAAATTTTTACGTGTTATTTCAGTCAACTACATTAAACGTGGTCTTTCCCCATTTATCTCTAGAGAACGACGAGTGCTTTGATTGTGGCGGCTTGGCCTGGAATACTGGCTAGGTGCATAGAGTTCGGAGGCAGCCAAGACTGGGAGAGCTTGCAGTGGATTTGTGGGGATCCCTCAGGGACAGACCATGTTTTCGAAATACCTTCTAAACGTGGTCTGTCCCTGAGAGATCCCCGATTTTTCTTACGAAAAATCAAGAAGTTGGAATTATTGAAGAAGCCTGCATGAGTCGGCAACTTGGTTTGCACCACACAAAAACAAGATCCCCGCCCCATGCAAGCCATCCGATTTTTACACAGAGCGCTCGCTCAAGCACTGCCTTCAATCCATTCTCGTCGCCTGACAACACTGATGAGTTGTGTCAGTTCATTACTGCAAGGCCGCCGCCTGAC
>NZ_FYDT01000064.1:0-28712 GCF_900187585.1 Pseudomonas sp. Irchel 3E19
CAGCCAACCAGTTTCTGGCGGGTGTACTCAATCCCTGTGGGAGCGGGCTTGCTCGCGAAGGCGGCCTGACAGCCAACCAGTTTCTGGCGGGTGTACTCAATCCCTGTGGGAGCGGGCTTGCTCGCGATGACGGCCTGACAGCCGACCAGTTTCTGGCGGGTGTACTCAATCCCTGTGGGAGCTGGCTTGCTCGCGAAGGCGGCCTGACAGCCAACCAAGCTCTGACAGATGTAATCAATCCACCGGAGCTGCCGGAGGCTGCGATCCTTTGATCTGCTCTGGCTCTGGCTCTGGCTCTGGTTTTTGACGTTGCTTTTGATCTCCAGCCCCATTGGCAGGCCGAGCGGAGGTGTTCATCAGGGGGTAGGCGCGCAGCGCCGTGCGGCGCAGCCGCATTCATCGAGAGGAGGTGCAGCGAAGCAAACCGTAGGCGATGCCCCCGGATGGACACCGTAGCGAGGGAACACTGAGCCTCAGCGAAGTGCCGTACGCCGGGGCAAAGCCTTTTGGGTTACCTTTTCGGCGTTTGGAAAAGGTGACCCGCCGTCAGGGCGGAACCCTAAGCAGCCGTTACCGCAGAAACGGATATGCCCCCAACCCCAAACAAAAAAGGCGCGATCCTCACGAATCACGCCTTTTTCATTTCCAGCTATCTATCAACTACCCAGCGCCTTGGACGCCAGCCAGAACAACCCGGCCGACAGCGCAACAGTCGCCGGCAGGGTCAACACCCAGGCCAACAGAATGGTGCGAACCGTGCCACCCTGCAGGCCGCTTTTGTTGGCGACCATGGTGCCCGCCACGCCCGAAGACAGAACGTGCGTAGTCGACACCGGCAGACTGAAGATGTTGGCCAGACCAATCAAACTGGCCGTCGTGATCTGCGCCGACATCCCCTGAGAATAGGTCATGCCCTGCTTGCCGATCTTCTCGCCAATGGTCAGCACCACGCGTTTCCAGCCGACCATGGTGCCCAGACCCAAGGCCAGCGCGACCGCCAGAATCACCCAGAACGGGGCGTATTCGGTGGTGGTGGTCAGGTCTTTGCGCAGTTTGTCCAGGTCAGCCTTTTCACGGGCTTCGAGGCCAGGCAATTTGCCGACTTTCTTCGCGGTATCGTCCAGGCACAGCAGGTAGCGACGAACTTCTACGCGGCTTTCCGACGACAGCGAATGGTAGTCCGCAACACCTTTAAGGGTGTGGAGCAGGGCGGAGATGGTCGGTTCGGTCTGCTGCGGGTTGCAGCGGAATTTCTCCGGCAGGTCGCCTTCTACGCTCTTGCCCAGGGCGAGGAACTCGCCGAGGGAGTCGGCGTTGCGCTGGTAGAACTGGCTCAGGTGCAGCGTCGCGTCGCGGGTGCGTTCGATCTGGTAGGTCGTGCTGTTCAGGTCGAGTACGAACTGCGCAGGCACGATACCGATCAGCACCAGCATGATCAGGCCGATGCCTTTCTGACCATCGTTGGAGCCGTGCACGAAGCTGACGGCCATGGCCGAAATCACCAGGACCAGGCGATTCCAGAACGGCGGGTGCTTCTTGTCGTCGATCTTGCGGCGCTGTTCCGGTGTCTTGTGCATCTTTGACAGCGGGCGCCACCATTTCAGGCCGATCAGCACCAGTGCGGCGATGAGGAAGCCAGCCATCGGCGAGAACACCAGCGAGGCGCCGATATCGATCGCTTTCTGCCAGTTCACACCGTCGGCCAACGGAATATCGTTGATCAGGGCGTTAGCCAGGCCTACACCGAGGATCGAACCGATCAAGGTGTGGGAGCTGGACGCCGGGATGCCGAAGTACCAGGTGCCAAGATTCCAGGTGATTGCCGCGGCGAGCAATGAGAACACCATCGCCAGGCCATGGCCGGTGTTCACATTGATCAGCAGCTCAACCGGCAGCAAATGGACAATGGCATATGCCACGCCAACGCCACCCAGCAGCACGCCGAGGAAATTGAACACACCGGAAAAGAACACCGCCAGGTGAGGCGGCATGGCTTTGGTGTAGATAACAGTGGCTACCGCGTTAGCGGTGTCATGAAATCCATTGATGAACTCGAAGGCGAGGACAAACGTCAGGGCGAGCAAGAGGCTCACAAGCACCCAAGCATCCAGTCCGCTGAATAAATCGATCATGAAGGTTTTCTGACCCGGTCGTAAGGGGGCGCGATTATGCCAGAAAAGACTGGAAATCGATGCCCTCCCTGCTCATCAGTAACACTCTTATTCGATTTAATTTGTTGCAGTGCGTTAAAACCAAGGGGAGTGCAGGGTTTTTCAAGTCATTGATTTTGGTATAAAAATTGTATTTCGAGCGGTCATTTTGTTGTCGCCTCACGGGCTCAAACGCTTGTCTGAAATATCTGTGAAACCTGTAGCGAGCTCCTTTTCGGCCGCAAAGCCGGGGAGATAGCCGCTGCCCGCGGGTAGCGGGCGCGCAAGGCATCGTTGATACACCGCGCTCGTAACCGGTGCGCACGCTGACCTTCGAAATAATCAAAACCCGTGGCTCATGGCTCTTCGGCTTTGAGTTCCTTTTCGATCTTTTCAATTTCTTGTTTGAAGACCTGATCCTGAACGGTTGGGCGTTTGCGCCACGCCTTGCGTTCCGGTTCGGGTTGAGCGGCGTAGGTGGTGACTTCCCCGCCGTAAACTTCCTTGTAACGTTGTTCCTGGCGCTCAAGTTCTGCGCGCAGTTCGTCTTTCGTCACAGTGCTACCTGTTTGAGTTGAGATAAATGTCTGGTGAAACGCACGGCAACGGATCGATTGATCGAGTCCACCGAGCGCCAACACCTGAACAGGCGTTGATGTAATCGGCAGGGCGATCAAGACTTCCATGTTGCAGGCGGCTACGGCACCAGATTAAAACTGACGTAGCATCAGTTTCCTGTTTTTCAGCGAGCGCTGGCGTTGCAAGAGTCATTCGTCAGGCGCTGGCCTGGGCTGTCGGCGATGGACATCGCGTCAGTCGGTGGTATCACGGTGATTGAAAACCGGGTGCCACTGAGGTGCATTATAGCGGTCGATTCAGGAATGACTATCTTTGCCAAGTTAAAAACGGTTCTGGATGTGTGATCGTTTTGTTACTGACAACTTTTATCGGTAGTTGAATGTCCGGGTGCAGATTTATTTGCCAGGCGTTCTGTTTTTGGCGTCATTTAGTCGAACAACTAAGGCGCGGATTGCGAAGTACGGCAAACCGTTCAAGCCGTTGCCTGGGTGATGCAGGGTCGATTGCGATTATCGGCCGATGGTTCGATAATCGCCCCATCATGCGGCCTCGGCTTTGATGCATCTTCACGCGAGCCGTTCGTGTCGCCACCGATCCGTGCCGGATAAAGGACCTGAAATGAACGATCAAATGCGCAACTCTTTCACCTCCGTCGCGCCGCCGATTGTTGCCTCGCCGGCCAAGCGGATTCAGGCGCTGACTGGCGATCCGGACTTCATGACATCGCTGGCCCGTGGTCTGGCGGTGGTGCAAGCTTTTCAGGAGCGCAAACGGCACCTGACCATCGCCCAGATCAGCCACCGCACGGAAATCCCTCGCGCTGCCGTGCGCCGTTGCCTGCACACCTTGATCAAACTCGGCTACGCCACTACGGATGGCCGCACCTATTCGCTGCTACCGAAAGTGCTGACCCTGGGCCATGCCTATCTGTCGTCGACGCCGTTGGCGGTTTCCGCCCAGCCCTACCTCGACCGCATGAGCGAGCAACTGCATGAGGCCTGCAACATGGCCACGCTTGAAGGCGACGATATACTCTACATCGCCCGTTCGGCGACGACGCAACGGCTGATTTCGGTGGATCTGTCGGTGGGCGGGCGCCTGCCGGCCTATTGCACGTCGATGGGCCGCATTCTGCTGGCCGCGCTGGACGACACGACGCTGGGTGAATACCTCGACCACGCCGACCTGGTCGCCAAGACCAGCCGCACCCTTCACACCCCCGACGCGTTGCTCGAATGCTTGCAAGAAGTACGGCAGCAGGGCTGGTGCATCGTCGATCAGGAACTGGAACAAGGCCTGCGCTCGATTGCTGTGCCAGTCTACGACGCCTCGGGGCAAGTGGTGGCGGCGCTCAACGTCAGCACCCACGCCGGCCGCGTCAGTCGCACGGAGCTGGAGCAACGTTTTCTGCCAGGCCTGCTCAACGCCAGTCGCGACCTCAGCGCGCAGTTGTTTGCCTGATGAAGCTGTTCGATAAACGCACACTGTTGCGTTTATCGAATTGACGTTAAAACCCTCGAATCATTAATGTCGCGGCAGCGTCATACGGCGCTGACCGACGCGTCAGCCCGGACTGCCGACTCCGATAATAATGACAAGAGGCAACTCCCCATGCGCCCGTTCCCCGAGTGTCGCCGCTTCCGCCCGTGTTGCCGGGTTAACTGCAGCATCTGATTGCAACCTTCTATTCTTGTGCCCGTGCCGCTCTTTGGCCGGCCGCCGTTCGACTGCGTTTTTTGCGTGGAATAAAAATAATGAACCAGCCTCAGTCTGCTGTAGGTCACTGCCTCGACGTGCAGTCCTTCATCAATGCCCAACCGATCTCGCGCTATCAGTGGCGGGTGGTGATCCTGTGTTTTCTGATTGTGTTCCTCGATGGCCTCGACACGGCGGCCATGGGGTTCATTGCCCCGGCATTGTCACAAGACTGGGGCATCGACCGCGCCAGTCTCGGCCCGGTGATGAGTGCCGCGCTGATCGGCATGGTCTTCGGCGCACTCGGTTCCGGGCCTTTGGCTGACCGCTTCGGGCGCAAAGTCGTATTGGTCGGTGCGGTGTTGCTGTTCGGCGCTTTCAGTCTGGCCTCGGCATACAGCACCAATGTCGAACAACTGCTGGTGTTGCGCTTTCTGACCGGCCTCGGTCTGGGTGCGGGGATGCCAAACGCGACCACGCTGCTCTCGGAATACACCCCGGAGCGTAAGAAGTCGCTGCTGGTGACCAGCATGTTCTGCGGCTTCAACCTGGGTATGGCCGGTGGCGGGTTCATTTCCGCCAAGCTGATTCCGGCGTTCGGCTGGCACAGCCTGTTGCTGATCGGCGGGATTCTGCCGTTGATCCTCGCCGTGGTGCTGCTGTTCTGGCTGCCTGAATCGGCGCGTTACCTGGTCGTGCGTAACCGCGGCACCGACAAGATTCGCAAGACGCTGGCGCCGATCGATCCGGCCGTCATCGCCCAGGCTGCGAGTTTCAGCGTGCCGGAACAGAAAACCGTCAAGGCGCGCAACGTGTTCGCGGTGATTTTCTCCGGTACTTACAGCACCGGCACGTTGCTGCTGTGGCTGACCTACTTCATGGGCCTGGTGATCGTGTACCTGCTGACCAGTTGGTTGCCGACGCTCATGCGTGACAGCGGTGCGAGCATGGAGCAGTCGGCTTTCATTGGCGCACTGTTTCAGTTTGGCGGCGTGTTGAGTGCAGTCGGTGTGGGATGGGCGATGGATCGCTTCAATCCGCACAAGGTCATCGGCATTTTCTACCTGCTGGCCGGGGTGTTTGCCTACGCGGTGGGCCAGAGCCTGGGCAACATCACATTGCTGGCGACCTTGGTGCTGGTGGCGGGGATGTGCGTGAACGGTGCGCAATCGGCGATGCCGTCCTTGGCGGCGCGTTTTTATCCGACGCAGGGCCGGGCGACCGGTGTGTCCTGGATGCTGGGGATTGGCCGCTTCGGCGCGATTCTCGGCGCGTGGATGGGCGCGACGCTGTTGGGGCTGGGCTGGAATTTCGAGCAGGTACTGACGGCATTGGTGATTCCTGCGGCATTGGCGACCACGGCGGTGTTGATCAAGGGCATGGTCAGCCATGCGGATGCGACGTGACGCATTCTTGATTGTTTGTCGAGTTTGCGGGCCTCTTCGCGAGCAGGCTCGCTCCCACAAGTGCGACGTGACTTCTGTGGGAGCGAGCCTGCTCGCGAAGCTTTTGCCATTGATTGTCAGGCTGATAACAATGCGTTCGATAAACGAACGCTCAGTCGATTATCGGATTGTCTGGCAAATTTCAGCGGCTTAACCTGCAGTGAACCGCCGCGGCCCACGGCCAGGCACCTGGAGAAGCATGATGCGTGAAGTTTTTATCTGTGACGCGATTCGTACCCCTATCGGCCGTTTCGGTGGTGGTTTGTCTACCGTTCGCGCCGATGACCTGGCCGCCGTGCCGATCAAGGCACTGATGGAGCGCAACCCGTCGGTGGACTGGAGTGCCATCGACGAAGTGTTCCTCGGCTGCGCCAACCAGGCCGGCGAAGATAACCGCAACGTTGCGCGCATGGCGCTGCTGCTGGCCGGCCTGCCGGAAACCGTGCCCGGCGTGACCCTCAATCGCCTCTGCGCTTCGGGGATGGATGCGATCGGCACAGCGTTTCGCGCCATCGCCAGCGGCGAGATGGAGCTGGCGATTGCCGGCGGCGTCGAGTCGATGTCCCGCGCACCGTTCGTGATGGGCAAGGCCGATGCGGCGTTCTCGCGCAACATGAAACTGGAAGACACCACCATTGGCTGGCGTTTCATCAATCCGTTGATGAAGGCGCAGTACGGCGTCGATGCGATGCCGCAGACCGCCGATAACGTCGCTGACGATTACGAAATTTCCCGCGAGGATCAGGACGCTTTCGCACTGCGCAGTCAGCAACGCACTGCCGCCGCGCAAGCCGCCGGCTACTTCGCCGAAGAAATCGTCGAAGTACGGATCGCCCACAAAAAGGGCGAAACCGTGGTCAGCCAGGATGAACACCCGCGCGCCGACACCACAATCGAAGCCCTGAGCAAACTGAAACCGGTCAACGGCGCGGACAAAACCGTCACTGCTGGCAACGCCTCGGGTGTTAACGACGGCGCCGCTGCGTTGATTCTGGCCTGCGCCGAAGCGGTGAAGAAACACGGCCTGACTGCCCGCGCCAAAGTGCTGGGCATGGCCAGTGCCGGCGTCGCACCACGAGTGATGGGCATCGGCCCGGTGCCAGCGGTGCGCAAACTCACCGAACGCCTCGGTGTCGCGGTCAGCGATTTCGACGTGATCGAACTCAACGAAGCGTTCGCCAGCCAGGGCTTGGCCGTGCTGCGCGAACTGGGACTGGCGGATGACGCCGCTCAGGTCAACCCGAACGGCGGCGCGATTGCCTTGGGCCATCCGTTGGGCATGAGCGGTGCGCGCCTGGTGCTGACCGCGCTGCATCATTTGGAAAAGACCGGCGGCAAGACAGGTCTGGCGACCATGTGCGTCGGTGTCGGGCAGGGTCTGGCCCTGGCCATCGAACGCGTCTGACGCACAGCTGCACGAATAAGAACTGAGGAAAGCGAAATGACTGACAAGCCTGGTTACCGTCGTCCGCAGGAAGGCACCCAGCCTGAGTACCTGCACCCGACGTATCAATCGACCAATTTGCGCTCACCATCCAAGCCTTTGGTGTTTCTGCCCCACTCGCTGTCGGAAATCACCGGGCCGACCATCGGCGCCGAGCGTGTGACCGAAAAGGACAACGACCTGACCGCCCAGCATGACGGCGAACCACAGGGCGAGCGGATCATCATCCACGGCCGTGTGCTCGACGAAAACGGCTTGCCGGTGCCGGGGATTCTTGTAGAAATCTGGCATGCCAACGCCGCCGGCCGCTACAACCACCCGCGCGACCTGCATGACGCGCCGCTGGACCCGAACTTCACCGGCACTGGCCGCACCGTGACCGACGCCGACGGCTGGTATCAGTTCCAGACCATCAAGCCCGGCGCCTATCCGTGGGGCAACCACCACAATGCGTGGCGCCCGGCGCACATTCATTTCTCGCTGTTCGGACCGAGCATCCTCACCCGCTTGGTGACGCAGATGTATTTCCCCGGCGACCCGTTGCTGGCCTACGACCCGATCTACAACTGCGTGCCGGACACGTCGGCCAAGGAACGCCTGATCGCCCGTTTCGATCTGGAAAAAACCATTCCGTCCTACGCCCTCGGATACCGCTGGGACATCGTGCTGCGCGGCCGTGATGCCACGCCGATGGAGAAATAAGATGACCCTGAATGCGACCACATCCCACACCGTCGGGCCGTATTACCACATCGGCCTGACCTGGCTGAACCGCGAGAACCTCGCCACTGAGTTGACTTTGGGCGAGCGCGTGGCGATCACCGGGCAAGTGGTGGATGGCAATGGCGATGTCGTCAACGACGCCATGCTGGAAGTCTGGCAAGCCAACGCGGCGGGCAAGTACGACCATCCGGAAGACGAACAGGACAAACCGCTCGACCCGCATTTCGAAGGGTTCGGCCGAGTACCGGTGGATGCCGAAGGGCGTTTCCGTTTCACCACGATCAAACCGGGCACGGTCGAGGGTTTGAAGGGCTCGACCCAGGCACCGCATCTGGTGGTGCTGGTGTTTGCGCGCGGGTTGGTGAAGCACTTGCTGACGCGGATTTACTTTGAAGGTGATCCGGCGAACGTGAGTGATCCGCTGCTGGAATGTGTACCGGCCGAGCGCCGCGCGACGTTGCTGGCCAAGCCGGATGCGTCGGGGGGGTACCAGTGGAATGTGATTTTGCAGGGCACTGACGCCGAGACCGTGTTCTTCGATTACTGAGGAACACCACCAATCCCCTGTGGGAGCGGGCTTGCTCGCGAAAGCGGAGGGTCAGCCAACATAAATGTCGTCTGACACTCCCTCTTCGCGAGCAGGCTCGCTCCCACAGGTGAGAACTCTGTTGCAGATGGAACTGTGGAACGGGACTGTTGCAAAGTGTGTCTAGACTCTCACAGTCCCTATTGAGTGAAAAACAATGACAACCACCACATCCCATTACACCGGTGAGGAGCGCAGCAAGCGTATCTTTGCCATTGTCGGCGCCTCGTCCGGCAACCTGGTCGAATGGTTCGACTTCTACGTCTACGCCTTTTGCGCGATCTATTTCGCCCCGGCGTTTTTCCCCTCCGATAACCCGACGGTGCAACTGGTCAACACGGCGGGCGTGTTCGCCGCCGGTTTCCTGATGCGTCCTATCGGCGGTTGGATCTTCGGGCGTCTGGCGGACAAGAAGGGCCGCAAGGCCTCGATGCTGATCTCGATTCTGATGATGTGCTTTGGCTCATTGCTCATCGCCTGTCTGCCGACCTACAAGGACATCGGCGTCTGGGCGCCAGTCTTGTTGTTGTTCGCGCGCCTGTTGCAAGGTCTGTCGGTGGGTGGCGAGTACGGCACCACCGCGACCTACATGAGCGAAGTCGCGCTCAAGGGCCAGCGCGGTTTCTTCGCCTCGTTCCAGTACGTGACGTTGATTGGCGGGCAATTGCTGGCGGTGTCCCTGGTGGTGGTGCTTCAGCAGTTCCTCACCGAAGAAGATCTGCGTGCCTACGGCTGGCGGATTCCGTTCGTAGTCGGTGCGGTGGCGGCGTTGATTTCGCTGTTCCTGCGTCGTTCGCTGAAAGAAACCACCAGCAAGGAGATGCGCGAGAACAAGGACGCCGGCAGCATCCGTGCGCTGTTTCGCGATCACAAAGCCGCGTTTATCACCGTGCTGGGTTATACCGCCGGTGGCTCGCTGATTTTCTACACCTTCACCACGTACATGCAGAAGTACCTGGTGAACACCGCCGGCATGCACGCCAAGACCGCCAGTTACATCATGACCGGCGCGCTGTTCTTATATATGTGCATGCAACCGCTGTTCGGCATGCTCGCCGACAAGATTGGCCGACGTAACTCGATGCTCTGGTTCGGCGGGCTCGGTACGCTGTTCACCGTGCCGATCCTGCTCAGCCTCAAAGGCGTCAGCAGTCCGCTCCTGGCTTTTGTGCTGATCACCGTGGCGCTGGCGATTGTCAGTTTCTATACCTCGATCAGCGGCCTGGTGAAAGCCGAAATGTTCCCGCCGGAAGTCCGCGCCCTTGGCGTGGGCCTGGCTTATGCGGTGGCCAACGCGATCTTCGGTGGCTCGGCGGAATTCGTTGCCCTGAGTCTGAAGGCTGGCGGCATGGAAAACGCTTTCTACTGGTACGTCACGGCGATGATGGCGGTGGCCTTCCTGTTCAGTCTGCGTCTGCCCAAGCAGGCGAAGTATTTGCACCACGATCTGTAAACCAATGTGCGCGGGCCGCCATGGCCCGCGCCGGCAAGGACTGTTTATGACTCAGCGACCGGGCAATCAATTGTTCGATGCCTATTTCACGGCCCGTGATATGCGCGAAGTGTTCTGCGATCAGGGCCGCGTGCAGGCGATGCTCGACTTCGAAGCAGCGCTGGCCCGGGCCGAGGCGCGGGTCGGACTGATTCCGGCGTCCGCCGTTGCCCCGATCGTCAGCGCGTGCAGCGCTGATCTGTACGATTTCGCGGCGCTGGGCGAGGCGATTGCCACGGCCGGCAATTCGGCGATTCCGCTGGTCAAGGCGTTGGGCAAGCAGATTGCCGCAACCGATGCCGAGGCCGAACGTTATGTGCATCTGGGCGCGACCAGTCAGGACGTGATGGATTGCGGGCTGGTGCTGCAATTGCGTCAGGCGCTGGACTTGATCGAAGAGGAATTGGCGCTACTCGCCGCTTCGCTCGCCACTCAGGCACAACGTCATGCCGCTACACCGCTGGCCGGGCGCACCTGGTTGCAACACGCGACACCGGTGACCCTCGGCATGAAAATCGCCGGTTGGCTCGGCGCTGTCACCCGCAGCCGTCAGCGTCTACACGAACTCAAGCCGCGTCTGTTGGTGCTGCAATTCGGCGGCGCGTCGGGCACCCTCGCGGCGCTGGGCGAGCAGGCATTGCCGATCGCTGAGGCCTTGGCTGAGGAACTGCAACTGACCCTGCCGGAACAGCCATGGCACACCCAGCGTGATCGCATCGTCGAGTTTGGCGCGGCACTCGGCTTGATTGCCGGCAGCCTCGGCAAGCTCGGGCGCGACGTCAGTTTGTTGATGCAGACCGAAGCGGCCGAAGTGTTCGAACCCGCGGCGCCGGGCAAGGGTGGCTCCTCGACCATGCCGCACAAACGCAATCCGGTCGGCGCGGCAGTGCTGATCGGCGCCGCGACGCGGGTGCCGGGGCTGGTGTCGACATTGTTCAGTGCGATGCCCCAGGAACATGAGCGCAGCCTCGGTCTGTGGCATGCCGAATGGGAAACCCTGCCGGACATCTGCTGCCTCGTTTCCGGATCGTTGCAACAGGCGCGGTTGCTCGCTGATGGCCTCGAAGTCGACGCCGAGCGCATGGGCCGCAACCTCGAACTGACCCAAGGGCTGGTGCTGGCCGAAGCGGTGAGCATCGTCCTCGCGCAACGGGTCGGTCGCGACAGCGCGCATCACTTGCTCGAACAATGCTGTAAACGTGCGGTGGCCGAGCAGCGTCACTTGCGTGCCGTACTCGGTGACGAGCCGAAAGTCACCGCCCAACTGAACGCCGCTGAACTGGATCATCTTTTGAACCCCGCCCATTACCTCGGTCAGGCGCAAGTCTGGGTCGAGCGTGCGGTGGCCGAACACAATGCTTTGACTGTCTGAAGGAGAGGGCTGTGGCTTTCGTTCAACTCGCCGATGGCGAACTGCACTATCAAATGGAAGGCCCCGTCGATGCGCCGGTGCTGGTGCTGTCCAACTCGCTGGGCACTGATCTGCACATGTGGGACGCGCAAATGCCAGCGTTCACCGAGCATTTTCGCGTGCTGCGGTTCGACACCCGTGGCCACGGCCAATCGCTGGTAACGCCTGGACCCTACAGCATCGAGCAGTTGGGCCATGACGTGCTCGGACTGCTGGATGCGCTGCACATCGAGCGCGCGCATTTCTGCGGTCTGTCGATGGGCGGCTTGATCGGCCAGTGGCTGGGGATCAATGCCGGGCACCGTTTGCACAAGCTGATCGTGTGCAACACCGCTGCGAAAATCGGCGATCCATCGGTGTGGAACCCGCGCATCGAAACCGTCCTGCGCGACGGCCCGGCGGCGATGGTTGCCCTACGCGATGCGTCGATTGCCCGCTGGTTTACCCCGGACTTTTCGGCGGCGCATCCGGCTGCGGCCAAGCAGATTACCGACATGCTCGCGGCCACCAACCCTCAAGGCTATGCCGCCAATTGCGCGGCGGTACGTGATGCCGATTTTCGTGATCAATTGGCCTCGATCAACGTGCCGCTGCTGGTCATTGCCGGTACCGAAGACGCGGTGACACCGCCGTCCGGCGGGCATTTCATTCAGGAACACGTGCGCGGTGCCGAGTACGCCGAGTTCTATGCGGCGCATCTTTCCAACGTGCAGGCCGGCGCTGATTTCAGCGAGCGTGTATTGGCGTTTTTGCAGGCGAAGTGAGGAAGTTTTTGTGGACGAGAAACAACGTTACGACGAAGGCATGCAAGTTCGCCGCGCGGTGTTGGGCGATGCGCATGTCGATCGCAGCCTGACCACGCTGACCGAGTTCAACTCGGAGTTTCAGGAGATGATCACTCGTCATGCCTGGGGCGATATCTGGACTCGCCCGGGTTTGCCTCGGCATACCCGCAGCCTGATCACCATCGCCATGCTGATCGGCATGAACCGCGAGGGCGAGCTGAAACTGCATCTGCGTGCCGCAGCCAATAACGGCGTCAGCCGGGGCGAGATCAAGGAAGTGATCATGCAGAGCGCGATCTATTGCGGGATTCCGGCGGCGAATGCCACTTTTCACCTGGCGGAATCGGTGTGGGATGAGCTTGGGGTTGAATCCCGGGAATAAGTGTTGCCCGGTCTGACGCTTTCGCGAGCAAGCCCGCTCCCACATTTGGAATGCATTTCAACTGTGGGAGCGGGCTTGCTCGCGAAAGCGGTAGCGGCCGTAACGAATCAAACCGTGGCGACAATAAAAATCCGCTTGAACGCAAACAACGTATGTCCATCCGCCTCCTGCGGATACTGCGCATGCACCCGCATCAAGTAGTGATAAATGAATCGCGCCTGTTCCTCTGAGTCAAGCGCCTGCATCACCGGTCGCAATGCCGACACTTTCACCCAGTCATACACCGGCGATTTGCCGTCGACCACCTGCAACTGCTCGGTCTCCCAGATATCCAGCGACGTGGTCAACGGCGCCAGCAAACGGTAGTAATCCTCCAGCGCCAACAACGGCCGCGCCGCCATGCGCTGGCGCAGTTGCGGTGTGCCTAATGGCGTGCCGCCGGGGCCGCCATCTTCGAGGGTATCGAGCATCAGCCGATACCACAGCGCATCGCGCCAGTCGGGCATGTGCGCCGCCAGACAACCCCCAGGGTTGAGTTGGCCGAGCAGGCGCGGCAGTAAGGTGTCGTGGCCATCAATGAAGTGCAGAACAGCGGCGGCGAGGATCAGGTCGGCGGGTTGTTCGGGCCGCCAGTCGAGCAAGTCGCAGTGTTTCCATGAGGCTTTGATTGGCAGGCAGCGAGCCTCGTTGAGCATCTGCACGGAACTGTCGACACCGTGCAGTTGTGCATGCGGCCAACGCCGGGCCAGCAGTTGCGTGGCAATGCCGGTGCCGCAGCCGAGGTCATGAATGTACTGGGGGTTGTTCAATTCAACGCGGTCGAGCAGTTCGTTGACGGGGCGTTGCCTGAGACGGGAAAACTGCTGGTACGCCTTGGCGTCCCAGTCACGTGCTGCTTTGAGTCGGGCGATCATGAGGTGGTCCTCCAGCGATCGGCAGTGTCTTCCGTGACAACCTGGCTCAAGTCTTGGCAGACCAACATCAACAGATAACGGAAGCGGGAAGGGTGAAACACCTGAGTCCTTCAGGTGTTTTCTACTTTAATCGACGGCTAGCGAAGTGCCAGACTGGCTGACGGGTGGCGCGCTGATATGCCCTTTTTTGCAGGGGCTGCCAAAGGCTGCGATTTTGTGATTTTTCAAGATCAAAAGATCGCAGCCTGCGGCAGCTCCTACAGATGAACCGGTTCACTCAGGGGGCGTATGGATGAGGTTCAGAGCAGGCTGATCGGATAACTGACGATCAGGCGATTCTCGTCGAACTCGTTGTTGCTGAAGTCGCGGCGCATGGTCGAGTTGCGCCATCTGACGTTCAGGTCTTTGAGCGCGCCGCTTTGCACGGTGTAGCCCAGTTCCGATTCGCGGCCCCATTCCTTGCCATCGGTGATGGTGCCGGTGTGTACGTTGTCGCCGCTGATGTAGCGGTTCATCAGGGTCAGGCCGGGCACGCCCATCGCGGCGAAGTTGTAGTCGTGGCGCAACTGCCAGGAACGCTCCTGAGCGTTGTCGTAACTGGCGTTGTAACTGTCGTTGGCCAGCGTGCCGCCGCTGGTGCCGTTGACGCGCATCCACGCGCTGTCGCCGGTGAGTTTTTGCAGGCCAACGTAGAAGGTGTTGCCGCCGTATCGGGCCGAGAACATCCCCGACCAGGTCTTGTTGTCCAGTTCGCCGGCGCGGGCGCTGCCGTCGTCCTTGCCATAGAAGAAACCGAGGTTGGCGCCCAGCGTCCAGTCGCCGAGTGGCTGGCTGTGGATCAGGTTGACGTATTGCTGGCTGTAGATGTCCTTGAGCTCGGCGTTCCACAGGCCGATCTGTGTGCGTTTTTCGTTGAAAACGTATTCACCGCCCTGAAAATTGAAGCGATCGGAGGTGAACGCGGCTTTGCCGGTCATCGACATGTCGCTCATGCTGCTGTCGTCGCGCGGGCTGTTGGCGCGGAACTGGCCACCGTACAGGGTCAGGCCGTTGATTTCCTTCGAGGTGATCTGCCCGCCACGGAAGGTTTGCGGCAGCGAGCGACCGTCGTCCGAACGCAGGATCGGCAGCACTGGCATCCATTCGCCGACCTTCACTTCGGTCTGCGACAGCTTGGCCTTGAACGCGACGTTGGTGCGGCCGAAGTTGTCCGCCGGGCGGCCGTCATGATCAAGCGGCAGCAACTGCGTACCGCCAGTGCCTTTGCCACCGTCAAGTTTCACCGAATACAAGCCGAGCACGTCCATGCCGAAACCGACGGTGCCTTGGGTGAAGCCTGATTTGGCGTCGAGAATGAAGCTCTGCGTCCACTCTTCAGCCTTGCCCTGAGCCTTGGTCGGGTTGGTGAAATTACGGTTGATGTAGAAGTTGCGCAGGTTGAGGTTGACCTTCGCCCCTTCGATGAAGCCGGCTTCTTCGGCCACAGCGGGCAAAGCAGCCCCGGCCAGAGCGAGGGCGATCAGGCCGGGTAATGCGTACGGCGCAGTGGGATGTGTCATCGCAGAGTCTCTTGTTGTTTTTTTTGAGTCGAACGGGGCCGTTGCCGCCGCTTTCGGGGGCAAACATGAAGTTGCACATTCGGGGATGAAGCGGCGGCGATCAGCCGGACAGGGTAGGGCGCGGGGGCATGGTGTCGAACCTGTTGTTATTGGTTTTGTGAAGCGAATGGTGCGGGGCGCAGAGGCGGGGTTTCAATCGGGGAAAGCGGGTTTTGGGCGATTATCGAACGCAAGATTGAGCCGGTTTTTTGGGTGTCTGGGCTGACGTCTTCGCGAGCAAGCCCGCTCCCACAGGGGAACGCATTCCAAATGTGGGAGCGGGCTTGCTCGCGAAGGGGCCAGTCCAGACAACACAACGTTCTGCTAGACAACAAAAAGCCCACCAATCGGTGGGCTCGTTGTGTTCACCGGATGATGATCAGAACAACTTCATCTTCGGTGCTTCTTCTTTCAGCGGTTCGTTCTGCGCGGTCTGCGCATTCCAGCCACCACCCAGAGCCTTGTACAGGTTGACTGCACTGGTCAGCTGCGCGAGGCGGTCGGTGATCAGCGCTTGTTGCGCGCTGAACAACTGACGCTGGGCATCGAGGAAGGTCAGGTTGCTGTCGACACCGATGCGGTAACGACGCTCGGCCAGGCGGTAGTAATCCTGGTTGGCCTGCACGAAGTCACGCTGCGCCTGCAGCTGTTCGGTATAGGTCTGGCGTGCGGCCAGGCCGTCGGCGACTTCCTGGAAGCCGGTTTGAATCGCTTTCTCGTAGTTCGCCACGCCAATGTCCTTCTGGATCTTGGCGTAGTCGAGGCTGGCGCGCAGGCTGCCGGCGTTGAAGATCGGCAGGTTGATCTGCGGCTGGAACAGCCACGTCCCCGACCCCCCCTTGAACAGACCGGACAGATCCGGGCTCAGGCTGCCCGCGTTGGCGGTCAGGCTGATGCTCGGGAAGAACGCGGCACGGGCCGCGCCGATGTTGGCGTTGGCCGCTTTCAGGTTGTACTCGGCTTGCAGGATGTCCGGACGACGTTGCAGCAGATCCGATGGCAGACCGGGCGGCACGTCGCTGAGCAGGTCATCGGCCAGCGGTTTGGCTGTTTGCAGGTTGGCCGGGATACCGGTGCCGAGCAGCAGGGTCAGGCTGTTTTCATCCTGCGCGACCTGACGGGTGTAGCGCGCCAGTTGTGCACGAGCGTTTTCCACCGAGGTGCGCGACTGCGCCAGATCCAGTGCCGAGGCGACACCGACTTCGTTGCTGCGGCTGGTCAGCTTGTAGCTTTCTTCGAAGGCACCGAGGGTGTCTTGCGTCAGCTTGAGCAGTTCCTTGTCGGCCTGCCAGGTCAGGTAGGCGTTGGCGACGCTGGCGACCAGGCTGATTTGGGTGCTGCGGCGCGCTTCTTCAGTGGCGAAGTATTGTTGCAGCGCTTGTTCGCTCAGGCTGCGAACCCGACCGAACAGGTCGAGTTCGTAGGCACTGACGCCGACCGTGGCGGAGTAGGAACTGGTGATGCTCGACTCGCCGGTCTGCGACGCACGCGCCGGAACCCGCTGGCGGCTGCCGCTGCCATTGGCCGAAACCGCCGGGAACAGGTCGGCGCGCTGGATGCGGTATTGAGCCGCGTAAGCGTCGATGTTCAGTGCGGCAACACGCAGGTCGCGGTTGTTTTCCAGCGAGACCTGGATCAGCTGTTGCAGGGCCGGGTCATGGAAAAACTGCTTCCAGCCCTGCTCGGCAGCAGCTTGCGCCGGTGCCTGGGCCGGCGAATACGCCGGGCCCTGTGGGTACTGGCCTGCGACCGGAGCCTCAGGCTGCTGATAATCAGGTATCAGCGAGCAACCGCTCAGCACGAAGGCGGCGACTGCGAGGGAGAGTAGCGACTTGCTCATTGGCCAGCCTCTTTAGGAGTTTCTTTAGTTTCATCCTGGTCGGCGTTTTTACGCTGGCCCATGGACGAAACCGTGACGAAGAACAGTGGGACCCAGAAGATCGCCAGGATCGTGGCGGTGATCATACCGCCGATTACCACCGTACCGATGGCGTGTTGGCTACCTGAGCCCGCGCCGGTGGAAATTGCCAGCGGTACCACGCCGAGGATAAACGCCAGCGAGGTCATGATGATCGGACGCAGACGCATGCGGCAAGCCTCGATGGCTGCGTCGCGCAGACTGGCGCCCTGTTCGTGCAGCTCCTTGGCGAACTCGACGATCAGAATGGCGTTTTTCGCCGCCAGACCGATGGTCGTCAACAGGCCCACCAGGAAGTACACGTCGTTGGACAGGCCGCGCAGACTGGTCGCGAGCAGAGCACCAATGATCCCCAACGGCACCACGAGCACGACTGCGATCGGAATCGACCAGCTCTCGTAGAGTGCCGCCAGACACAGGAACACCATCAACAGCGACAACGCGAACAGTGCTGGAGCTTGCGAGCCTGCCAGACGCTCTTCATAGGACAGACCGGTCCAGGAAATGCCCACGCCTTTCGGCAGTTTCGCGGCGATGGCCTCGACTTCAGCCATGGCTTCACCTGTGGAGTAACCCGGAGCCGGGGCACCAAGGATTTCCACCGCTTCCACGCCGTTATAGCGCGAGAGCTTCGGCGAGCCGTAGATCCACTCGCCCTTGGCGAATGCCGAGAACGGAACCATGGTGCCGCTGGCGTTGCGTACGTACCACTTCTTCAAGTCTTCCGGGTTCATGCGCGAATCCGGCTGGCCTTGCACGTACACCTTTTTTACCCGACCGCGGTCGATGAAGTCGTTGACGTAGCTACTGCCCAAGGCAATCGACAAGGTGTTGTTGATGTCGCTGATGGTAATGCCCAGGGCACTAGCCTTCTCGTCGTCGATTTCCAGCTGGAACTGTGGCTCGTCATTCAGACCGTTCGGACGCACTTGCGAGAGCACCTTGCTCTGCGCCGCCATGCCGAGGAACTGGTTGCGTGCCTCCATCAGTTTTTCATGACCGATACCGGCGCGGTCCTGCAGGAACACGTCGAAACCGGTGGCGTTACCCAATTCCAGTACCGCCGGCGGGGCGAAGGCGAACACCATCGCGTCACGGAAGGTAAAGAAGTGCTGCTGAGCGCGAGCGGCCAGTTTGAACACGCTGTTGTCGGCGTCACGTTCATCCCATGGCTTGAGCATGATGAACGCCATCCCCGAGCTCTGACCACGGCCGGCGAAGTTGAAGCCGGTCACGGTGAACACCGAGGCAACCGTGTCACCTTCACCGCCATCCTTGGTCGGACGCAGCAGGTACTCACGCATTTCATCCACGACCACCTGAGTGCGCTGGGCACTGGAGCCGGCCGGGGTTTGCACTTGAGCGAACAGTACGCCCTGGTCTTCTTCCGGCAGGAAGGAGGAAGGAATACGCATGAACAGCCAGATCATGCCGATCAGAATCAGCGCATAGGCCAGCAGGTACGGCACCTTCTGGCGCAGGATATTACCAACGCCGCGCTCGTAGCTTTTGACGCTACGGTCGAAGTTGCGGTTGAACCAGCCGAAGAAGCCTTTTTTCGGCGTGCCATGCTCACCATGAGGAATCGGTTTGAGCATGGTCGCGCAGAGCGCCGGGGTAAAGATCAAAGCCACCAGCACCGACAGGCCCATGGCCGAGACGATGGTGATCGAGAACTGCTTGTAGATGACCCCGGTCGAACCACCGAAGAATGCCATCGGCAGCAATACCGCCGACAGTACCAGCGCGATACCGACCAGTGCGCCCTGGATCTGGCCCATGGACTTTTTGGTCGCTTCCTTGGGTGACAGGCCTTCTTCCGCCATCACCCGCTCGACGTTTTCCACCACGACGATGGCGTCGTCCACCAGCAAGCCGATGGCCAGCACCATCCCGAACATCGTCAGGGTGTTGATGCTGAAACCGGCGGCGGCGAGGATGCCGAACGTACCGAGCAATACCACCGGCACCGTCATGGTCGTGATGACCGTGGCGCGGAAGTTCTGCAGGAACAGGAACATCACCAGGAACACCAGCACCACGGCTTCGACCAGCGTGTGAACCACGCCTTTGATCGATTCAGTCACCACCGGGGTAGTGTCGTACGGGAATACCACTTCCATGCCTGGCGGGAAGAACGGCTTGAGGCCGTCGATGGTAGTGCGCAGGGCTTTGGCCGTGTCCAGGGCGTTGGCGCCGTTGGCCAGTTTCACTGCCAGACCGGAAGCCGGGCTGCCATTGAACTGGGCGCTGATCGCGTAGTTTTCACCACCGAGACCGACGTCGGCGACGTCTTTCAGGCGAACCTGAGAGCCGTCCTTGTTGACCTTGAGCAGGATTTCCTTGAACTGCTCGGCGGTTTGCAGACGGGTCTTGCCGATGATCGTCGCGTTGAGTTGCTGACCTTGCACGGCCGGCAAGCCGCCGAGCTGACCGGACGAGACCTGGACGTTCTGCGCCGCAATGGCGGTTTTCACGTCGACCGGGGTCAGGTTGAAGTTGTTCAACTTGGCCGGGTCGAGCCAGATACGCATCGCATATTGGGCACCGAAGACCTGGAAGTCACCGACACCGGCGGTGCGCGAGACCGGGTCCTGCATGTTCGACACGATGTAGTTGGACAGGTCGTCCTTGGACATGCTGCCGTCACGCGACACGACGCCGATCACCAGCAGGAAGTTTTTCACTGCCTTGGTTACACGGATACCTTGCTGCTGCACTTCCTGCGGCAGCAGCGGGGTGGCCAGGTTCAGCTTGTTCTGAACCTGAACCTGCGCGGTGTCGGAGTTGGTGCCTTGCTCGAAGGTCGCGGTGATGGTCATGCTGCCGTCGGAGTTACTTTCCGAGGACACATAACGCAGATTGTCGATACCGTTGAGCTGTTGCTCGATCACCTGGACCACGGTGTCCTGCACGGTTTGCGCCGAAGCGCCCGGGTAGGTCACGGAGATCGCAATGGCCGGTGGCGCAATGCTCGGGTACTGGTTGATCGGCAACTTGAGGATCGATAGTGCCCCGACCAGCATGATCACCAGGGCAATTACCCAAGCGAAAATCGGACGGTCGATGAAGAATTTTGACATGGGTTACTCCCCTTTGCCGCCGGCGGCTTTGTCAGCTGCCTGTGCGGGGGCCGGGTTCTTTGCACCGACGTTGGTCGCTTCACTGGCTTTTACTTCGACACCAGGTTTGACGTATTGCAGGCCTTCGGTGATCAGACGATCGCCAGCCTTCAGGCCGTCTTCGATCAGCCACTGACTGCCGACGGTGCGGCTGGCCTTGAGCTGACGCAGTTCAACCTTGTTGTCCGGGCCGACGACCAGCGCGGTCGGCGTGCCTTTGAGGTCGCGGGTCACACCTTGCTGCGGGGCGAGGATCGCGGCGCTGTTCACACCCGCCTGCAACTGGGCGTGGACGAACATGCCAGGCAGCAAGGTGTGATCCGGGTTCGGGAACACGGCGCGCAGGGTCACGGAACCGGTGGTCTGATCGACCGACACTTCAGAAAATTCCAGCTTACCGTCGAGCTTGTACTGGCTGCCGTCTTCCAGAGTCAGTTTGACCGCAGCGGCGTTGTCGCCGGCTTTTTGCAGGCGACCGCTTTCCAGCTCACGGCGCAGTTCAAGCAGTTCAACCGACGACTGCGTAACGTCGACGTAGATCGGATCCAGCTGCTGGATCACGGCCATGGCGTCGGTCTGGCCATTGCTGACCAGTGCACCTTCAGTCAACGAAGAACGGCCGATACGCCCGGAGATCGGCGCGTAGACCTTGGTGTAACGCACGTTGATCTGCGCGCTCTGCAACGAAGCTTCCGATTGCAGGCGGTTGGCCAGGGCGGTGTCGTATTCCTGACGGCTGACAGCCTGCTCATCGACCAGTTGCTTGTAGCGGTCGGAGATCGACTTGGTCGAACGCAGGTTGGCTTCGGCGCTTTTCAGGGTCGCTTCATAGACCGACGGATCGATCTGATACAGCTGCTGGCCGGCTTTGACATCGCCGCCTTCCTTGAACAGACGCTTGAGAATGATGCCGTTGACCTGTGGTCGCACTTCAGCGATGCGGAACGCACTGGTGCGGCCCGGCAGTTCGGAAGTGAGGGTAAAGGCTTGTGGTTGCAGGGTGACGACGCCGACCTGAGGAGGCGGAGCGGCCGGGGCCGCTTCTTCCTTTTTACATCCGCTGAGCAGCGATGCCAGGGCGACGGCAGTGACCAGAGCGGTAACAGCTGGCTTGAATTGCATGAAGATCCTCGGGTCAGGCGCGCAAAAAGCGCACAAGAAGTGTGGAAGGGTAAAAAAAGGGTGCCGGGTGGATAAGTAGCTTGCTAAGGAATATACTTACGTTCATGGTTGTTTGTAAATACCTTGGCTTCGTACCCACCCTGTTACAAAATCGTCGCAAGGTTTGAAATTGTAGGCCGGGGAGTCGATTCGAGAGAGATCGACCCCCTCTTTATTCAGCGGATATTCAGCCATCCCTGAAACATCCTGTTTGAGGTTTTACTGCCATGGTCCGTCGTACCAAAGAAGAAGCTCAGGAAACGCGCAGCCAGATTCTCGAAGCGGCCGAGAAAGCGTTTTATGAACGGGGCGTGGCCCGCACGACCCTGGCGGATATCGCGACTATGGCCGGCGTCACGCGCGGTGCCATTTATTGGCATTTCAGCAACAAGGCCGATCTGGTGCAGGCGATGCTCGACAGCTTGCATGAGCCGCTGGATGAACTGGCCAAGGCCAGCGAAAGCGAGGATGAACTGGATCCGCTGGGTTGCATGCGCAAGCTGCTGATTCATTTTTTTCATCAAGTCGCACTGGATCCCAAGACCCGGCGCATCAACGAAATTCTGTTTCATAAGTGCGAGTTCACCGATGAAATGTGCGATTTGCGCCAGCAGCGCCGAGCGGCCAGTCTCGAGTGCAATCTGCGCATCGGCCTGACCTTGCGTAATGCGGTGAATCGCGGCCAGTTGCCGGAAGATCTCGACACTGCCCGCGCGGCCATCAGCATTCATGCCTATATTGACGGCCTCCTCTATGGGTGGCTTTTGGCGCCGGACAGCTTCGAGTTGCACGCCGAAGCCGAGCGCTGGGTCGATACAGGGTTGGACATGCTGCGCCTGAGCCCCAGCCTGCGCAAATGAACAATGTCTAATCGGCACAGCTTATGTCAATTGGCCTGCTTTCATATACGTTCGAGGCGCGGAGTTTATAGGTAGCGAGCCAGGCATTTTGTAGGGATTTTGTGTCGCTGGTGTGAACGAGTGTTGCCAATGCCCGGTAACCGCTGGCGAAAAAAAGCCCCCGGCTCTCACAAGTCGGGGGCTTTTGCGTGTGTGCTGCCTCGTACTGAATAACGCTTACAGCGTCGGATAGTCGATATAGCCGACCGGGCCCTTGGCGTAGAACAGCTCTGGACGCGCCTCGTTCAGCGGCGCATCGGCTTTCAAACGCGCTGGCAGATCCGGGTTGGCAATGAACGGCACACCGAACGCCACGGCGTCCGCCTTGCCGCTGGCCAGCCACGCGTTGGCGCTGTCCTTGGTGAAGCGCTCGTTAGCGATATACGGGCCGCCGAAGGCTTCCTTGAGTTGCGGGCCGAGGCTGTCGGCGCCTTCTTTCTCGCGGGAGCAGATGAAGGCGATGCCACGCTTGCCCAGTTCCCGTGCCACGTAAGTGAAGGTTTCAGCCAGATTGTCATCGCCCATGTCGTGGGAATCGGCGCGCGGTGCCAGGTGCACACCGACACGGCCGGCGCCCCAGACTTCGATGGCGGCGTCAGTCACTTCCAGCAGCAGGCGGGCACGGTTTTCCAGGGAGCCGCCGTAGTTGTCGGTGCGCTGGTTGGTGCTGCTTTGCAGGAACTGGTCGAGCAGGTAGCCGTTGGCGCCGTGGATTTCCACGCCGTCGAAACCGGCGGCTTTGGCGTTTTCGGCACCGGTGCGGTAGGCGTCGACGATGTCGGCGATCTCAGCGGTTTCCAGTGCGCGCGGGGTTGGGTAGTCAGCCATTGGGCGCACCAGGCTGACGTGGCCCTTAGGCTGGATGGCGCTTGGTGCGACCGGCGCTTCGCCGTTAAGGTACGACGGGTGGGAAACCCGGCCGACGTGCCACAGTTGCAGGAAGATCTTGCCGCCCGCGCCGTGAATGGCTTTGGTCACGTTGGCCCAGCCGCGCACTTGATCGTTGGACCAGATGCCTGGGGTATCCGGGTAGCCCACGCCCATCGGCGTCACCGAAGTGGCTTCGCTGAGGATCAGGCCGGCAGAGGCGCGCTGCACGTAGTACTCGGCCATCAGCGCGTTCGGCACACGGCCTTCATCGGCGCGGCAGCGGGTCAGCGGGGCCATGATGATGCGGTTGGACAGCTCGAGGTCGCCCAGTTTGATCGGATCGAAAATAGTTGCCATGAGATACAACCCTCGTCAGTGAAGTCGTTGATTAGTTGGTCGCGGGGGCCAGATCGGCATTGCCGTTCTGACGGAAAGTAATCAGGGTCACCAGCAGGGCGAGTACCGCCAAAGCTGCTGCGGCCAGCGGTACGCTGGTCAGGCCGAAACCGTGGGCGATAACGCTGCCGCCGACCCAGGCGCCGAGAGCGTTGCCGACGTTGAAGGCACCGATGTTCAGGGTCGAGACCAGGTTCGGTGCCGCCTTGCCGAACGTCACGACGTTGATTTGCAGTGCCGGTACGGCTGCGAATGAAGCAGTGGCCCAGAGGAACAGGGTGATTTCAGTCGGGATCAACGCGACGCTGGTCCAGCTCAGCACGGTGGAGACCACGGCCATCGACACGAACACGCCGATCAGGGTGGCAGCGAGGCGTTTGTCCGCCAGTTTGCCGCCGATGATGTTGCCGACCGTCAAACCGAGGCCAATCAACAGCAGGGTCCAGGTCACGCCTTTTGGCGAGACACCGGTGACATCGCCGAGCAGCGGCGCGACGTAGGTGAAGAGGGTGAACATCGAGGCGGCGAACAGCGCGGTCATGCTCAGGGACAACCAGATACCGGCACCTTTGAGGGCGGCGAGTTCGGCGCGCATGTCGAGTTTTTCTTCGTCACGCTTGGCTGGCAGGAAGCGGATCAGGCCGATCAGTGCGATCACACCGATCACGGTCACAGCCCAGAAGGTCGAGCGCCAGCCGGCTTCCTGACCTAACGCCGTGCCCAGCGGCACGCCGAGGACGTTGGCCAGGGTCAGACCGGTGAACATCAAAGCGACCGCCGAAGCGCGTTTGTTCGGCGCCACCAGACCTGCCGCCACCACCGAACCGATACCGAAGAACGCACCGTGGCACAGCGCGGTGACGACACGGGCAAACATCAGCACGTTGTAGTCACTGGCGATGGCGCAGAGCAGGTTGCCGACAATGAAGATGCCCATCAACGCTACCAGTGCAGCCTTGCGCGGCAGTCTGGCGGTGGCCAGTGCCATGAACGGCGCACCGATGGCCACGCCCAGGGCGTAACCGGTCACCAGCCAGCCGGCGCCGGGAATCGACACACCGAGGTCGGCCGCCACATCGGGCAGCAGGCCCATGATGACGAACTCAGTGGTGCCGATGGCGAAGGCGCTCAAGGCGAGTATGAGTAGCGAGAGGGGCATCGTTGATTCCTTGTGGCTGGCTGACGTTAAGGGTCAGAGCTCTTTACTGAGGGTGTTGAGGAACGCCTGGATCACGTCCTCGTTGCGTTTGAAAAAGTGCCACTGCCCGGCCTTCTGGCTGCTGATCAGCCCGGCGCGTTGCAGGGTGGCGAGGTGGGCAGACACGGTCGACTGCGACAGGCCGCAGCGTTGATCGATCTGCCCGGCGCAGATGCCGTACTCGTGGTTGTGGATCTGTTCCGGAAACTGGGCTTTGGGATCTTTCAGCCAGATGAGGATGTCTCGCCGTACTGGGTGTGCCAGGGCTTTTATTATTTCGTCGAGGTCGATGTTCATGGCTTGGGGGCTCGTGATGTCTGTAGCGCTATATCGCGATGAGGCGAACTTTAAATCGGTATTTCGCGATATACCAATATGATTTTGATCTGATGACCGTGTAAATCGGTATATCGGGTTATAACGATACGTTGAGTGTAACGATGAAAGCGCAGTGCTAAGCTGCGCCCATGAACTATCTCGCACATTTGCACCTCGGTGGCCAGCGCCCCGAGCAATTACTCGGCAGCCTGTATGGCGATTTCGTCAAAGGCCGGCTGCAAGGGCAGTTTGCCCCGGAGCTCGAGGCGGCGATTCAACTGCATCGACGGATTGACGTGTTCACCGATCGCCATCCGTTGGTGGGCATCGCGCTGGGGCGCTTTTCCGATACCCGGCGGCGCTATGCCGGGATCGTCCTCGATGTGTTTTTCGATCATTGCCTGGCGCGGGACTGGAGGTTGTACGCCGATCAACCGTTGGAGCAGTTCACCGCTGATGTTTATCGCGTGTTGTCTCGCGAGCAGCAATTGCCCGAGCGACTGGCGAAGATCGCCCCGCACATGGTCGCCAATGACTGGTTGGGGTCGTATCAGGAATTTGAAGTGCTGGAGCAGGTGTTGCGCGGGATCTCCCGGCGACTGAGCCGGCCGGAGGAACTGGCGGGGGCGATGCAGGAATTGCGGCGGTTGTATGAGCCGTTGAGCGAGGACTTCCGACTTTTCTACCCACAACTCCAGGACTTCGCACAAAAACCTGATCCAATGAGGATCTAAATGTGGGAGCGAGCCTGCTCGCGAAGGCGGCGTTTCATTCAGCATCTATATTGGCTGAGACACCGCTTTCGCGAGCAGGCTCGCTCCCACAGGGGGGGGATTTCAAGCAGCAATCAATTCGCCGGCGCGACGCGGTTCAGCCGGTTTCGCGACCTCACCAAACAACACCTTCTGCACCGCCTGCTGCGCTTCGAACGCCAGCGCTGCACGCTCGCGGCCCTGACAGGCAATCGGCTTGAGCACATGCACCTCGACATCGCCGCAATCATTGCTGAACAGACGCATCAGGTGCGACAGCAGATCATCGTCACCAATGAACGGCGCCAGTGCATCGATTTCGCCGTCACGCAGATAACGGATCGCCACCGGTTGCAGCATCACCTCTGAATCAATCGCCGCCGACAGCAAGCGGCCGTGAAAGGTACGCAGTGAACGGCCATCGGTGGTGGTGCCTTCCGGGAACATCAGTAGCGAGTGATCGGTTTGCAGGTGACGGGTCATCTGCTTGCGGATCAATTGGCTGTCGCCCGAACCGCGACGGATAAACAGGCTGCCAGCCTTTGCCGCCAGCCAGCCGGCCACCGGCCAGGTACGCACCTCGGCCTTGGACAAAAACGACAGCGGCGTGAGCATGCCGAGCAGTGGAATGTCCGTCCATGAAACGTGGTTGCTGACCCACAGCATCGGCTGTTCCGGCAGTTCACCGTGAACCGTCACGCGAAAGGGCAGGGCATTACTCAATCGAGCCATGAAAAACCGTGACCAGCGCTGCCGACGCTCCATCGAATGCGCCAGGCCAATTCGTTCGAACACGCCGAAGACACTGGCCATGGTCAACCCCAGTGTCACCACCGCCAGCACTCGCGCGATCCGCGCGTACACCCGCAGCCGGCTCATTACACGGCCGCCTTGAAGTGCTTGGCGTAGCGCGGGCAGAGTTCGTCGCGCTTGAGCAGGATGAACACGTCGGCGACCTGGAAATCTTCGTCCCAGCATGGCTCGCCGCAGATCTTCGCGCCCAGACGCATGTAAGCCTTGAGCAGCGGCGGCATTTCGGCGATCACGTTGGATGGAATATCCAGGGTTGGCAGCGGATTTTTCGGCTCGGCGCGCAGGTTTTCGGTGCACAGATAACGTTCGCGCAGGCGCTGCATGATCGCGTGGGCCTGCACGCCGCCATCCTGCATCGGAATGCTCGCGCAACCCATCAGGTAGCTGTAGCCGCCCTGATTCAACACTTCGGCGAGTTCGCCCCACAGTACGGCGATGGTGCCGCCGTTGCGGTAGGCCGGGTCGACGCAGGTGCGGCCGATTTCGAGGATCGGGCCTTTCAGGTGCGCGAGGCCATGCAGGCTGAATTCTTCTTCGCTGTAGAACTTGCCCAGGGTGCTGGCGGCAGTGTGATCAAGCAATCGCGTGGTCGCCACCAGGCGCCCGGTGTTCAGGTCACGCACGCCGATGTGGCTGCAGTGAACATCATAATCATCCATGTCCAGACCCAGTTCCGCGCCTTTCAGCTTGGCGTTGAATTCGCCGCTGAATACGCTGAAGCGCAAGGCCTGGGCTTGCTGCAAAGCTTGCGCGCCGATCAGGCGTTCGGCTTGCAGGCGGCGTTCATTGCCGGTGTCGCTGATGCGGGCGATCTGAGTCATGTGAATCTCCGTACGGGCCTTTAACCCGTCGTGGGTTGCAGCCGATCGACTTTCTTTATGCAGCCGTGTTGTGCAAAGTCAGGCTATGTAGCCCCGGTGTCATCGCCATGAACGTTCGGTGATGCTTATATGACAGCCCACAAGGAGCCTCTTATGCCCTGGTCAGATCTGCTTCAAAGCCGTGAACGATTGCCCGCCGTTGCTGACCTGGCGGAGGGTTTTGCGACGTTGTTGCAGCAACTGGGCAACGTCACGCCGTTCGAATTGGCGGTGGCGGGTGGCCGGCGGATGGCCACGCCGGGGCTGGCGTTTCTGGTCGGTTATCAAGCGGCGTTGCGCATGCTCTGGCCGAGCGCGCCGCTGAGCCTTGGAGCGTTGTGTGCGACAGAACAGCGCAGCTTGCGCCCGGCCGACATGCAGACACGGCTGACCGATTTGCGCCTGAGCGGGCGCAAGGATTTCGTCACCGCCGGCGATGCGGCGGACTGGCTGTTGATTGCTGCGCGCGGTGAATTGCCCGGTGAGGCGCCGCGCCTGAGTCTGGCGGTGGTATATCCCGGTGAGCCCGGTGTGACGGTGGAAAAACTACCCGCACTGCCGCTGATGCCGGACATCAGCCATGGCCGGCTGCACCTCGACAGCGCGCTGTGCGAGTTGCTCGCGGGGGATGGTTGGGATGCTTACGTCAAACCGTTTCGCACACTGGAAGATGTCTATGTGCTGAGTGCGATGACCGCGTGGTTGTATGGCGTCGGGCAGGACAGCGACTGGCCGCAGGCCCTGCAATTGCGCTTGCTGGCGCTGTTGGCCGGGTGTGCGGAAATGAGTCGGCAGTCGCCGAACAATCCGGCCGGGCATGTGTTGTTGGGTGGGCTGTTTGCGCAGTTTGATTCGTTGAAACCCGAGATCGATCAGGCGTTGGCTGGAGGCAGTCCGGAGTGGGCGGCGATGTGGCAGCGCGATCAGTCGGTGATGCAATTGGCTTCGGGGGCCCGGGCCAAGCGGCTGGCCAAGGCTTTGGCGTTGAACTGACTGGCCTTTTCGCGAGCAGGCTCGCTCCCACAGTTAATCGAGTTTCTTCAGTTGGAATGCGATCAAGCTGTGGGAGCGAGCGAGAGTGTCAGATTTTTTGTGTGCGGGCTGGTAATGGCCTGCCGTTAGGCAGGCCTTCATTTCACCAGTTTGACCTGATGAATCGATCTCCGTACAAAATCGCAAACTGATTCATAGCGTTTTTCCA
>NZ_FYDT01000030.1:0-83236 GCF_900187585.1 Pseudomonas sp. Irchel 3E19
TTGGCACCCACCACAGGAAGGGAATCGGGTGGCGTGGGGCGTCAGATCGATCTGGAGGGCATCACCATCAGGCTTGATCGTGACGACAGAAAAGCCCTCCCAAAAAGGAAGGAAAGTATTAATATCGCGCATAAGAACGCCGGTTTGTTAGATGTGTTTGCTCGCACGAACATCATCAAGCAAATCGGCGTTCTTGTTTCTGTGTTTCCCGGGATTCCGTGAAGAACCAAAAAAAAGCCGCTGCACACATCATGTGCAGCGGCTTTTTTTGATCTTGCCGTTACGCCGTCAGCGAATAGATCAGCGCCGAAATCGCCACCAGACCCACGGCGGTGACAAACACGTTCGATGCCTGACCACGATAACGGGTCATCGCCGGTACTTTACGGATGGCGTACATCGGCATCAGGAACAGGATGGCCGCGATCACCGGGCCACCGATGGTCTCGATCATGCCCAGAATGCTTGGGTTCAGGGTCGCCACGATCCAGCAGATCACCAGCATGAACGCTGCCACGATGCGATCCAGCGCCTTGGCGCCCGGACGCTTGCCGCTCTTGACGATCAGGCCTTTGAGACCTTCGCTGGCACCGATGTAGTGACCGAGGAACGACTTGGAGATCGCCACAAATGCAATCAGCGGCGCCGCGAACTCGATGGTCGGGTTGCTGAAGTGGTTGGCCAGGTACGACAGGATCGACAGGTTCTGCGCCTTGGCTTCGGCCAGTTGTTCCGGCGATAGGGTCAGGACGCAACTGAACACGAAGAACAGCACCATCACCACCATCAGCAGGTGGGCGCGGCACAGAATCTGCGAACTACGCTGGTCGGCGTTCGCGCCATAACGGCGCTTCTGATCCACTGCGAACGCCGAAATGATCGGCGAGTGGTTGAACGAGAACACCATCACCGGAATCGCCAGCCACAGCGTGTGCAGCAACGCCGACGGTGCGGGAATTTGCGAAGCGGTGGAGAGGATGCCGCCGTTCCAGTGAGGAATCAGGTACACCGCTAGGAACAGCAGCGCGACGATGAACGGATAGACCATCAGGCTCATTGCCTTGACGATCGCCTGCTCGCCGCAACGCACCACCGCCAGCAGCCCCAGAATCAGCACGAACGACAGAATCACCCGCGGTGGCGGTGTGATGTGCAGTTGATGCTCGAGGAAACTGGCGACCGTGTTGGTCAGGCCGACGCTGTAGATCAGCAGGATCGGGAAGATGGCGAAGAAGTACAGCAACGTGATCAGCGCACCGGCCTTGATGCCGAAATGTTCCTCGACCACGTCAGTGATGTCGGCGCCTTCGCGACCGGAAAGCACGAAGCGGGTCAGGCCGCGGTGTGCGTAGAACGTCATCGGGAACGCCAGCAGCGCGAGGATCACCAGCGGCCAGAAGCCACCCAGCCCTGCGTTGATGGGCAAAAACAGGGTGCCGGCGCCGATGGCCGTCCCAAACAGCCCCAACATCCAGGTGGTGTCCTGGCGATTCCAGCTCGAAAGTTCAGCGGGTGCTGCTGCATCAAAGCGTTGATCAACGCTTTTGGCCTGATCATTCATCCGGTCGGATCTCCGCATTCCGGTCACTTGCCACTCGGTCAGGACGCGTCGGAAAAAACCGACAGACATGCTCCGGCCGAAACAGGGGCGCGATTCTCCGCGATAAATGAGCAGAAGCAAAGACTTAGCTGAGGAGTGGTTGTGCGGAGCAGTTTAGAGGAGTGTCGTTTTTGGGAAAATAGCTGTCGGTGACGGGTACGCAGTGTGTCGTTTTCTGGCAAGTTACAGCGCCTGATGCAGTCGGCAGGGCTTGGTCAGATTGATCGAGCCAGGATGAATCCAAGTGACATGCAAAAGATGCCGAACGCTAGCATCGCCCAGATTGGGTACATATCGCCCTTGTTCTTGAGGTGCATTCTTTCCTCCCACTCATCGTGCTCTCGTTCCAGTGCTTCCATTCTGGCCTTGCGGTCATAGGTGCTCATATTTGATTTTCCTTTTTAGGTCAGGGTCTGACTGTGATGAAACGTGAACACTCAAAACTTGAAAAAAACACCTGCTACTGCAGCGATTGCAGTCACTAGACCTCCTACTAATGCGAGCGGGTATAAATTCGTTTCCCTGTTTAGCTTTTTTGCTTGCGCCAGAAGCTTTTTTCTTTCGGCGATCAGTTTGCTCGTTTCATTTTGGAGCCTCTCGAGTTCCAGATTTTCCCTATCATTCTGAAGCATGCGCCTTCCTTGGCTGTTGGCAGCGACTGCCGCGGCTGCTTTGTTCCCTTCATAGTTCCGTATTCAGCACCTGCCAGATAGCAGATGAATCCGGCGTTTTCGTAGGCAACGGCGCAAGAATTTGTGGGCATTGGCGCGTAACTTCGAGTGTCTTTAAACAGGTGCGGCAAATCGCGTTTATCAGCCACAGAAGCTGGCGAATCACCTGACAGGTTGCAGGTAAAAAAAGGGCTGTGTGAAGGCCGCCGGCCTCTTCGCGGGCAAGCCCGCTCCCACAGGGTCATGCGCTGTTCACACAATCGTGACCCATCACCAATCCCTGTGGGAGCTGGCTTGCCAGCGATGGCGGCCGCCCAGATACCGGATGCATCAAATCCGGGCCAAATGGTCTAGCGTGAATGAGTCCCCTGCCCCCATAGAGTCCCCGCCCATGCCCCTCGTTCGCGTCGACATCAGGAAAAACCCCGATCCCGCCTTCGCCAGACACGTTGGTGAACTCATCTACGACGCCCTGCGCAGTTCGATTGATGTTCCCGCACATGACAACTTCCAGGTCCTTACCGAACACGACAGCCAGCACTTGATCTACGACCCGCAATACCTCGGCATCCCGCGCACTGACGGCGTCGTATTCATCCAGATCACCATCAGCGAAGGACGCACGGTGGAGAAGAAACAACTGCTGTTCAAAACCATCGCCGAAAGTCTGCACACGCAACTGGCGGTGCGCCTGGAGGACGTGTTCATCAATCTGGTAGAAGTGAAAAAAGAGAACTGGTCATTTGGCAACGGCGTCGCGCAGTACGTCACTTGATCCGCTAAGCCCGTCTCCGCAAAGACCTTCTGACGAAGCGCCCGCGCATGCCCCGTTTCAGCTCCTACACTGGCAGGAACGGGGCAGCGCCCAACCATTGCCAAAGCGCTCTGGAATCAGCACTCTGCTACGACTTTCGCGACCGAACCACTAACGATCTCAGGAGCCGCGCAATGCCCGCCACCGTTCTGGTACTGGTTGAAACCATCAATGACTATTTACCGATTCTGGAGCATCAGGGCTTTCACCTGATCCTCGCGCCGACACCTGCCGAACGCGCCCAAGCCATCGCCACCCATGGCCCACGTATCGACGCCGTTCTGACCCGTGGCCCGCTTGGCCTGACTGCCGAGGAAATCGCCACCCTGCCCGCGCTGAAGATCATCACGGTGATCGGTGCCGGTTACGAGCATGTCGACCTGCAAGCCGCCAGCGATCGCGGGATCACCGTGACCAACGGCGCCGGGGTCAACGCCTCGTCGGTGGCTGACCATGCGATGGCCATGCTGCTGGCATTGGTGCGCGATATTCCGCGCTGCGACGCCGCCGTGCGCCGAGGAGAATGGCCGAAGATCATGCGCCCGTCTCTGGCCGGCAAACGTCTTGGGATTCTTGGCTTGGGTGCAGTGGGCCTGGCGATCGCCAAACGTGCCCACCTCGGCTTCGACATGCACATCAGCTATCACAGCCGTCAGGTGCGCAGCGAGGTGCCCTACACGTTTTGCTCAACCCCGACTGAACTGGCGCGGGCGTCCGATTTCCTCATCGTCGCCACGCCGGGCGGGATCGGCACGCAGCATCTGGTGACCCGTCCTGTGCTCGACGCGCTGGGCCCTAAAGGTTTTATCGTCAATATCGCCCGGGCCAGTGTGATCGCCACGGCGGATCTGATCACCGCCCTTGAACAACGGCGCATTGCCGGCGCCGCGCTGGATGTGTTCGACCATGAACCGCAAGTACCGGATGCGTTGAAAGCCCTGAGCAACGTGCTACTAACCCCGCACGTCGCCGGTCTGTCACCGGAAGCCACCCAAGGCACCGTGGAGCTGGTGGGGAAAAACCTTGTGGCATTCTTCTCCGGGCAGCCAGTACTGACGCCGATTCAGTTGCCGCCGAAAATCAGCAATCAACGCGTGCATTAGAGGATCACGCGCCGCCATTGACCCACCCCGCCCTGCACATTCCCACAGGTGATTATCGGGCAACACGCTAACCTATAAGACCGCAGCGCGCTTGTGGCCGACCCGGCGCGCCATTAGATTAGCCAATGATGTCTGGCCTCCAAAATAAGCAGAAGGGATAAGCATGGCGCTTACTGACCAGTCCACCCGTATCCGCTCTGGCGAAGAACTCGATGCCAGCCTGATTGATCCATACCTCAAGGCCCATATTCCGGGCCTGACCGGCTTGCCTGCGATCAGCCAGTTTCCCGGCGGCGCGTCGAACCTGACTTACCTTCTTGAGTACCCGGAACAGGAGTTCGTCCTGCGCCGGCCGCCATTCGGCCACAAGGCCAAATCCGCCCACGACATGGGCCGCGAATTCCGCATTCTCAATCAGCTGCGCGACGGCTTCCCGTATTGCCCGAAAGCCTACGTGCACTGCACCGACGAAGCGGTGATCGGCGCCGAGTTCTACGTGATGGAACGAGTCAAGGGGATCATCCTGCGCTCGGAACTGCCACCGGAACTTGGCCTTGATTCGGCGAAAAACGAAGCGCTGTGCAAGAGCTTCATCGACCGCTTCGTCGAACTGCACCGCGTTGACTATGAAGCCTGTGGCCTCGGCGATCTGGGCAAGCCGCAAGGTTACGTCGCCCGCCAGATCAAAGGCTGGAGCGAGCGCTATGAAAAGGCCCTCACCCCGGACGCGCCACACTGGGAAGCGGTCAAAACCTGGCTCAACGACAAGATGCCGGCTGACCACCCGACCTCCAGCATCGTCCACAACGACTACCGTTTCGATAACGTCATACTCGACCCGGACAACCCGATGCAGATCATCGGCGTGCTCGACTGGGAACTGACCACCCTCGGCGATCCGCTGATGGACCTGGGCAACACCCTCGCCTACTGGATCGAAGCCGGCGACCCGGCGCCGGTGCAACTGATGCGCCGCCAGCCAAGCCACGCACCGGGCATGCTCACCCGCCGCGAATTCGTCGACTACTACGCCGAGCGTTCGGGCATTCAGATCGATAACTTCGACTTCTACTACACCTACGGCCTGTTCCGCCTGGCCGGCATCGTGCAGCAGATCTACTACCGCTTCTACCATGGCCAGACCCAGGACAAACGCTTCGCGCAGTTCATTCACATGAACAAACTGCTGGAGCAGATGAGCTTGCAGGTCATTGCGAAATCGAGCCTCTGACGGCCCACACCAAGGAACCCCTATGTCCAAGACTCAGTTGTTCGACCTCGACGGCAAGATCGCTTTCGTTTCCGGCGCCAGCCGTGGCATCGGTGAAGCCATCGCCAAACTGCTGGCCCAACAAGGCGCGCATGTGATCGTCTCGAGCCGCAAACTCGACGGCTGCCAGCACGTCGCCGACGCCATCGTCGCCGCCGGCGGCAAGGCCACTGCGGTCGCTTGCCACATCGGTGAAATGGAGCAGATCAGCCAGGTCTTTGCCGGCATCAAGGAACAGTTCGGCCGTCTCGACATCCTGGTCAACAATGCCGCGACCAACCCGCAATTCTGCAACGTACTGGATACCGACCTCGGCGCTTTCCAGAAGACCGTCGACGTGAACATTCGCGGCTACTTCTTCATGTCGGTGGAAGCCGGCAAGCTGATGCGCGAAAACGGTGGCGGCAGCATCATCAACGTCGCGTCGATCAACGGCATTTCGCCGGGCATCTTCCAGGGCATCTACTCGGTGACCAAGGCGGCGGTGATCAACATGACCAAGGTCTTCGCCAAGGAATGCGCGCAGTTCGGCATCCGCTGCAACGCCCTGCTGCCAGGCCTGACCGACACCAAGTTCGCTTCGGCGCTGGTCAAGAACGATGCGATCCTCAAGCAAGCGCTGACGCAAATCCCGCTCAAGCGCGTGGCCGATCCGAGTGAAATGGCCGGGGCTGTGTTGTATCTGGCCAGTGATGCGTCGAGCTACACCACCGGGGTTTCGCTGAATGTGGACGGGGGGTTCCTGTCCTGATCCGTGATTTCTGATCCCCTGTAGGAGCTGCCGAAGGCTCCTACAGGGATAGGATCAGGCAATGACTTTGGGTAGTTGCCAGCCAAAGTGCACCGAGAGCAATCGCAAGGCCAGACATGCCGCCCCCGCCAGCAACGCCGCCGCCACCGGCGACACCCCGCAGCGCCTTGCGATAATCAACACCGCCGCGCCGACAAACGCTGAACTCGCATACAAATCCGCCTGCAACACCACCGGTATCCGCGCCAGCACGATGTCGCGTATCACCCCGCCACCGACGCCCGTGATGGTGCCCATCAGCATCGCCACAAACGGCGTAATCCCGAAGTTCAACGCCTTCTGCGCCCCCGCCACAGCGAACAGCGCCAGACCGGCCGCATCCAGCACAATCAGCGTCGAACCGGACCAACCCAGCACCTGCTCATGGCAAACAAACGCCAACCCACCCATAAAAAACGCCAGCGCCGGATACCGCCAATCGGCCACGGCATTGGGGGGCGTAGCACCAATCAACAGATCGCGGGTGACCCCACCGCCAAGGGCGACGATGAACGCAATCACCATCACCCCGAGCAAGTCGAGCTGACTGCGCATCGCCGCAATGGCCCCTTCCACGGCAAACACCGCCGTGCCGACCAGATCGGCCACCAGCACAATCCGCTCAACCCGGGACTTGCGCCCCGCCGCAGCTATTGAGTGACGCAACGGGTGGTAGTGGTGTGGCGAGTCACTTGCTCATCGACATACTTGTCGCCAGACACCTCAGTGTTCTCGAGAACCTGGCAAGTACGTTCCGGCGGCGGAGGCGGCGTTACGGGTGGAGGCGGCGGCGGACTGGCACAACCGGCCAATAAAACTGCAAAAAAAGCCAACGGCAACACGCGTTTCCCAAGATTGTTCATAGGACGACCCGCGGTAAATGAACGACCCACTCCCGCAACCGAACCGATCACAGAAGACCTGACCACTCATTCTTTATAGACGACGGCCTCGCAAGTGCCAGTAAAGCGGACGCATCAGAGGGTTATGGCTGTCGATTTTGCGTTGGGAATCAGGAGTTGGTTACCAGGCAGCCGCCTTCGCGAGCAAGCCCGCTCCCACAGAATGGATTTACATCCCACAGAGACTCGGCGGCTGATAGCACGCCATCGCCAGCAGGCTGGCTCCCACAGGTGGATCCGGGTGTATTAGAAGAAGAGTGATTGGCTGTGAGGGTGTCATCGCTGGCAAGCCAGCTCCCACAAGGGTTGAGTACACCCGCCAGAGCCTGGTCGGCTGGCAGGCCGCCATCGCTGGCAAGCCAGCTCCCACAAGAAAATGACTACACCCCGCACGCGGCGCATGCCGCCCCACTCAACACAATGAGCGCAAGCTCGAGTACCGCTCTTGATCTTGATCTCGGAGCCCGTCGGCAGGCTGAGTGGAGGGGTTAATCCGGGGGTGGGAGCGCAGCGACCGTTTGGCGCAGCCAAACACATCGAGAGGAGGTGCAGCGCAGCAAACCGCAGGCGACTGCGCCCGGATCAATCCCGTAGCGAAGGAACCCGAGCCTAAGCGAGGGCCGAACGTCAGGGTAAAGCCTTTTTGGTTACTTTTTCGGCGTCTGGAAAAAGTGACCCGCCGTCAGGGCGGAACCCCAAGCAGCCGTTACCCCAGCAACGGATATGTACCCAATCAGCAGGAACCCCATCGCCCAAACCGACGCCATCGCTGGCAAGCCGGCTGCCACAGAGATCTACGCCATGTCAGCATCAGTCGAAGACCGCAAAGAGTTACTCTCCAACTCATACCGCAACTCTTCAATCAACGCCTCCACCGACTCCGGCGTACGCAGCGTATTGAGCTTCAACCCGCTGATCACCAGATCCACCTGCCCCGACACCGGGTGATAAAGCTTCACCGTCAGCGAATGATCCCCATCCACCAGACACTCACACGCCAGCGGCGCAAAACTGTGCTCAAGCTGAGCGCGCAACTGTGCAAGATTCATCATTGAGGCTGTTCCTTTAGCTGTTTCGAAGGGACACGATCCCAAGCCAGAAAAGACTCGTATCGCACCCCACCAGCCTAAGAACAGCCCCCTCACACCAACACACTAATTTGCACCGATTGAACTAGTGCATTTGCACCCTACCGCTGTCCCTTGGTCCCCCCGCCGGAAAACAAGCCGCGCTCCCGCGCCCAGACAATCGCCTCGCTGCGGCTGTGCACATCCAGCTTGGAATACACCGTCGCCACATGATTGCGCACCGTGTTCGGTGCCAGTTTCAGCCGCGCCGCGATCTCCTTGTCCGCCAAGCCTTCGCAGATCAGCCCAAGCACATCGCGCTCACGCGCCGTCAGGTCGGTGAACGACACACTCGGCAGTTGCGGCGAATTGACCTTCTTCACATTCGCCAGCTTTTCGATCAGCGTGCGACTGAACCAAGAGGCATCTTTCATCACCTCTTCAATCGCCGCCACCAGCTCAAGCTCGGTGCGCTTGCGCTCGGTGATGTCCATCAGCACCAGCAGATAACAGCGTGTGTCCTGAATGTTGACGGTATCGGCGGACACCGCACACTCCAACAGATCCACATCCTTCTTGCGCACCCGCACATCGACCCGATCAATCCGCCCGCTTTTCGCCAGCGCCGTCAGCAGCCGGGCTCGGGCGCCTTCGTCGTCGATGAAATTCAGTTGCGTGATGGTTTTGCCGAGCACGTCATCGCTGGCATAAGCCAAAGTGTCGAGGAACGCCTGATTGACATCGATCACCTGCTGCTCATCAGCACTACAGATCAGGATCGGCACCGGGGTCAGCCGGAACGCCTTGGCAAAGCGCTCCTCACTCTGGCGCAGCGCCACTTCAGCCTTGTGGCGCAATTCCATGTCGACGAACGAGAACAGCATGCACTGCTCATCATTGAGTTGCAGCGGTTGTCCGGCAACGATCACTTGCTTGGTGCTGCCATCGGCCAGCCGCAGCTCGGCCTGCATCTGCGGGATGGTCGCGACATCTTTCAGACGCTGGATGGCAAGGTCTTTGCGCTCGGCCTGTTCGAGGATGTCGATTTCGTAAGCCGAGGTGCCGATCACCTGGTCACGGGTGTAACCGGTCATCTCCAGAAACCCCGGATTGACCTTGATGTAGCGCAAATCAGTCAGACGGCAGATCACCGCCGGCGCCGGATTGGCATTGAAGGTTTTCTCGAAGCGCTGCTCGGCGCTGGCCCAGTCGGTGACGTCGCTCATGATCAGCACCAGCGACTCCGGCTGCCCTTCGCGATCAGTCAGTACCATGCTGCGCACGTTATGCACCCAGACCCGCTCCGGGTCATCCACGGCGAACACCTCGATCAGCACGTCGCTGAAGGCTTCGCAGCGCGCCGCGCGGCTGATCGGGTAATTCTCGGGCGGCACCGCGTGGTTGTTGCGATAGCGCAGGCTGAAGCGCTTGGCGTACTCGTCGGCATTGCTGCCCAGTTCACCGATACGGCTGACACCGTGCATGGCCAGCGCCGCTTCGTTGGCCCAGAGGATGCTCTGATCCAGCTCGAGCAAAATCACCCCGTCGGACAGCCCGGCGATGATCTGCTGCAACTGGCGACGATTGGTTTCGCGGGTCAGGACTTCCTGGCTCATTGGCTCTCCACAAGTGATACGCGCATGTGAAGGTTACGACCGCGCCGCGCCGTGATCGTGCCGATCATTAATTCCCGAAACACTGAAGATCCCTGTGGGAGGGGGCTTGCTCCCGAAGGCGGTGGATCAGCTGTCATCATTGTTGAATGACACACCGCATTCGGGAGCAAGCCCCCTCCCACAAAGGATCAGTGGTGATTTGAGGATTCCACCAACTCGCGCAGGGTGTCGAGGAAGAGTTTGAGGACTGGGGAAGCATCGTCCGCGCGATACGTCGCATACAACGGCACCTCCGGCAGCGCCGGGGTCAACTTGCGAAACACCAGCCCCGCCGGCGCCAATTGCTCGATGGAAGCCGGCAACAACGCCACGCCAAACCCGGCGCGCACCAGACTGAGCAAAGTCTGCACCTCGATCACCTGCTGTCGAATCTGCGGCGTGAACCCAGCCTGAATACAGCACTGATAAAGAAAATGGGCAAACCGCGACTGCTTCAATTCCAGTGCCACAAACGGCTCGTGTGCCAGATCTGCCGGGGCCAACACCTCGCGGCGGGCCAACGGATGTTCCGCGCGCAGGTGCTTGGCTTAGGCGCGGTGGGTACGCTGGAAGTCGGTCAGGCGGCGGATCTGGTGATCTACAGCCTCGACCATCCACGCTTCTTCGACTTCCACGACAGCGCTGTTGCACCGGTGGTGGCAGGCGAGCCGATTACAGTGAAATACAGTTTGGTGGGTGGTCGTGTGGTCGTGGATAACGGCATGATTCCAGGACTGGATATCGAACGCATGCGCGCCGAAGCGTGGGAAGGTGTGCAGGCGATGATGAACGTGGACGATTGACCCCCACCTACCGCAATCCCTGTGTAGGAGCTGCCGAAGGCTGCGATCTTTTGATCCTGTTTTTCAAGATCAAGATCAAAAGATCGCAGCCTTCGGCAGCTCCTACATCGGGCGTGCGCATTCGCGCGATATGGGATTCTCGACTAAGGTTAATCCCTCATCGGACTGAGCCCCTGCCAGCAAAACCGGGCTCTTGATCAAGGAGAGACTGATGACGTCGCGTCGCAACATCGAACAGACTTATCGCACCTGGTCCAGCCCCATCCTGCTGGAGCTGAAAAAGCGCGAACACCAAATGGCGCCGCTCGAGCGTCAGGCGCTGGAGAATGTGCTGGTGGAAAGAAGGTTGCTGGACACCGGCAACCCGGATGGCGCTGAGCGGCGCCAGGGCACTGCGAGCAGAAATGATCGCCCAGGTTGATCAGCGCATCAGACAGCGTTGAGGTTCAGCCCCAGCATCAGCAATTCTTTACGCAGCATCGACGATTTCACAACCGCCATTGCCGCCTGCCATTGCAGCGGCAGCAACCGATTCAACGTCTGCTGGCTGGCCTCAGGCTCCGCCAGCAAACAACTCTTGCCGTCACGGATGCTGATGACGTTGAGCAACCAGTCATCGCCCTGCCCGGCCATCCAGCCGCAGATCTCGTTGCAATGGTTGTGCAGCAACCCATCGGCGTCCCACACCGTCATCTGTGCGAAAACCTGCGGCAGGTTGCTGTCCGGTTTGAAGCGTTTCAGATCCGCTGCCAACGCGGCCTGCAGGTCTGCTTCGATGGCGGCCTGACATTCGAGGAAGTACCGCTCGGGCCAGTTCGCCGCCAGATTCGCCCGCTGGGCCAAAAGGTCATAAGCCCGAACATCCAGCTCGGTGGTCATCTGCCCGGTGAAGTTGAGCGTGTTGTCGAGAATCGCCGTGGCCAGCAATGCCGCGCTTTGCTCGCTCATTCGCGAGAGCAGGCCGGCGGTTTGCCAGCGCTGAAAAACCAGCGTCGCTGCCGCGCCGATCGGGCGGATATCGGCGGCGCAACCCAGTCGTTCAGCCCAGTACTGCTCAAAACCGGGATGATGGTCGATAACCTCCACCACTTGGTCGAGCACCACCAGCGGGTCGAAGTGGTGATGGTCGGACACATCGACGAGCACGAATCCGTCATTGGCTTGCGGCGTGTAACGCTGAAACGCAGCGCCCCAACTCAGAACGGTTGGAGACACGCTGCTATTGGGCTTTGCGCTGCTGACCGCGCGGGCGGGAAGGCCTTGCAGGTTGAGCAATTCGGCGTAGGCGATGCAGCAGGCGTAGGCGTCGATGTCCAGATAGGACGCGCCGGAGGTGATGATTTTCATGGGGCGCAAACGTCGCACATTTTCATGACATTGGGCTGCGATCTTTTGATCTTCAGGCCGCGCGTTGCCCCCCAGCCACCATCGCCGAAGCCGCCAGCATCGCCCGCAACAACACCGCACACCCCGCTGCCAGATCATCCGGCGCGGCGTTTTCGATTTCGTTGTGGCTGATGCCGCCTTCGCACGGCACGAAGATCATCCCGGCCGGGCCGAGTTCGGCGAGGAAGATGGCGTCGTGGCCGGCACCGCTGACGATGTCCATGTGCGACAGGCCCAAACCCTTGGCGGCGCCACGTACGGCGTCCACACAACCCTTTTCAAAGTACAGCGGCGGGAAGTCGGCGGTGGGTGTCAGTTCATACGTGAGGCCGTGTTCTTCGCATGTGGCTTCGATGACCTGCTTCACTTCGGCGATCATCGAGTCCAGGCGCGCCGGTTCCAGATGACGGAAATCGAGGGTCATGCGTACCTCACCGGGGATGACGTTGCGCGAGCCTGGGTAGGCTTGCAGGCAACCGACGGTGCCGCAGGCATGGGGTTGATGGCCGAGGGCAGCGCGGTTGACCGCACCGACGATGACCGAGGCGCCAACCAGCGCATCTTTGCGCAGGTGCATCGGGGTCGGGCCGGCGTGAGCTTCGACGCCGCGCAGCTTGAGATCGAACCACTTCTGCCCCAGCGCCCCAAGCACCACGCCGATGGTTTTCTGTTCGTCTTCGAGGATCGGGCCTTGTTCGATGTGTGCCTCGAAATAGGCGCCGACCTTGTGTCCGATGACTTTGCGCGAACCGGCATAGCCGATCGCATTGAGCGCCTCGCCAACGGTGACGCCATCGGCATCGACTTTGGCGAGGGTTTCCTCGAGGGTGAATTTTTCCGCGAACACCCCGGAGCCCATCATGCATGGGGCAAAGCGCGAGCCTTCTTCGTTGGTCCACACCACTACTTCCAGCGGCGCTTCGGTTTCCACGTCGAGGTCGTTAAGGGTGCGCAGCACTTCGACGCCGGCGAGCACGCCGAAGCAGCCGTCGAACTTGCCGCCGGTGGGTTGGGTGTCGATGTGGCTGCCGGTCATCACCGGGGGCAGGTTCGGGTTGCGGCCGGGGCGACGGGCGAAGATGTTGCCGACCTCGTCGACCGTGACGCTGCATCCGGCGTCCTTGCACCATTGCACGAACAGGTCGCGGGCCTGGCGATCGAGGTCGGTCAGGGCCAGGCGACAGACCCCGCCCTTGACCGTGGCGCCGAGTTTGGCCAGTTCCATCAGCGATGCCCACAGGCGGTCGCGGTTGATGTGCTGATGGGTCGATTGCAGAACGTCTACGGCTGCGTTCATGGGGATCTCCTCAGGCTAGTTTCTTATGGATATTGCTGTGGTGTCGGATAGATCGCCTTCGCGAGCAGGCTCGCTCCCACAGGGGAATGCATTCAAATGTGGGAGTGAGCCTGCTCGCGAAAGGGCCCTCCGCTACACCGCTGTTTTCACGGCAGAAGGCTGCGCCCGCATCACGCACAACCCGTAATAAATGATTCCGCCCAGCGCCGAGCCGGTAAACCAGCCATAGCTGTAAAACCAGCTGAACGCGTCGCTACCCAGCGACAGCAGCGTCAGCGCCACCGGCACGCCGAACGCCAGGAACCCGGCCCGGTTCCATGCCGGATAGACGTCGTCGCGGTACAACCCGGCGAGGTCCAGTTGCTGTTTCTTGATCAGGAAATAGTCCACCACCATGATCCCGGCAATCGGCCCGAGCAGGCTGGAATAGCCCAGCAACCAGTTGGAATACACGGTCTCCAGGCTGACATCGGAAACGATCAGGCCAAGTTTTTTCAGCAGCTCATGGCCCATCAGCAACAGCCCGACAAAACCGGTCAGCAACACCGCTTTGGTGCGGTTGATGACCTTGGGCGCGATGTTCTGGAAGTCGTTGGTCGGCGACACGATGTTCGCCGCCGTATTGGTCGACAGCGTGGCGATGATGATCAACGCCATCGCCACCGCAACCCACACCGGGCTCTGGATGTGGCCGATCAGGCTGACCGGATCAGAGACGGTTACGCCCACCAGTTTCACCGACGCTGCGGTCATGATCACGCCGAGGGAGGCGAAGAGGAACATGGTCAGCGGCAGGCCGAAAATCTGCCCGAGGATCTGATCCTTCTGACTTTTGGCGTAACGACTGAAGTCAGGAATGTTCAGCGACAGCGTGGCCCAGAAGCCGACCATCGCCGTCAGCCCGGCGGCGAAGTAACTGACCACGCTCGCGCCTTCAGGACGTTTCGGCGGGATCGCCAGCAACTCGGTCATCGACACATTGGGCATCGCCCACACCAGAAGTCCGATGCCAACCGCTACCAGCAACGGCGCCGACAGGGTTTCCAGCCACTTGATGGACTCGGCACCGCGAATCACCACCCACAGGTTCAACGCCCAGAAAATCATGAAGCCGATCACCTCCCCGGTGCCGCCGAGGGATTTCCAGCCGTCGAAAATCGAGCCGAGAAACAGGTGAATCGCCAGGCCGCCAAACATCGTCTGAATGCCGAACCAGCCACAGGCGACCAGCGCGCGAATCAGACACGGCACGTTGGAACCGAGAATGCCGAATGACGAGCGCAGCAACACCGGGAACGGGATGCCGTACTTGGTGCCGGGAAACGCATTGAGCGTCAGCGGAATCAACACAATGATGTTGGCAAACAGAATCGCCAGCAGCGCTTCACCGACGGTCAGGCCGAAGTACGCCGTCAGCACGCCACCGAGGGTATAGGTCGGCACGCAGATCGACATGCCGACCCACAGCGCGGTGATGTGCCATTTGTTCCAGGTTCGTTCGCGCACCTTGGTCGGTGCCATGTCGTGGTTGTAACGGGGACTGTCGAGGACGTCGCTACCGGCTTCAAGCTCGAACAAGCCGTCGCGCTCGGTCACTTGCGATCTGATCTGTTGCATGGCCGCTCCACTGTTCTTCTGATTATTTTTTTGCTCATCAGGCGGCTGCACATGACGGTGCGAGCCGGACGATGGCCGGAGGAACTGACAACTTTCACGCACCGGCCATGGTGTCAGCGGCGGCATCAATAAACGTGCCGGGTACTCCACTCAACGCTCGGGCGATGCTTTAAACGCTTTGCAACTTTCTGATATTCATCAGTTTTAATTATTTACCGGTGAGTCCTGGAAAACTTGTCTGAACGCTCAGACTAAACGCCGGGCAAGTTATCCGAACTGTCAGGACTCAAACTGGTGCACTGCACTTTTTTTCTTCATGAGCGATCAACCGCAGCTCAACTTCAAGCGGCTGATTTCACATAGGAAATCTTGCTCATATTTCCATCCTGTCAAGTGCGTCAAAATGGTGAACAGCCTCACCATTTTGGTGATTTTCATTTTTTATCTTTATTTTTCAATAGCTTAAAACAGTCATAAGCTTATAAAAAATAATCTTGATCTATTGCAAGACAGCGACTAGTTTCTATTCCTGACAGCGCTGACAGGAATACGCCCTTCACCGCTGTACATCAATAAAACATTTAGAACCGGCACAAGTCGGTCATGCCTGCGAGGAACTCGGAATGTCTCTGTTGATCCGTGGCGCCACCGTTGTTACCCATGATGAAAGTTATCGCGCCGACGTCTATTGCGCTGACGGCGTGATCAAAGCCATCGGTGAAAACCTTGATATTCCCGCGGGTGCCGAAGTGCTCGACGGCAGCGGCCAATACCTGATGCCCGGCGGCATCGACCCACACACGCACATGCAACTCCCGTTCATGGGCACCGTGGCCAGCGAAGACTTTTACAGCGGCACCGCTGCGGGTCTGGCCGGGGGCACCACGTCGATCATCGACTTCGTGATTCCCAATCCCCAGCAGTCGTTGATGGAGGCGTTTCATCAGTGGCGCGGTTGGGCCGAGAAGTCCGCATCCGACTATGGCTTCCACGTCGCGATCACCTGGTGGAGCGAGCAGGTGCGCGAGGAAATGGCCGAGCTGGTCAGCCATCACGGCATCAACAGTTTCAAGCATTTCATGGCTTACAAGAACGCGATCATGGCCGCCGACGACACGCTGGTGGCGAGCTTCGAGCGTTGTCTGGAACTCGGCGCCGTACCGACCGTGCACGCGGAAAACGGCGAGTTGGTCTACCACCTGCAACGCAAATTGATGGCCCAAGGCATCACCGGGCCGGAGGCGCATCCACTGTCGCGTCCTTCGCAGGTTGAAGGCGAGGCGGCGAGCCGGGCCATTCGGATTGCCGAAACCATCGGCACGCCGCTGTATCTGGTACACGTTTCGACCAAGGAAGCCCTCGACGAAATCACCTATGCGCGCAGCAAGGGGCAACCGGTTTACGGTGAAGTCCTGGCCGGGCATCTGCTGCTCGATGACAGCGTGTATCAACACCCGGACTGGCAGACCGCTGCCGGTTACGTGATGAGCCCGCCGTTCCGCCCACGCGGGCATCAGGAAGCGCTATGGCACGGTTTGCAGAACGGCAATCTGCACACCACCGCGACCGATCACTGCTGCTTCTGCGCCGAGCAGAAAGCCGCCGGGCGCGACGACTTCAGCAAGATTCCCAACGGCACCGCCGGCATTGAAGACCGCATGGCGGTGCTGTGGGATGAGGGCGTGAACAGCGGCCGCTTTTCGATGCAGGACTTCGTCGCCCTCACCTCCACCAACACTGCAAAAATCTTCAACCTCTACCCGCGCAAGGGTGCGATCCGGGTTGGCGCCGATGCCGATCTGGTGCTGTGGGATCCGCAAGGCACGCGGACCATTTCCGCCAAGACCCACCATCAGCAGGTGGATTTCAACATCTTCGAAGGCAAGACCGTGCGCGGCGTGCCGAGCCACACCGTCAGCCAGGGCCGCGTGGTCTGGGCCGACGGCGACCTGCGCGCCGAGCGCGGGGCCGGAAGGTACATCGAACGGCCGGCGTATCCGGCGGTGTTTGATTTGCTGAGCAAGCGGGCTGAGTTGCACAAGCCAACTGCCGTTAAACGCTGAAATCCAGGCCTTCGGCCTTCGCGAGCAGGCTCGCTCCCACATTTGAAATGCATTCCCCTGTGGGAGCGAGCCTGCTCGCGAAGAGGCCAGTCCAGGCAATACAAAAACCACTGCCCGTCAGAGGCAGAGCACCTCAATAACCGTGAGGCAAAAAACCGTGATCGAGACCCTGAACCATCTCCCGCACCCGCACGAAAGCGCGGCCGCCCTCGCCGGCCATTTCACCGATCTGGCGCCGCCGCTCAATGCCCGGCAGGCGCATCTGGAAGCCTCGCGCTGCCTGTATTGCTACGACGCGCCGTGCGTCAATGCGTGCCCGAGCGAAATCGACATCCCTTCGTTCATCCGCAATATCCATCAGGACAACGTGCCCGGTGCGGCGCAGAAAATCCTCTCGGCGAATATCCTTGGCGGCAGTTGTGCGCGGGTTTGCCCGACCGAGATTCTTTGCCAGCAAGCCTGCGTGCGCAACAACGCCCAGGAATGCGCGCCGGTGCTGATCGGCCTGTTGCAGCGCTACGCCGTGGACAACGCGAATTTCACTGAACACCCGTTCCAGCGCGCCGCCGCCACCGGCAAACGCATTGCCGTGGTCGGTGCCGGCCCGGCGGGTCTGTCCTGCGCGCACCGCAGCGCCATGCACGGTCACGACGTGGTGATTTTCGAAGCGCGCGAGAAGGCTGGCGGCCTGAATGAATACGGGATCGCCAAGTACAAACTGGTCGATGACTACGCGCAGAAGGAACTGGATTTCCTCCTGCAGATCGGCGGCATCGAAATCCGTCACGGGCAGAAACTCGGCGACAACCTGACCCTCAGCGACCTGCATCAGCAGTTCGACGCGGTGTTCCTTGGCCTCGGCCTCAATGCCAGCAAGCAACTTGGTTTGACCCATGAAGACGCCCCCGGCCTGCTCGCCGCCACCGATTACATCCGCGAACTGCGCCAGGCCGATGACCTCACCCAGCTGCCATTGGCCGAGCGCTGCATCGTCCTCGGTGCCGGCAACACCGCGATCGACATGGCCGTGCAAATGGCGCGCCTGGGTGCCCGCGATGTGAATCTGGTGTATCGCCGCGGTGCCGCCGACATGGGCGCCACCGGCCACGAACAAGACATCGCCAAGGCCAATCAGGTACGCCTGCTGACCTGGGCGCAACCGGAGGAGGTTTTGCTCGACGCTCAGGGCCATGTGCGCGGCATGCGTTTCGCCCGCACCGATCTGGTCGAGGGTCGCCTGCAAACCACCGGAGAAACTTTCGAACTGGCCGCTGACGCAATCTTCAAGGCCATCGGCCAGGCCTTCGACGGCAGCGCTCTCGCCGACCCATTGGCGCGCGAACTCAAGCGTCAGGGCGAACGGATTCAGGTCGACTCGAACCTGCGCACCAGCATTCCCGGTGTGTATGCCGGTGGTGACTGCACCAGCCTCGATCAAGACCTCACCGTGCAAGCGGTGCAGCACGGCAAACTGGCCGCCGAGGCCATCAACGCTCAACTGATGCTCAACGTGGAGGCTGCGTAAATGGCCGATCTCTCGATAGTCTTCGCCGGCATCAAAGCCCCTAACCCGTTCTGGCTGGCTTCCGCGCCGCCGACTGACAAGGCCTACAACGTGGTTCGCGCCTTCGAGGCCGGTTGGGGTGGCGTGGTCTGGAAAACCCTCGGGGAAGATCCGGCGGCGGTTAACGTCTCCTCGCGCTACTCGGCGCACTACGGCAACAATCGCGAAGTGCTGGGCATCAACAACATCGAGCTGATCACCGACCGCTCGCTGGAAATCAACCTGCGCGAAATCACCCAGGTGAAGAAGGACTGGCCAGATCGCGCGCTGATCGTCTCGCTGATGGTGCCGTGCGTCGAGGAATCGTGGAAACACATCCTGCCGCTGGTGGAAGCGACCGGTGCCGACGGCATCGAACTGAATTTCGGCTGCCCGCACGGCATGCCCGAACGCGGCATGGGTGCGGCGGTCGGTCAGGTGCCGGAGTATGTCGAACAGGTGACGCGCTGGTGCAAGACGTATTGCTCGCTGCCAGTGATCGTCAAACTGACGCCGAACATCACCGACATCCGCGTCGCCGCCCGCGCCGCCCATCGCGGTGGCGCCGATGCAGTGTCGCTAATCAACACCATCAACTCGATCACCAGCGTCGACCTGGAACACATGGTCGCCCTGCCCACCGTCGGCAGCAAAAGCACTCACGGCGGTTATTGCGGTTCGGCAGTCAAGCCGATTGCGTTGAACATGGTCGCGGAAATCGCCCGTGATCCACAGACCCAGGGCTTGCCGATCTGCGGCATTGGCGGCATCGGCAGTTGGCGCGATGCCGCGGAGTTCATGGCGCTGGGCAGCGGCGCAGTGCAGGTGTGCACGGCGGCGATGCTGCATGGTTTCCGCATTGTCGAGGAGATGAAGGACGGCTTGTCACGGTGGATGGACAGTCAGGGTTACGCCAACATCGCCGAGTTCTCGGGACGCGCGGTGGGCAACACCACGGACTGGAAGTATCTCGACATCAACTATCAGGTCATCGCCAAGATTGATCAGGCGGCGTGCATTGGCTGCGGGCGTTGCCACATTGCCTGCGAGGACACTTCACATCAGGCGATCAGCAGTCTGAAGCAGGCGGACGGGACACATAAATATGAAGTGATTAATGATGAATGTGTGGGGTGCAATTTGTGCCAGATCACCTGTCCGGTGGCGGACTGCATCGAGATGGTACCGATGGATTCGGGCAAGCCGTTTCTGGACTGGAATCATGATCCGAGGAATCCGTACCATGTCTCACCTTAAGGCAGGTAGCGTCTGAACTGACGCTTTCGCGAGCAGGCTCGCTCCCACAGTTGGAATGCATTCCCCTGTGGGAGCGAGCCTGCTCGCGAAGAGGCCAGCCTGTTCACCGCAAGACTCAGGGCTCCAGGCCGATTCCGCGCAAAATCACACTGGTCACCGTCTGCACCGCCCGTTCGAACTGCATGTCCGACAGCGGCTGGTGGTCATTCAAGATATTCACCTGATGATCGAAGTCGGCGTAATGCTGGGTCGACGCCCAGATCATGTACAGCAGGCTCGACGGCTCAACCGGCAGGATGCGCTTGTCCTCGACCCATTGGCGGATCTTCGCTTCCTTCATCTTCGCCCAGTCATACAGGCTGACGTCCAGCGCCTCGCCCAAGGTCGGCGCGCCGTGGATGATTTCATTGGCCCAGACTTTCGAGCCGTAAGGCCGGCTGCGCGAGTGGTTCATCTTGGCGCGGATGTAGCTGCTGAGCACCACGCGCGGGTCATCGAACATCTCGAAGCACAACGCGTCCTGTTTCCACACTTCCAACAGATCAAACAGCACCGCGCTGTACAGCTCGCTCTTGGTTGAGAAGTAGTAGTGCAGATTGGAACGCGGCAGTTGCACTTCGGCGGCGATGTCGGCCATGGCGGTACTGCCAAAGCCTTTTTCGGCGAAGACTTTTTCCGCCGCCAGAAGAATTTTTTCGACGTTACTGCGACGAATCTCGATCTTGTGATTGCCCATGTGGGCTCCCTGACAACAACGTTGTTGAAGACTAGCACCCGCTCTATCACCGAGGCGACCGCTGAAAACAAAACTTCGTACAGCGCTGGCCGGATGGCTAAACTGGCGGTTTCTTCGATCCTGCCTCAGAGGTATCCGCGATGCTGCTCAAGAACGTTCTGACCACCACTGCCCTGCTCGCTTCGCTGTGCGCCGCATCCTCGGTATTTGCCCACGCCCACCTGAAAAGCCAGACCCCGGCTGCCGACAGCTCCGTCGTCGCTCCGGCGGATCTTCGTCTGACGTTTTCCGAAGGCGTTGAAGCGACCTTCACCAAAGTCACCCTGACCAAGGATGGCGCGCCAGTCGCGGTCAAACCGCTGACCACCGAAGGCAAAGACAAGAAAACCCTGATCGTCACCCCGGCAGCGCCACTGACTGCCGGTGAATACAAAGTCGAATGGCACGCGGTGTCGGTCGACACACATAAAAGCGAAGGCGCCTACCAGTTCAAGGTTGGCCAGTAATTCATGAGTGAAGCGCTGGTGCTGTGCCGGTTTCTGCATTTCACCGTGGTGTTGATGCTGTTCGGCGCCTGGCTGTTCCGGCCATTGCTGCTCAAGGGTGACGCGCCGGAGCTGGATCGGCATCTGGCGCGGCTGGCTCGTTGGCTCGCCGCCGTTGCGCTGGCCAGTGGCATCGTTTGGGCGCTGTTAATCACCGCGAGCATGGCCGGTTCGGCGGCGGCAGCGTTTGATCCGGACACGGTTGCGCTGGTGTTGGGTAATACGTTTTTCGGTCAGGTCTGGCGCTGGCACCTGCTGATCAACGCGGTGCTGCTGGCGTTGCTGTTTACGCCGTGGCGTTCGAACCTGCCGCTACGCTTGGGCTTGAGCGCGCTGCTGTTGGCGACGCTGGCGCCGGTCGGTCATGGCGCGATGCTCGATGGTCTCAGCGGCCAACTGCTGATTCTCAACCAGATCGTCCACCTGACCTGCGTGGCGGCGTGGCTTGGCGGGTTGTTGCTGCTGGTGATGATTGTGCGCCAGCCCAGTGAACCGATGCGCGAGATTCTGCGACGCTTCAGCGGGATCGGCTATGCGCTGGTTGCCGGGCTGCTGATCAGCGGGTTGATCAACGTTCGCGTGCTGACGGGGCAATGGTGGCCGACACCGCTGTTCACGGGGTTTGCGCTGATTCTGTTGATCAAGGCGATGATCGTGCTGGGGATGCTCGGGCTGGCGCTGTTCAACAGACTGCGGATCGACGATTGCGAACAACGCACAGGCGCGCTCAAGCGCAGTGTGCTGATGGAGTGGTTGCTCGGGATTGGCGCTGTCGCTGCCGTTTCACTGCTCGGCACACTGCCACCGATGATCACTGGATAAACACAGCCCGACTGTGGGAGGGGGCTTGCTCCCGAAGGCGGTGTATCAACCGGCATCATTATTCACTGGACCGCCGCGTTCGGGAGCAAGCCCCCTCCCACCGTGCTTCGCGTGATGCCCACTACTTTTGCACACCCGCAGGGTTATGTGTGGATCAATGCGGTTGTGTGTCACCGGCCGCCGTATCGATACTCACCACCACCGACATCCCCGGCCGCAACCGATCCTCTTCCTGCTGATCCGGATCAATAGTGATCCGCACCGGCACCCGCTGGGCGATTTTGACGAAGTTGCCGGTGGCGTTATCCGCCTGCAACAAGGCAAATTCCGAACCGGTGCCCGGCGAAATATGCTGCACGTGCCCGGCGAATTTACGGTGGTTCAACGCATCGACGGTGAAGCGCACCGGTTGCCCGACTCGCACGTTGTCCATCTGGGTTTCCTTCATGTTGGCGATCACCCATTTCTGGTTCGGCACCAACGCCATCAACTGCGCTCCGGAGTTGACGTAGGCGCCCAGGCGCACGCCGATCTGCCCGAGCTGGCCGTCGCGCGGGGCGACGATGCGGGTGTTCGACAGGTCGATCCGCGCCAGTTGCACCGCCGCTTCGGCGCTGGCCACCGCCGCCTCCAGCGAACCGCGATTGACGATCACCGTTTGCAGATCCTGACGGGCAATTTCCAGATTGGCCTTGGCCTGCGCCACTGCCGCGACACTTTGTGCATTGGCCGCCAGCGCCACGTCCATCTCTCGTTTGGACACCGAACCGTCACCCACCAGCTCCTTGTTACGCCGCAGATCCGCCTCGCTTTTGCGCAACTGCGCTTCGCTGTCAGCCACCACTGCCTGACGCAGCTTGATCGTTGCCTCGGCGCTGTTGCGCTGCTGCACCACGTTGGCCAATGCGGCTTTCTGCACCGCCAGTTGCGCCAGCGATTGATCAAGACGTTGCTGATAGATGCGGTCGTCCAGGCGCACCAGCAGATCGCCGGCCTTCACGAACTGGAAATCCTGCACCGGCACTTCATGGACATACCCGGCGAGTTGCGGGCCGATGATCGTCACCTGTCCGCGCACCAAGGCGTTTTCGGTGGTTTCTACAGCGCTGCTGAACGGCGGCAGTTGCCAGGCGTAGAGCACAATCAGCACACCGACGATGGCGATCGCGGCAAAACCGAGCGAAGAAATAATCCGCACCCGCAGTGAGCGCGGCTCGGTGTTCGGCGATGACGGCGGCGCGACACCCTCGGGTGTGGCGGCAATGGCATTGGTGGTTGTGGTGGTCGGTTCGGTCATGAAGAAGTGGCACCGCTGGAAGGTACGGAAGGCGCTGGGGCGATAGCCTTGGTGGTGCTCATCAGCCACAGTGCGCGAATGGACAGCCAGATCATGGTCAGCACAGCAATCACGGCGATCAGCATGAATACATCGTTATAGGCCAGCACGTTGGCTTCGCGAGTCGCGGCATTCGACAGGCTGCGAATCCCGGCCAGATTGCGCAAGCTCGGGTCGGCCAGTAAGGAGCCATAGGCCGAACCACCGCTCTGAACACGGGCGGCAACCAACGGATCGGACAGCGTCAGGTGTTCGACCAGATGACTGGAGTGGAATTTTTCGCGCACGATCTGGAACGTGCCCAACAACGCCGCGCCGAGCAAGCCGCCCAGGTTGTTGCAGATCCCGAATAACACCGAAAAACTCACCAGATTGCGCGGATTGGTCAGCACGTTGCGGGTGCCGAACACCATGGTCGGTCCCAGAAAAAACGTGCTGCCGAAGGCCAGCAGAAACTGACTGAAATACAGGTTCGCCGGGCGGGTCAGGTTGTTGGAAAAACTGTCCATCACCGAACCGGTCGCCATCAGCGCCAGCGAGATGATCAACGGCATCAGCAGGTGTTTGGGGTCGATGGTCAGCGCGCTGGTCGCCAACCCGGCGATGCTGCCGATCAGCATCACCACGTACAGGCTGTGCAACTGCTCATAACCCATGTTCAGGTTCTGCATGAAACCGACGGCGCCGGTGGATTGTTCCGAAGTGACCATCCGAATCAGGGTCACCGCCAGCGCCAGGCGGATCATCGTGCCACTGCCGAGCCAGCGGGTCATCAGCATCGGGTTGCTGCGATTGTGCTCAATCGCCAGACCCGCGAGGATCAGGGCAATCGAGCCAGCCAGCGCATAGCCGATCCAGTTGGCTTCCAGCCACCAATCGATCCGCCCCAGCGACAACACCGCGCAGAGCAGTGCCACGCCGCTGGCGAGAATCGCGAAGGTGAGAAAGTCCAGCGGTTCGAAGGTTTTGAAGCGGTCACCGGGCGGCAACTTGAGCAGCAGCACGCAGCCCAGCGACAACAGGGCCATGCCCAATTCGAACAGGTACAAGCCGCGCCATTCGGCGATCTGCAACAGGTCTTCGGAGAACAAGCGCGCCAGCGGCAGGGCCAGTTGCGAGGCGCCGAGGCCCAGCACCAGTGCCTTCAGCCGCCACTTGGCCGGAAACGCCTGGACCATGTAATACAGGCCCAGCGAGCTCAATGCGGCACCGACCATGCCGTGAGCCGCGCGCACCGCAATCGCCGAGCTCAGGTCGTTGACGAACAGGTGGCCGAAGGTCACCAGCGCATACAGCACCAGAAACACTTCGGTGAACGCACGCAGGCCGAACTGCTGGCGAAACTTCACCAGCAGCAGGTTCATCGACACGTTGGTCATCACGTAGGCGGCCGGCAGCCAGGCCATCTCCGCCGTGGTCGCGCCCAGTGCGCCTTGCAGGTAAGGCAGGTTGGCGACCACCAACGAGTTGCCCAAACCACCGGTCACCGCCACCAGCAACCCGACCAGCGCATAGGCCAGGCGCTTGGGGTTGGAGTGCAGCGGCGTCGAGGGGGAACCGGGCAGACTGGGCTTCTCGTGAGGCTGCCAGTCGCGCGGGGCGTATCGATCCATTAAAAGACCTTGAGCTGGAGGTTGCTGAAGTTTGCCGTAAAACTGCCGGTAAACCCATATCCCTGTGGGAGCTGGCTTGCCAGCGATGAGGGCATTAGGCACGGCATCATCGTGACTGACAAATCGCTATCGCGGACAAGCCCGCTCCCACAAGGACCGGTTATTGAATCGGAGCTTTTAGGCTGGATTCGTAAAAATTTTTTAAAAGTCATCTCGCCCGCGAGGGATTTTTCCCGCGCCGGGCAACTGCCAACCTTGCGGCACTTCTCTAACCTCAAGGTGCCCGTTATGACCACTCTCCACCGACAACGCTCCCCGCGTTTGCTGAAAAACCTCTTGGCCGCCGCCCTTCTTCTGCCCGCCCTCGCCTTCGCCCAGGAACGCCCGTGGCCCGATGGCTCGCAACTGGTGATCTCGGTTTCGATGCAGTTCGAGACCGGCGGCCAGCCCGAGGGCGCCGAAAGTCCATTTTCCGGTAGCCCGCTGCCCAAAGGCTACCCGGATCTACCGGCGCAAACCTGGTTCGATTACGGCTACAAGGAAGGCCTGTGGCGGATGCTCGATCTGTGGGATCGCACAGGCATCAAAGTCACTTCCCACGTGGTCGGCGAAGCCGCGCTGAAACACCCGGAACTGGCCAAAGCGATTGCCGAACGTGGCCATGAACTGGCCGCCCACGGCATGCGCTGGGCCGACTCCTACAACATGAGTTATGAGCAGGAAAAACACTTCATCGGCGATGGTGTCGCGGCAGTGGAAAAACTCACCGGCCAACGCTCGGTCGGCTACAACGCCAACTGGCTGCGGCGCAGTCCCAATACCCTGAAAGTCCTGCAGGATCTGAACTTCACCTATCACATCGATGATGTGAGCCGCGACGAGCCCTTCGTGACAATGGTGCGCGGGCGCAAATTCGCCGTTGTGCCTTACACCCTGCGCAACAACGACATCGTCCTGGTCGAAGGCCGGCATTTCTCCGCCGACCAGTTCTACCAGCAACTGGTGCTGGAATTTGATCGCCTCTACGCCGAAGGTGCAAACAAGCGGCGGATGATGTCGGTGAGTCTGCACGACCGCATCGGCGGCACGCCGGCGATGGCTGAGGCGATGGAGCGGTTCATCCGTTATGCACAGTCGCACCCGAAAGTCAGCTTTATGCGCAAGGATAAAATTGCGCAAATCGTACTGACCGAGAAAAATCCGCTGATCGATAACAGCGAAGCGCTCTACAACAACTGATTGCGCCGAAAGCAGCCCCCTTCACGCCTTGATGAGGGCTGCCGAGGCCCGCAAAGTCATCGTATAACTTCCAGTTGACATTCCCCGAAAGCTCCGTAAATATCGCCCCCAATGTTGTACGACAACGCACAACACTAATAAAAACAAGAACAATAAGGGAGCGCTACAGTGAGCACATTCGTCTGCAATTTTGTCCGCCATTCCCGTTTCTCAATCACCCGCCCGCGTTCCACCCTAAGCCTGATCGGCTGCAGCAGCCTTGTCCTCGCCTTGCCGATGAGCGCCGATGCCGAAGGCTTTCTCGAAGACAGCAAAGCCACGCTGAATCTGCGCAATGCGTACTTCAACCGCAACTTCGTCAATCCCGCCTACCCGCAAGGCAAAGCCGAAGAGTGGACGCAAAGCTTTATTCTCGACGCCAAGTCGGGTTTCACCCAAGGCACCGTCGGCTTCGGTCTGGACATCCTCGGGCTGTACTCGCAGAAGCTCGATGGCGGCAAAGGCACCGGTGGCACGCAATTGCTGCCGATCCACGATGACGGGCGGCCGGCTGACAATTTCGGACGCATGGGTGTGGCGCTGAAAGCCAAAGTGTCCAAGACAGAATTGAAAGTCGGCGAATGGATGCCGGTGCTGCCGATTCTGCGCTCGGACGATGGTCGCTCCCTGCCCCAGACTTTTCGCGGCGGGCAGATTACCTCCACCGAGATCAACGGCCTGAGCCTCTATGGCGGCCAGTTCCGCGGTAATAGCCCGCGCAACGACGCGAGCATGGAAGACATGTCGATGAACGGCCGCGGTGCGTTTACCTCGGATCGTTTCAACTTCGGCGGCGGCGAATACACCTTCAACGACAAGCGCACGATGGTCGGCGTGTGGTACGCCGAACTCACTGACATCTACCAGCAGCAGTACTTCAACCTCAGCCATAGTCAACCGCTGGGCGACTGGACCCTGGGCGCCAACCTCGGTTTCTTCACCGGCAAGGAAGACGGCAGCGCCCATGCCGGCGACCTCGACAACAAGACCGCGTTTGCCATGCTCTCGGCCAGGTACGGCGGCAACACCTTTTATGTCGGCCTGCAGAAACTCGGCGGTGACGACGCGTGGATGCGGGTCAACGGCACCAGCGGCGGCACCCTGGCCAACGACAGCTACAACGCCAGTTATGACAACGCCAAGGAGCGCTCCTGGCAGGTGCGTCATGACTACAACTTCGTCGCCCTCGGCATCCCCGGACTGACGATGATGAACCGCTATATCAGCGGCGATAACGTCCACACCGCAACCATCACCGATGGCAAGGAATGGGGCCGCGAATCCGAGCTGGCCTACACCGTACAAAGTGGGCCGTTGAAAAACCTCAATGTGAAATGGCGCAATGCAACGATTCGCCGGGACTTCAGCACCAACGAATTCGATGAGAACCGGATCTTTATCAGCTATCCGATTTCGTTGTTGTAAGCAGATCTCTCTTTACCCTGTGGGAGCGAGCCTGCTCGCGAAGGCGGCGTGTCAGTCGATGCAAGAGATGCCTGGATCAGCCTCATCGCTGGCAAGCCAGCGATGGCAGCGGCAAATTCAACATTGATGTTAATTGACACAGCGCTTTCGCGAGCAGGCTCGCTCCCACAAGGAGATTGCATTGCGACGAAGGAGTTCGTGGTGATTGAAAAGTGAATGAGCCCCTTCCGTCATTTACACCAAAAGTCGCGTTGACAATATCCGGAAACCCTACCGATACTTCAGCGCAGTCATACGACAACCTACAACAACCCTAAAAACAATACGTGTAAGGGATTGCCATGACGTCTACCTCTACCCCCCGCGCGCCGTTTAATCGGCTGCTGCTTACCGGTGCCGCCGGTGGCCTGGGCAAAGTGCTGCGCGAACGCCTGCGCCCCTACGCCAATGTGCTGCGTCTTTCAGACATCGCCGCCCTCACCCCGGCCATCGATGATCGCGAAGAAATCGTCGTCTGCGACCTCGCCGACAAGCAGGCCGTGCATCAACTGGTCGAAGGCGTCGATGCCATCCTGCATTTCGGCGGAGTGTCCGTTGAAAGGCCGTTCGAAGAAATCCTCGGTGCCAACATCTGCGGCGTCTTCCACATTTATGAGGCAGCACGCCGGCATGGTGTGAAACGGGTGATCTTCGCCAGTTCCAACCACGTCATCGGTTTCTACAAACAGGACGAACAACTCGACGCCAGCTCTGCCCGGCGCCCCGACGGTTACTACGGTTTGTCCAAGTCCTACGGCGAAGACATGGCCAGTTTCTATTTCGATCGCTACGGCATCGAGACCGTCAGCATCCGCATCGGCTCCTCGTTCCCCGAACCGCAGAACCGCCGAATGATGCACACCTGGCTGAGCTTCGACGACCTCACCCAACTGCTCGAACACTCGCTCTACACCCCGAACGTCGGCCACACCGTGGTGTATGGCATGTCCGACAACAAGGATGTGTGGTGGGACAACCGCTTGGCCTGCCACCTGGGTTTCGAAGCCAAAGACAGTTCCGAAGTGTTCCGCGACAAGGTCGAAGCGCAGCCGATGCCAGCGGCGGATGACCCGGCGCGGATCTATCAGGGCGGCGCGTTCGTCGCGGCCGGTCCGTTCGGCGACTGAGCCCAGCGTTGTCCACTTGATCCCCCTCCAATAAAAACCAAGGGAATGAGTATGCAAGCCGAATTGATCGTCGACGCCCGCAACGCGGTCGGTGAGAGCCCGGTCTGGGTCGCCCAGGAAAACGCCCTGTATTGGGTGGATATTCCCAATGGCGGCCTGCAACGCTGGAGCGCCGACAGCGGCCATGTCCACGCCTGGAAAGCTCCCGAGATGCTCGCCTGCATTGCCCGCCACAGCCGTGGTGGCTGGATCGCCGGCATGGAAAGCGGTTTCTACCATCTGCATCCGCACAACGATGGCAGCCTCGATACCGAACGGCTCGCACCGGTTGAGCACAGTCGCGACGACATGCGCCTCAACGATGGCCGCTGCGACCGTCAGGGCCGGTTCTGGGCCGGCAGCATGGTGCTGAACATGGGCCTGAATGCGCCCGAAGGTCGGCTCTATCGCTACAGCGCGGGGCAGTCGGGTGCGATTGAAGCGCAACTCGATGGTTTCATCGTGCCCAACGGCCTGGGCTTCAGTCCCGACGGCAAGACGATGTACCTGTCCGACTCGCACCCCAACGTGCAACTGATCTGGGCGTTCGACTACGACACCGCCAGCGGCACGCCGTCGAACCGCCGCATATTCGTCGACATGAATCACTACAGCGGTCGCCCTGACGGCGCCGCCGTGGATGCCGACGGTTGCTACTGGATCTGCGCCAACGATGCCGGTCTCATCCACCGCTTCACCCCCGACGGACGTCTCGATTACTCACTGGCGGTGCCGGTGAAAAAACCGACCATGTGCGCCTTCGGCGGCAGTGCAATGGACACCCTGTTCGTCGCCTCGATTCGACCCGGCGATGACCACGATCCGCAGTCCCTGGCCGGCGGCGTGTTCGCTTTGAACACCGGGGTCAAAGGTATGCCGGAACCGCTTTTCGATGATTTGCTTTAACCCGCCTCTGCTACATCGCTGTGCCTTGAACACAACAATAACAAGACTGGAGACACCCCCATGGACCTCAAACGCACGTTGCTCGCCGCCGCTTTGCCCCTCGCGTTGACCCTCAGCAGTGCCGCTCAGGCGCTGGAAATCAAATTCGCCGACATCCATCCCGCGGGTTATCCGACGGTGGTTGCCGAGCAAAGCATGGGCAAAGCCCTGACCAAGGAAACCAATGGCGATCTCACCTTCAAGTATTTCCCCGGAGGCGTGCTCGGCTCGGAAAAAGAGGTGATTGAACAGGCACAGGTCGGCGCAATCCAGATGACCCGTGTCAGCCTGGGTATCGTCGGCCCCGTGGTGCCGGACGTGAACGTATTCAACATGCCATTCATCTTCCGCGACCAGGCGCACATGCGCGCGGTGATCGATGGCGAAGTCGGCGATGCGATTCTCGACCGGATCACTAACTCTGAATTCGGCCTGGTGGCCTTGGCGTGGATGGACGGTGGTACGCGCAACATCTACACCAAAAAACCAGTGCGCAAACTCGAAGACCTCAAGGGCATGAAGATCCGCGTGCAAGGCAACCCGATGTTCATCGAGACCATCAACGCCATGGGCGGCAACGGCATCGCCATGGACACCGGCGAAATCTTCAGCGCCCTGCAAACCGGGGTGATCGACGGCGCGGAGAACAACCCGCCGACCCTGCTCGAACACAACCACTACCAGAACGCCAAGTTCTACAGCCTGACCGGGCACCTGATCCTGCCCGAGCCGATCGTGATGTCGAAGATCACTTGGGAAAAACTCACCCCCGACCAGCAGACGCTGGTGAAGAAAGCCGCCAAGGCTGCCCAGCTTGAAGAGCGCGCACTGTGGGATGCGAAATCCGCCAGCAGTGAAGAAAAACTCAAGGCCGCCGGCGTCGAGTTCATCACCGTCGACAAGAAACCCTTCTACGAGGCCACCGCCTCGGTTCGCGAGAAGTACGGCGCGCCTTACGCCGACCTGATCAAGCGCATCGAAGCCGTGCAGTAACCCCCCCAGCCCTCAATGAAAGGCCCGGCAGCGCTGGCGTCACTCGACGTCCGCGCGGCCCGGTTACGGTGGAACCCGATGAAGAATTTGCTGTTGCGCATCAATGACCGGATCTACATGGCTTGCATCTGGGTCGCCGGCCTGTCCGTTCTGGCCATCGCCCTGATTATTCCCTGGGGTGTTTTTGCCCGTTACGCCCTCGGCACCGGCTCGAGCTGGCCGGAGCCCACCGCCATCCTGTTGATGATGGTGTTCACCTTTATCGGCGCCGCTGCCAGTTATCGTGCCGGCGCGCACATGGCCGTGGCGATGGTTACCGACCGCTTGCAACCGAACATGCGTAGAACCATGAGCATTGTTTCGCAACTGCTGATGGGCACTATTTGTCTGTTCATGACCATTTGGGGCGCCAAGTTGTGTCTGTCGACCTGGAACCAGTTCATGAGCGCCCTGCCCACTTTGCGCGTCGGTATCACCTACATGCCGATCCCGATTGGTGGCGCGCTGACGCTGGTCTTCGTGTTGGAAAAACTCATTCTCGGTGATCAGAGCAACCGTCGCGTGGTGCGCTTCGACCTGGTTGAAGAAAACGAAGGGGCTGCCTGATGGACGCATTGATTCTGCTGGGCAGTTTTATCGCACTGATCCTGATCGGCATGCCGGTCGCTTACGCTCTCGGGCTATCGGCTTTGATCGGTGCCTGGTGGATCGACATTCCGTTCCAGGCGCTGATGATTCAGGTCGCGGGCGGGGTGAACAAATTCTCGTTGCTGGCGATTCCGTTCTTCGTCCTCGCCGGGGCGATCATGGCCGAAGGCGGCATGTCACGCAGGCTGGTGGCGTTCGCCGGTGTGCTGGTGGGTTTCGTGCGGGGCGGCTTGTCGCTGGTCAACATCATGGCCTCGACGTTTTTCGGGGCGATTTCCGGATCCTCCGTAGCCGATACTGCGTCGGTGGGTTCGGTGCTGATTCCGGAAATGGAGCGCAAAGGCTATCCACGGGATTTCTCCACGGCGGTGACCGTCAGCGGTTCGGTGCAGGCGTTGCTCACGCCGCCGAGCCACAACTCGGTGCTCTATTCGCTGGCGGCTGGCGGCACTGTGTCGATTGCCTCGCTGTTCATGGCCGGCGTGGTGCCGGGCCTGCTGATGAGCGCGTGCCTGATGGTGTTGTGCCTGATCTTCGCGCGCAAACGCGACTACCCCAAAGGCGAAGTCATCCCGCTGCGTGAGGCCCTGAAGATCTGCGGCGAAGCGTTGTGGGGGCTGATGGCGATGGTGATCATCCTCGGCGGCATTCTTTCGGGGATCTTTACTGCAACCGAGTCGGCGGCCATCGCCGTGCTCTGGGCATTCTTCGTCACCATGTTCATCTATCGCGACTACAAATGGAGCGAACTGCCGAAACTGATGCACCGCACGGTGCGGACGATTTCGATCGTGATGATCCTGATCGGCTTCGCCGCCAGCTTCGGCTACATCATGACCCTGATGCAGATCCCGGCGAAAATCACCACGCTGTTCCTGACCCTGTCGGACAACCGTTATGTGATCCTGATGTGCATCAACGTCATGCTCTTGTTGCTCGGCACGGTGATGGACATGGCGCCGCTGATCCTGATCCTCACGCCGATCCTGATGCCGGTGATTCTCGGCATCGGCGTCGACCCGGTGCAGTTCGGCATGATCATGCTGGTCAACCTGGGGATCGGGCTGATAACGCCGCCGGTAGGTGCGGTGCTGTTTGTCGGTTCGGCAGTGGGCAAGGTCAGCATCGAAAGCACGGTGAAGGCGCTGCTGCCGTTCTATGCCGTGCTGTTTCTGGTGTTGATGCTGGTGACCTACGTTCCGGCGATTTCGCTGTGGTTGCCGCATTTGGTGTTGTAACGCTGTAATTGTGGTGAGGGAGCAGGCTCCCTCACCACAATGTTTACCTCACGCCCGCAACAACATATACCCCGCCACCACCAGACACACGCTGGCAAACCCCACCTGCAACGCCCGCGCCGGCACCCGCGCACAAAGCTTGCGACCGATGATCATCCCCACGATGCTGGCGACGATGAACGCCGCACCAAGGCTGTCGATCCGCACTCCGGCATGAAACGCGCCGATCACCCCGATCGCCGAAATCAGGCTGATCACCATCAACGACGTGGCAACGATGCCGCGCATCTGCACGTCGGTCAGTTGCTTGAACGCCGGCACGATCAGGAAGCCGCCCCCCACACCCAGCAACCCGGACACCACCCCGGTGACCGCCCCCAACGCCGCGAGCGTCGCGGTGCATTTGGCGGTCCAGTCGAAGCGCCCGGTCTCTGCATCGAGCATGCAGTTCTTCTGCCCCCAACTGCCGTGACCGTGATCGCTCGGCCCTGCTTCCTGACGCTCGCGACGCAGCATGCGCCAGGCAACCATGACCATCAGCAGACTGAACAGGATCATCAGGATCTTCTCCGGCAACTGATGCGCGAAGTAGATCCCCAGCGGCGAAAACACCGCGCCCAGTGCGGCAATCAACAGCGCCGCGCGGTAACGCACCAGACCATGACGCAAGCCATCGATAGCGCCGACCGCCGCCGCACTGCCGACGGCAAACAACGCCACCGGCGCCGCCTGGGTCATCGTCCAGCCGAGCCCGAGCACCAGCGCCGGTACCGCGAGAATCCCGCCGCCGGCCCCGGTCAACCCGAGAACCAGCCCCATCACTACGCCAAACAGACTTGCCAGCAACATAGGGAGTACTCAGTCAACCTTCGACAAACCGGTCAGCCACTCGCGGCCCTTGAGCATGCCGTTCCAGTAGAACCACGGCAGCAACGTTGCCTTGAGCCACCAGGCCGAACGACGCGGCACGGTCGGGTCCAGTGCAAAGGTCGGCAACAATTTGCCGGCGTAGCCGAACTCGGCGAGGATCACTTTGCCCTTCTCCACCGTCAGCGGGCAGGAACCGTAGCCGTCGTACTTCAGCGGCAGCGGCTGTTGTTTGCGCAAGGCCAACAGGTTTTCCGCGACCACGACGACCTGCTTGCGCACGGCCGCCGCGTTTTTTGCGTTGCTGGTGCCGCAGATATCGCCGAGCGCGAACACCTCGGGGTAGCGCGGATGCTGCAGGCTGTGCGGATTGACTTCGCACCAGCCGCCGGCGTCCGCCAGAGGGCTTTGCGCGATGAAATCCGGCGAAACCTGCGGCGGCACGACGTGCAGCAGGTCAAAGGTTTTCGCCTGTTGGCTGACATTGCCGTCGGCGTCCCTGACCTCGAACCACGCGGTTTTCGTCGGGCCGTCGACCTTGAGCAGATTCGCGTTGAACGCCAGTTGCGCGTTGTACTTTTCGATGTACTTCATCAGCGGCGGCACAAACGTCGCCACACCGAACAGCGCCGCGCCAGCGAGGTTGAACTCGACCTCGACCTTGTTCAGCACGCCGTTTTTTCGCCAATAATCACAGGACAGATACAACGCCTTTTGCGGTGCACCGGCACATTTGATCGGCATCGCCGGTTGGGTGAACAGAGCCTTGCCACCGCGCAGTTTCTGCACCTGGTCCCAGGTGTATTGCGCGTGCTGATAGCTGTAGTTGGAGGTCACGCCGTGCTGGCCGAGGCTTTCCTGCAAGCCTTCGATTTTTTCCCAGGCCAGACGCAGGCCGGGGCAGACGATCAGGTTTTGGTAGCTGACGGTGCGCTGATCGTTGAGGGTGAGTTGGCGATTGTCGGGATCAATACTCGTAACCGCTGCCTGAACCCAAGTTGCCTGACGCGGCATCACTTTGCTCATCGGTCTTACGGTGTCTTTGACGTCGTAAGCGCCACCCCCGACCAGCGTCCAGGCAGGTTGGTAATAGTGCTTGTCGCTCGGTTCGATCACGGTAATGTTCAAGTGCGGATCGCGCTTGAGCAGACTGGCGACGAAGCCAATGCCGGCAGTGCCGCCGCCGATGACCACGATATCTGCACTGATGGATGGGCCCCAGTGTTGATCGTTCATTGCTTGTTCCTTATGGCTGCACGCAAGGATTTTCGGCCATCACACAAATCCCAATGTGGGAGCGAGCCTGCTCGCGAAGGCGGACTATCAGTCGAATAAAGTATTGACTGAACCGCCGCTTTCGCGAGCAGGCTCGCTCCCACAGGGTTGATGTGTTCTGGCAGGTATTTATGGGTGACCGAGGCTTTTCAGCACCGCGCCGCAATACAAGCCGGAGAGGGTTTTCATCACCTGGATGACTTCAGGGCTGGCAAGGCCGTAAAAAATGTACTTGCCTTCACGACGTGTCGCGACAAGCCCTTCATCGCGCAGGATGCCCAACTGCTGAGACAGCGTCGGCTGGCGCACGCCGGTCATTTTTTCAAGCTCGCCGACGTTGCGCTCGCCTTGGGTCAACTGGCACAGGATCAACAAACGGTCTTCATTGGCCATCGCCTTGAGCAGCGCACAGGCCTTTGACGCCGACGCGCGCAATTGCGCGACTTCACACTCGGTCAGACTGGATTGCATTTGCATGATGCCTTCAACGTCACTTAAGCTGCGAACATTATGTTTTTACATAAAGTGTTGCAACCCCGACTGACTTTTCGTCCTCCCGTACAGGTCCACGTCCATGCCCGCGCTGATTGAAGCTTTCCTCGACCCCGCCTCCTCGACCTACAGCTATGTGGTCTACGAGGCCGACGGCGGACAATGCGCGATCATCGACCCGGTGCTCGATTACGATGGCGCCGCCGGGCGTACCTGCACCGCCCAGGCCGACAAGCTCATCGCCTTCGTCCGCGCGCATCACCTGCAAGTGCAATGGCTGCTGGAAACCCACGCCCACGCCGACCACTTGTCCGCCGCGCCGTATCTGCGCCGGGAGCTGGGCGGCAAGATCGCCATCGGCGAGTCGATCAGCAAAGTGCAAAACGTGTTCAAGGCGTTGTTCAATCTGGAGCCGGAATTCTGTGTTGATGGCTCGCAGTTCGATCACCTGTTCGCGCCGAACGAGTCATTCCAGATCGGCAATCTCAACGCCACCGCACTGCACGTGCCTGGCCACACCCCGGCGGACATGGCCTATTTGATCGACGGCGAACAGATCCTGGTCGGCGACACGCTGTTCATGCCCGACGTCGGCACCGCGCGCTGCGACTTCCCCGGTGGCAACGCTCATCAACTGTTCAACTCGATCAAGAAACTGCTGGCCTTCCCGGCCGGCGTGAAACTCTACGTGTGCCACGATTACCCGCCGCAGGGTCGAGAACCGCAGTGCCAGACCACTGTCGGTGAGCAGCGCAAAAGTAACATTCACGTGCATGACGGCATCGATGAAGCCGCGTTCGTCGAAATGCGCACGAAGCGTGATGCCGGGTTGGGCATGCCGACGCTGTTGCTGCCGGCGATACAGGTGAATGTTCGGGCGGGGAATTTTCCGGCGTCGGAAGACAATGGCGTGGTGTATCTGAAGATTCCGATCAATAAGCTTTAACGTCAAAAGATCGCAGCCTGCGGCAGCTCCTACAGGAGAAATGCGAATCCAATGTAGGAGCTGCCGCAGGCTGCGATCTTTTGATCTTCACGCCCCCAGCGTCAACCCATTCGCCGGCAGCGGCAACGCCGTCTTGTAGCGCACCTGCTTGAGCGCAAAGCTCGACCGGATATTCGCCACCCCCGGCACTTTGGTCAGGAAGTCCATCATGAATCGCTCCAGCGACTGAATCGTCGGCACCAGCACCCGGATCAGATAGTCCGGGTCACCGGCCATCAGGTAGCACTCCATCACCTCGGGGCGGTCGGAAATCGCTTCCTCGAAATGTTGCAGGGCCTCTTCCACCTGCTTTTCCAGGCTGACGTGAATAAACACGTTCACATGCAAGCCCAGCAAATCGGCATCCAGCAACGTTACCTGCTCGCGAATCAGCCCTAATTCTTCCATCGCCTTGACCCGGTTGAAGCACGGCGTCGGCGACAGATTTACCGAGCGTGCGAGGTCGGCGTTGGTGATGCGCGCGTTCTCCTGAAGGCTGTTGAGAATGCCGATATCGGTACGGTCCAGTTTGCGCATGAGACAAAACCACCTGTTTTTTATGTTTATGCAGAATTTCTATCTGCAAATGATCGCCAGCGCAACGAAACAGAGATAAATATTCTTCTTGCCCGGGCCTATGATTGTTGTAGGACAAGATTTCTTCTACCGAAGAATGACTGCCAGCTCACTACAAGAAATTCACAAGATCGAGCGTAGAAGCCATGACCCAAGCGTATGAACCGCTGCGTCTGCACGTCCCTGAACCCTCGGGCCGCCCAGGCTGCAAAACCGACTTTTCCTACCTGCATCTGACCGATGCCGGCACGGTGCGCAAACCTTCCATCGACGTAGAACCCGCCGACACCGCCGACCTCGCCCGTGGCCTGATCCGCGTGCTCGACGACAAAGGCAATGCCCTCGGTCCGTGGGCCGAGAACGTCCCGGTCGAGATCCTGCGCAAAGGCATGCGCGCCATGCTCAAGACGCGGATCTACGACAACCGCATGGTGGTTGCCCAGCGTCAGAAAAAAATGTCGTTCTACATGCAAAGCCTTGGCGAAGAAGCCATCGGCAGCGCCCAGGCTCTGGCGTTGAACATCGACGACATGTGCTTCCCGACCTACCGTCAGCAAAGCATCCTCATGGCCCGCGAAGTGCCGCTGGTCGACCTGATCTGCCAACTGCTGTCCAACGAGCGCGATCCGCTCAAGGGCCGTCAGTTGCCGATCATGTACTCGGTCAAGGAAGCCGGTTTCTTCACCATTTCCGGCAACCTCGCCACCCAGTTCATTCAAGCGGTTGGCTGGGGCATGGCTTCAGCGATCAAGGGCGACACGAAAATCGCCTCGGCGTGGATCGGCGACGGCGCCACCGCCGAATCGGACTTCCACACCGCCCTCACATTCGCTCACGTTTACCGGGCGCCGGTGATCCTCAACGTGGTCAACAATCAATGGGCAATTTCCACCTTCCAGGCGATTGCCGGTGGTGAAGCCACCACTTTCGCCGGACGCGGCGTCGGTTGCGGCATCGCCTCGCTGCGCGTCGATGGCAACGATTTCTACGCTGTGTACGCCGCTTCCGCCTGGGCTGCCGAACGCGCCCGCCGCAACCTCGGCCCGACCATGATCGAATGGGTCACCTACCGCGCCGGCCCGCACTCCACCTCCGACGATCCGTCGAAATACCGTCCTGCCGATGACTGGAGCCACTTCCCGCTGGGCGACCCGATTGCCCGCCTGAAACAGCACCTGATCAAGGTCGGCCACTGGTCGGAAGAAGAGCACGCTGCCGTCAGCGCCGAGCTTGAAGCCGAAGTGATTGCCGCGCAGAAACAGGCCGAACAATACGGCACCCTAGCCGGCGGCCAGATTCCGAGCGCCGCGACCATGTTCGAAGACGTCTACAAAGAGATGCCGGAGCACTTGAAGCGCCAGCGTCAGCAGTTGGGGATCTGACATGAACGATCACAACAACAATATCCAGTTGGAAACCGCCATGACCACGACCACCATGACCATGATCCAGGCCCTGCGCTCGGCCATGGATGTGATGCTTGAGCGTGACGACAATGTGGTGGTGTTCGGTCAGGACGTCGGCTACTTCGGCGGCGTGTTCCGTTGCACCGAAGGCCTGCAGACCAAGTACGGCGCCTCTCGGGTGTTCGATGCGCCGATTTCGGAAAGCGGCATCGTCGGCGTCGCCGTCGGCATGGGCGCTTACGGTCTGCGCCCGGTGGCTGAAATCCAGTTCGCCGACTACGTCTACCCGGCATCCGACCAGATCATTTCCGAAGCCGCGCGCCTGCGCTATCGCTCGGCCGGCGAGTTCACCGCACCGATGACCCTGCGCATGCCTTGCGGCGGCGGCATCTACGGTGGCCAGACTCACAGCCAGAGCATCGAGGCGATGTTCACCCAGGTCTGCGGTTTGCGCACGGTCATGCCGTCCAACCCGTATGACGCCAAAGGCCTGTTGATCGCCTCCATCGAAAACGATGATCCGGTGATCTTTCTGGAACCGAAACGCCTGTACAACGGCCCGTTCGACGGCCACCACGACCGCCCGGTAACGCCGTGGTCGAAACACCCGCAAGCCCAGGTCCCGGACGGTTACTACACCGTGCCGCTGGACGTTGCCGCGATCACCCGTCCGGGCAAGGACGTCACCGTACTGACCTACGGCACCACCGTGTATGTCTCGCAAGTTGCCGCTGAAGAAAGTGGCGTCGACGCCGAAGTCATCGACCTGCGCAGCCTGTGGCCGCTGGATCTGGAAACCATCGTCAAATCCGTGAAGAAAACCGGCCGCTGCGTGGTGGTCCACGAAGCCACCCGTACCTGTGGTTTCGGCGCCGAACTGGTGTCGCTGGTGCAAGAGCACTGCTTCCATCACCTGGAAGCGCCAATCGAACGCGTCACTGGTTGGGATACCCCCTACCCGCACGCGCAAGAGTGGGCGTATTTCCCAGGCCCGTCCCGAGTGGGCGCGGCGTTGAAACGGGTCATGGAGGTCTGAATGGGCACGCACGTTATCAAGATGCCGGACATTGGCGAAGGCATCGCAGAAGTGGAACTGTCGCAGTGGCACGTCAAGGTCGGTGATCTGGTGGTTGAAGATCAGGTGCTGGCGGACGTGATGACCGACAAGGCGATGGTCGATATTCCGTCGCCGGTTCATGGCAAGGTCATTGCCCTCGGCGGTCAGCCGGGTGAAGTGATGGCGGTCGGCAGTGTGCTGATCAGCATTGAAGTGGAAGGTGCGGGCAATCTGAAAGAGTCGGCTCCTGTAGCTGCAAAAGAGCCTGTTGCGCCGAAAGTCGAAGCGGTCGTAGAGAGCAAACCTGCCGCAGCCGCCGCACCGCGTCCGGCTGCTGTTTGCCAGGGTCCGATGGTTGCCCGCGAAGCGGATGAACGGCCACTGGCCTCCCCGGCCGTGCGCAAACATGCGCTGGATCTGGGCATTCAGTTGCGTCTGGTGCGTGGCTCTGGCCCTGCCGGTCGCGTGTTGCACGATGACCTCGAGGCCTATCTGGCGCAAGGTCAGTCCAACGCCTCGGCGCCTGCATCCGCCGCTTACGCCCAGCGTAACGACGAAGAACAGATTCAAGTGATCGGCATGCGCCGCAAGATCGCCCAGCGCATGCAGGACGCCACCCAGCGTGCCGCGCACTTCAGCTATGTCGAGGAAATCGACGTCACCGCGATTGAAGAACTGCGTGCGCACCTGAATGAAAAACACGGCGCCAGCCGTGGCAAGTTGACGTTGCTGCCGTTCCTCGTCCGCGCACTGGTCGTCGCCCTGCGCGACTTCCCGCAGATGAACGCCCGTTACGACGACGAAGCCCAGGTCATCACTCGCCTTGGCGCGGTGCATGTCGGTGTTGCCACGCAAAGCGATGTTGGTTTGATGGTGCCAGTGGTGCGTCACGCCGAAGCCCGCAGCTTGTGGGACAGCGCCGCCGAGATCTCACGCCTGGCCAATGCCGCGCGCAATGGCAAGGCCAGCCGCGATGAACTGTCAGGCTCGACCATTACCCTGACCAGCCTCGGTGCGCTGGGCGGCATTGTCAGCACACCGGTGCTGAACCTGCCGGAAGTGGCGATCGTCGGCGTCAACAAAATCGTCGAACGGCCAATGGTGGTCAAAGGCCAGGTGGTGATCCGCAAGATGATGAACCTCTCCAGCTCGTTCGATCACCGCGTGGTCGACGGCATGGACGCGGCACTCTTCATCCAGGCCATTCGTGGCCTGATCGAACAACCTGCCACTCTGTTTGTGGAGTAAGTGATGTCGACTTTGAACACCACGCTGCTGATCATCGGCGGCGGCCCCGGCGGTTACGTCACGGCCATTCGCGCCGGGCAACTGGGCATACCGACCATTCTGGTCGAAGGCCAATCGCTGGGCGGCACGTGCCTGAACATCGGCTGCATTCCGTCGAAAGCACTGATTCATGTGGCCGAGCAGTTTCACCAGACACAGCATCACAGCCAGCATTCGGCACTGGGCATCAGTGTTTCGGCGCCGACGCTGGACATCAGCAAAAGCGTTGAGTGGAAGGACGGCATCGTTGATCGCCTGACCACCGGCGTCGCCGCACTGCTCAAGAAGAACAAGGTTCAGGTCATCACTGGTTGGGCCAAGGTTATCGATGGCAAAACCGTGGAAGTCGGCGACACGCGCATCCAGTGCGAACACTTGGTGCTCGCCACCGGTTCAACCAGCGTCAACTTGCCAATCCTGCCGATTGGCGGCCCGATCATCTCTTCCACCGAAGCATTGGCGCCGAAGTTGGTGCCCAAACGTCTGGTCGTGGTGGGTGGTGGTTACATCGGTCTGGAGCTGGGCATTGCTTATCGCAAGCTTGGCGCCGAAGTCAGTGTGGTCGAGGCGCAGGATCGCATCCTGCCTGCCTATGACGCTGAACTGACGCAACCGGTGCACGACGCGCTGAAGCAACTCGGCGTGAAGTTGTACCTCAAGCACAGCGTTCTGGGCTTCGACGGCAGATTGCAAGTGCGCGACCCGAACGGCGACACCCTGAATCTGGAAACCGATCAGGTGCTGGTGGCCGTGGGTCGCAAACCCAATACCCAAGGCTGGAACCTCGAAGCGCTGAATCTTGAGATGAGCGGTTCGGCGATCAAGATCGACAGCCGCTGCCAGACCAGCATGCGCAACGTCTACGCCATCGGCGACTTGAGCGGCGAGCCGATGCTGGCTCACCGTGCCATGGCCCAGGGTGAAATGGTCGCCGAGTTGATCAGCGGCAAAAATCGCGAATTCAACCCGACCGCCATCGCTGCCGCGTGCTTCACCGACCCGGAACTGGTGGTGGTCGGCAAGACGCCGGACGAGGCCAAGGCTGCCGGGCTGGACTGCATCGTCTCCAGCTTCCCGTTCGCCGCCAATGGCCGGGCGATGACGCTGGAGTCCAAAACCGGCTTCGTGCGCGTGGTCGCTCGTCGGGACAATCATCTGATTGTCGGCTGGCAAGCGGTGGGGGTCGGGGTTTCCGAGTTGTCCACGGCGTTCGCGCAAAGTCTGGAAATGGGCGCGCGGCTGGAAGACATCGGCGGGACCATTCATGCGCATCCGACCTTGGGTGAAGCGGTGCAGGAAGCGGCGTTGCGTGCGCTTGGGCATGCACTGCACCTCTAGGCCCCTTCGCGAGCAGGTCGAATCGTCGCACCGTCGCTCCCACATTTGGAATGCATTTCCCTGTGGGAGCGGGCTTGCTCGCGAATTCTTGAGAGCAACACGATTTATCTGTGTGTCATCCGATAGTCCGGGCTGCGAAACCGCTCAAGAATGAAGTATTGTTGTGCCCATCCAAAAAACGTCAGAAGCCTTGAACCGTTTCGACGGTTGTTCAGTGATAGAGGGTGTCATGGGTAACGAAAGCATCAATTGGGACAAGCTGGGTTTTGACTACATCAAGACCGACAAACGCTATCTGTCGTACTTTCGCGATGGCGAGTGGGACAAAGGCACCCTGACCGAAGACAACGTGCTGCACATCAGCGAAGGCTCGACTGCCCTTCACTATGGCCAGCAGTGCTTCGAAGGCATGAAGGCCTATCGTTGCAAGGACGGCTCGATCAACCTGTTCCGTCCGGACCAGAATGCCCTGCGCATGCAACGCAGCTGCGCGCGTCTGCTGATGCCGACCGTCGACACCGAGCAGTTCATCGAAGCCTGTAAGGCAGTGGTTCGTGCCAACGAGCGCTTCATCCCGCCGTATGGCACTGGCGGCGCGCTGTACCTGCGCCCGTTCGTGATCGGCGTGGGTGACAACATCGGCGTGCGCACCGCACCCGAGTTCATCTTCTCGATTTTCTGCATTCCGGTTGGCGCCTACTTCAAGGGCGGCCTGACCCCGCACAACTTCCAGATCTCCAGCTACGACCGCGCCGCCCCACAAGGCACCGGCGCAGCCAAGGTCGGCGGCAACTACGCCGCCAGCCTGATGCCGGGCTCGAAAGCGAAGAAAGCCAACTTCGCCGACGCGATCTACCTGGACCCGATGACCCACACCAAGATCGAGGAAGTCGGTTCGGCCAACTTCTTCGGGATCACCCACGACAACAAGTTCATCACACCGAACTCGCCATCGGTATTGCCGGGCATCACCCGTCTGTCGCTGATCGAACTGGCGAAATCGCGTCTGGGCCTGGAAGTGGTTGAAGGCGACGTGCTGATCGACAAGCTGTCGGACTTCAAGGAAGCCGGTGCTTGCGGTACCGCTGCGGTGATCACCCCGATCGGCGGCATCAGCTACAACGACCACCTGCACGTGTTCCACAGCGAAACCGAAGTCGGCCCGGTCACCCAGAAACTCTACAAAGAGCTGACCGGTGTGCAGACCGGCGACATCGAAGCGCCAGCGGGCTGGATCGTCAAGGTTTGATCTGACGGCTGCTGATGCACAAAAGCCCCCACCGGGAAACCGGTGGGGGTTTTTATTTAAAGCGATCTTTTGATCTTTCATTTCAACGCGATGCGTTTACCGGTGCGCCCGGCAATCCCGCTCGCCTGCCCATTCTGCTGCTTGCCCATCCGCGCCTGGGTAATCAGCCCGGGGATCAATTCTCCCTCCGGCAAATTCTTCCAGAACCGTACCGGCAAATGCCCCTGCATGACCTTCTCGTTCAATCGCGCCGGATTAAAGATATGGCTGTAATAGGTCAGCCACAGATCACCATGGGGATCGTCGACGTTCTGCGCCAGTTGCTGCCACTCCACCGGGCATTGGCGCTGGTGTACCAGTTGTTCGCCGTCGTAATAGACGCCGTCACGCGGTGTGGCGATCAGCCAGCGATGCTGTCCCATCCGCCCGATGAAATGCTCACTGGCGCTGTGCAGAATGTCGTGAGCCGGTTCGTGCCACGCCACGTATTGTGGACCCGGCAAATCTTTCGGCCGTTCGATGAAACGCACGAACGCATGCAAATGGTGGGCTTCGCGGTGCACTTGCTTGATCCGACGTTGCAACTCGCTGCCCAGTTTGTCCCCGGCCATCATCGCCGTACGGTCGCCGTGACTGACCCGCCACAACACCTCGTACAGCAGACTCCAGCGCTGATCGCCGCGATAACGCGAGGCTTGCTCCAGTGTGTCGAGCAGCGCGCGAGGGATGCGGGCCTGAAACGGTCCCTGGCCCTCGGGCACCGAAACATCGCTGGCAAACAGGTCGCCGACGCCCTCCGCGGCCCAACTCACCAGACTGGGATCGATCTCATGACTCAGCAACCAGCGCGCCTGCTGGCGCCAGGTGTCGAACAGGTCGTCGCAATCCAGATTGATCATCCCCACAACCCCATTTGCTGCGGCTGCGGCCGGTCGCGCAATTGCTGATAGAGCATGTGGCTGGTGACCTCGGCCTGCTGCGGATGGTAGTCGCTGGTGATAATGAACGGCTTGGCCTTGGCCAGCACGCAGCGCATGCGCGCGACATCTTCGTAGCGGATCCGCCGCTGCCGACGCAGTTCCACCAGACGTTCGGTGGTGCGCAGGCCAATGCCGGGGATGCGGGCGATCAGTGCGGGCTCGGCGCGGTTCAGATCCAGCGGGAAGACCTCGCGATTCTGCAGCGCCCACGCCAGTTTCGGGTCGATATCCAGCGCCAGATTGCCCGGCCCCTTGAGCAGCTCACCGGCGCTGTAGCCGTAACTGCGCAACAGGAAATCGGCCTGATACAAGCGGTGTTCGCGCATCAGCGGCGGCGCGGCCAGCGGTACGCTTTTCGGGCTGTCGGGGATCGGGCTGAACGCCGAGTAATAGACCCGGCGCAGGCGGAAATTGCCGTACAGGCTCTGGGCGCTGTGGAGAATCGTGCTGTCGTCGGTATCATCGGCGCCGACAATCATCTGAGTACTCTGCCCGGCCGGGGCGAACTTCGCCGAACGAGGTTCGTTGAGTACCGTTTGCACACCGGTATAGATGGTGTTCATGGCCTGCTTGATCGAGCCGATCTGCTTCTCCGGCGCCAGGGTTTGCAGGCTGGCATCGGTGGGCAATTCGATGTTCACGCTCAAGCGATCGGCGTATCGCCCCGCTTCTTCGATCAGGGCCGGATCGGCTTCGGGAATGGTTTTGAGGTGGATATAGCCACGAAACTCATGCTCTTCGCGCAGCAACTTCGCCACGCGTACCAGTTGCTCCATGGTGTAGTCCGCCGAACGGATGATCCCCGAGCTGAGAAACAGCCCGCTGACACAGTTTCGGCGGTAGAAGTCCAGGGTCAGGCTGACCACTTCTTCAGGCGTGAACCGTGCCCGCGGCACGTCGCTGGAACGGCGGTTGACGCAGTATTGGCAATCGTAGAGACAGAAATTGGTCAGCAAAACCTTCAACAACGAGACACAACGCCCGTCCGGCGTATAGCTGTGGCAAATGCCCATGCCGTCAGTCGAGCCCAGACCGCTCTTGCCCTCGGAGCTGCGCTTGGGCGCCCCGCTGCTGGCGCAGGACGCGTCGTATTTGGCGGCGTCGGCGAGGATGCTGAGCTTGTCGATGATTTGCATGGCGCGAACCCTATACTGTTTGTACATACAGTATAGGGCCGACCGCAGCGACACAAGGTGGCAAATGCGCCCCTCGTCGGCCAGACGCTCAAGATCAAGCGATCGCAGCCTTCAGCAGCTCCTGCATGGATTCGGCAGGGTCGGAATTTATCGGGTGTACACACCTCCTGTAGGTGCCGAAGGCTGCGATCTTTTGATCTTTGCCTCCATCGGCAACTCAACACCCAATCGCCCTGCAATCTCCTTATGCCCCAAAGCCGTCAACCCCAACGCCCGACTGTCCAGATCCTGCGTTACCCACTTGCTCTTCAACGCCGTCTGCAACAGCGCGGCCCCCAGCGACCCACCCAGATGCGGCCGGCGCATGCTCCAGTCCAGGCACGGGCAGGCGAACCGCCGACGCTGCGTCGACAAACTCGCGACCTCAACCCCCAACCCCTCAAACAAAGCCTCACCACTGTCGCTCAAGCGATATGCCTGCTCGTCAATCTGCACCAGCCATCCCGCCTCGATCAGGCGATCGTGCAGCAACACCGCCAGCGTCCCGGCCATATGGTCGTAACAGGTGCGGGCGAATTGCAGGCGATCCGGCGTGTGCGGTTTGAAGGTGGGCGCGGCGCTTTGGCTGATCACCATCAAGGCTTCCAGCGCCTGGGCCACGCGTTGGTCGGCGAGGCTGTGATAACGATGGCGCCCCTGCACATGCACACGCACCAGCGCCAGATCCTTGAGCCTGGCCAGATGCGCGCTCGCAGTGGAGGCGCTGACTTCAGCAATGGCTGCCAGTTCAGTGCTGGTGCGGGCGTGGCCGTCCATCAGTGAGCAGAGCATTTTGGTCCGTGCTGGCTCCGCGATGGCGGCGGCCACCTGCGAGACGCCAATGTCTTGATCTTCTGCGTGCATATTTCGCTCCCCGACGAATCATCGCCGCCTTGGACTGAAGATACTCGCATGACTTTCCCACCGACAAGGCTGTGAACCATGGACCCCATCATCGCTGCGACCCATGCCGACCCCTACCCCTACCCCTACCCCTACCCCTACTACGCCACATTGCGCGCCGAAGGTGGGCTGACCTTCCATCACGGATTGAAATTGTGGATCGCCAGCAGCGCCCGCGCGGTGTGTGCGGTGTTGGCACATGCCGATTGCCGAGTGCGTCCGGTACAGGAACCGGTGCCCAACGCAATTGCCGAGGGTACGGCGGGCAAGGTGTTCGGGCTGTTGATGCGGATGAATGACGGTGAGCGTCAGCGCTGCCCGCGCTCAGCGGTCGAGCCCGAGTTGGAACGGATCGATGTCGACGCCGTTAACGCGCTGGTGGCCGCGCGCCTGATCAGCGCAGATGCCCACGGCTTATATAAGGCAATGTTTCGCGGCCCGGTGTGCGTGGTCGCCGCGTTGCTCGGCTTCACTCCGGCGCAAGGCCGAGCGATCAGCGAGTTGACCGCAGAATTCGTAGCGTGCCTGTCGCCCTTGAGCAACGACCTGCAACTGGCGGCGGCCCACGCGGCGGCGGAACAGTTGCGCGGTTGTTTCATTGAGTTGCTCGCTGAGCCTGAAAGCGCTTTGCTGAGGGGTATCCGGAAGCGGTTTACAGGCGACGAGGAAACCCTCATCGCCAACCTGATCGGCCTCTGCTCGCAGACCCATGAAGCCACTGCCGGCCTGATTGGTCATGCATTGATCGCACTGCAACGCCAGCCGTCATTGCGCGATGCATCGATGGACGCGCTGCTGGCTGAAGTTCAGCGCTTCGACCCTTCAGTGCAGAACACCCGGCGTTTTGCGGCGCAATCCTGCGAAATCGACGGTGTCCGCGTTGAGGCCGGCGATGTGATACTGGTGCTGCTGGCCTCGGCCAACCGCGATCCCTTATTGAATGAACAACCTGACCGGTTTCTGCTGGAACGACCGAATCGCCGCAGCTTCAGTTTTGGCAGCGGGCGGCATCAATGTCCCGGACAGAGCCTGGCGATGAGTATTGCCGCGGCCACCGTCAACCAAATCCTTGCCAATGACATCGACCTGACACAGCTCACCTGGCGCTACCGCCCTTCCCTGAATGGGCGAATTCCGTCGTTCAGTATTAGCAGTGCGTCAGGCTGTGACGCTGTGGCAGATGGGCAACATCTGCCAGGATAAACGGCGTGTGAGCCCTGAGATAAATCTCGACGTTCTCCAGCGAATGCAACAATTCGCTGGAGGACTTCAACAACGAACCGGAAACCGGAAATCGTCCGGCGACCGGTTGACTGGCGGGTGGTCAACCATTCGGCGGCGCGATAAATCATGTGTTCGACATCCATTGCCCTGAGCCCTGAAAGCATTCAATAAACACACATTTCGCCTCAATCCTCCCGCGTCAAAACCTCCAGCAACTCGATCTCAAAGACCAGATTCGAATTCGGCGGGATCTTGCCCATGCTTCGCTCGCCATAGCCAAGATGTGCCGGCACCCGCAACTTACGCTTGCCGCCAACCTGCATGCCCATCAAGCCTTGATCGCAACCTTTTTCTATATGACCCAAACTAGTTAGGGCTTGCCAAGAGCCTCCAGCTCAAGAAAATATCCACGGCCTAGCGGAGTGAGATCAGCATAGTTACCCCCATAACGGCTCCGGACGGGGCGAATCAGGTTCACGCTTGCAAGATGGTCTAAAGCATTCTGCGTTGCGATTCTGGAGAGCCCAGAGTGATCTAGCACTTCCTCGAATCCAAACTGAAGACCCTGTTGGATCGCATTCCCCACGACGAGGAATACAAGGTTTTGGTCATCCGTTAAGGGCGCGCCATCCGCAGCCGCAGGCTCAACCTTCTCATACCGGGCATACACCAGCGCCGCAACAGGCACCATCAGCAACACAATCAATACGACCATGAGCATCACCACCCAGAAAGGGAGAGAAACGTCCCTCACAAACCAACTGCCAACGTTCTTTATCCCGTTCCACAGCCCTGAAATTGCAGGACTGAAAAAAGACACATCGTAGTAGCTTTCAACGAGCTTGGTAGCTGGAACTCCTAGGCCGGGAACTAGCGCCCATGCCCCGAGTGTTTTCAATAGCTGGAATTTCGGTTTCTGCTTCGTGCCGCTTTGCTGCATATCTTCACCCTAGTCGCCTGATACGCCGGATGTTACCAGAGTAGCCGTATGCCATGATTCCGGTTGCTAATCGCCCGCCAAACCTTCTTCAACCAAGCCAATAGCCACCATTCAAAGCCCCGCCCTAACCGGCTATCCTTCGCCACCAGCAAACAACACGGAACACGGATAACCAGCAAGGCTTTTGGTATTTGTCCTACAGCCAGTGACTGAGCTAACCGGTAACGTCGTTCTGCCCCAGCCAAAGGCTGGATTCCACACGGACGAAAGGAAGCTGCATGTCTGGTTATGTACCCAATCCACCGAAGGGCTACCGCAACAGTGGTGTTGAACCTGTTGATATTCACGCTCAGCATTGGGCTGAGTACAAAGACCTCCCCTCCAAAGATGATGCCAAGCCAAAGAGCTTGGGATGCGTGTTCGCCAAGAGCTGCGATCTTCCAGACGGCGTGATTGACCATAAGAAGCCAGCCGGGTTTATCCCTGTCGAGAAAGTGAGCAGCTACGGCGAGCTTGCCATCCTCGGTGGCCGTGAGACGGACGCACAGGGGAACATTCCCCTAAAGAAAGTGAGCGGTGCAATACCGGCAACGCTTGGAACTCTCCTGTTAGGCGGGGCCGCCGCAACTGCTGGCGCGTCGTGTGGTGGTCTCTGTACTGCCGGTGTGGCTAGTGGTGCTGCTGTTGCTGGCGGAAGTGTTGCAACGGGCGTGGGTGCTACTGGAGCAACTGGCGCGGTTATCACTACTGGTGTTGCTGCCGGTGCGTTAGCTGGCTTTGTTGCGCTGCTGTGGCCTTCCAGTCTGGGTGATAGCAGCCTGTACACAGACGAACAACTTCAATCCCTTAAGCAAGGTCGCACACGGCTTCGGATTCACGTCGAACAACAGGCCGGTGGCACATTAAAGGGGTACGGGTACAACACCCAGAGCCGCACTGACTGGGAGATGATTCCGGTGGTGCAATTCGTTGAGCAAGGTTCTCAACAGGTGGCAGACTTTGGTGATGGTGTAACCCTGATATGGACGCCAGCCGTTGACCCGTCCAGCGCTTCAGGAATCCCACCGTTAGAGGCTGCACCTCAAGCCCCGCAGATCTGGATTTATCCGCCGTCCGAAAAAGCGGATAGCATCATCGTCAACCCGACCCACCCGCCCGAGTACAAAGACTTCATTCTGGTATTCCCTGCTGACTCGGGAGTGCAGCCGCTTTACATCGTAATGAACGTCCGTCGAAAGCCAGGCACTGTTACAGGCCAAGGGCAGGACGTAGTAGGAATCTGGCTTGCGGGTGCTAGTGTAGGACTTGGCGTACCTGTTCCCTCACAGATTGCAGACCAACTGCGGGGGCGGGAATTTAAGGACTTCGACGCTTTCCGACAAACCTTCTGGGAGCTTGTAGCCAAAGATCCAGAGCTAAGTCAGCAATTCAACGAACGCAATCTTAAAGGCATGTTAAATGGTATGGCACCTGTCACACCGAGGGCTGGACATGCAGGAAAACGAATCGCATTCGAGCTACACCACATCGAACTAATCAAGGATGGTGGTGCCGTTTACGATACCGACAACATCAATGTCGTCACCCCAAGACGCCATATCGACATTCACAGGGGAGTAGAGTGATGGAATTGAAGAGCCAGCTGGCTGACTACACCGAACAGGAATTCACGTCTCTGATTCAGTCGATTGAAGACGCAAAGACCGAGGATGAACGGGGCGAACTTGTCGATCACTTCAACAAGATTGTTCCCCATCCAGCAGGAAGCGACTTACTTTTCTACCCAGAGAATGGCGAGGATGATTCAGCAGATGGTGTGACACGCACTGTCGGTGACTATTGCCGTGCGAATAGTCTACCGGGCTTCAAGAACTGACAGAAAAAGAAAAGCCCGCTCAAGGCAAAGCAATGTATTAGCCTACTCAGCTACAGAATACTCGTAAGTGAGGCGTTCTATTGCATGTTCTAAAGTAGAGAGATTTGCGAGCATGCAACTTGCTTTTTCCGCGAAGAAGTGGCATGCAGGCTGATTTATCAGCTTACGGTCAACTCAGCACGCACATGCTCCAGATAATAAACACGACCCGCTGGAGTTAGATGATAAATCCACGCCGAGTAAGCTAAGTGTTTCTTCACAAACTGACGCTCAATCAATTTATCAAGCCCGGCATTGATCACTAACCGATCCAAACCAGTATCTAACAAAGCTTCCATCGTTGCGGGTACGCGTTTATTTTCCAGACTCGCGAGGAAGACCAATACTGTACGATCACTTAGCCCCAGAGCAGCACTTTTAGTCTCGATTTCTTCTGTCAGAATATCAACCTGCCGGACGAGGTCTACATTCCTGTTGCCAAGTTCAATACAACGCTGTTTGAAAGAGTCCAAGTCGATACCCATTTCAGAAATAGAAGCACTTTGCTTTCGTGTAACTACCGACTGAAATCTGATAAACAAACATGCGGCCCCAACGATGCCCACAAGAATCAAGACAAGCAACCATACAGGAACAGGTACATCAGCCGAGAGCCAAGCGACAAACTCGACTAGCTTGGGTGAAATCCAATCAGGCAGTTTTCCTTCCTTGACAAGCGAATCTGCAATAGGCGCCCCGATCAAGCCAGCTATGCCGACCAGTCCAGCGATAGCGAATCCCCACACACCCTTTGCCTTCATGGCCACCTCACTGGAAAAAAGGGGACACTCTAGCAGAAGCAGAATGGCAGATTGCCTCACCCTGCTCTGGAAGTATTCCATCCCCCGAAATTTTTAACATTACACATTCGAAGGCACTGGATCAGGCGCGACAAACCAATACCCGAATGGCGCTGGTGTTCGTCGACCTGAACGGTTTCAAAAACATCAACGACCACTACGGCCACGCCGCCGGCGACCGCGTGTTGATCACCACCGCCACTCGCCTCAAACGTATCCTGCGCGCCACCGACACCGTCGCGCGGATTGGCGGCGACGAATTCGTGGTGATCCTGCAAGGCCTGGCACCGAACCTCAATCTGCAGGACGAAGCGCGCAGCATCTGCCAAAAGATTTTCATCGAACTGTCGCCGCCAATCAGTATCGGCAACGACCAGCGCCACATCGGCACCAGCCTTGGGGTGGCGGTGTTCCCCGATCATGCACCGACCATGGATCGGCTGCTGCACATTGCCGATCTGGCGATGTATGAGGCTAAACGCAGTGGGAATAATCAGTATCGGTTGGGGGGCACAGCCCTGCGCACGTAAAGGCGCAGGGCTTTGAATCGCGAAGTTAACGCTCGACCGGTTGCATCTCGACAATCGTCCCGTTGGTGATCATCACCATCACGTACTGATCGTTGATCTGCACCCACTGCGCCTGTTCGATCGGTGCTTTCAAGCCTTTCTGCTTCCAGTTTTTCAACGCCTTGTCGCTGCGCTGATAAACGTCGGGAGCACGATCATTGACCTTCAACTCACGGTCGCTGGTCGGGGATTGGACGGCCGGTTCGCTTGAGGTTTGCGCCGCTTGAACAAGTGGGCTGATCCCGGCAATGCCGGCGACCAGGGCCAGGCTGGCGATTAGGGTTTTGCTGTTCATCGGTGAACCTCCTGAGATGTGTGCTACCTGAACTCCGACTACCGGGTTCTGAAAACATTCCTTGTTTTTCGCCTGAACGGGCCGGGAGATTGTAGGCGCCACGAATGCCGCCATCGCTGGCAAGCCAGCTCCCACAGGGGTTAGAGGGTGTGTCAGAAATAAACGCACGCCGCAAAAACTTGTGGGAGCTGGCTTGCCAGCGATGGGGCCGGCACATTCAACATCTGCCTTGGCGCGCGAGAATGCTCAGTGGTTTTGTTGTGTTCAAGGGACCGTCTCACAATCAGCGCCACGCATTTTGCGCTAACATGCCGCGCCCCATTCCGCCGTGTGAACAAGGAGATCACCGTGAACAGCACCCTCGTCATCCTCCTGGTCGTTGGCGGGCTCCTCGCCCTCTACGCCATCAGCGTCTTCAACCGCCTCGTCGCCCGACGTAACCAGATCAAAAACGCCTTCGCGCAACTCGAAGTACAACTCAAACGTCGCTACGACCTGATCCCCAATCTGGTCGCCACCGCCAAGGGCTACATGGCCCATGAACGTGAAACCCTCGAGGCCGTGATTGCTGCGCGCAACAACGCAATCGCCGGGCTTCAGGCTGCGCAGGCGCAGCCGGGCAATGCGCAGAACATGGCACAACTGGGTCAGGCCGACAGCGCACTGAGCAATGCAATGGGCCGGTTAAACGTAACGGTTGAAGCCTATCCGGATCTCAAAGCCTCGCAAAACATGCAGCAACTGAGTGAAGAACTGAGCAGCACCGAAAACAAAGTCAGCTTCTCCCGCCAGGCCTACAACGATGCGGTGATGACCTACAACACCCTCAAGCAAAGCTTTCCGGCTGCGTTGTTCGCGCCCCTGTTTGGGCATGGCGCCGACGCATCCCCGCTGACATTTGCCGACAGCGCGGCGATTCAGGAAGCGCCAAAAGTCTCGTTCTAACCCTGGCCAACGGATGGCGACATGAATTTTTTTGAACAACAGCGCCAAGCCAGGCGCCGCACCTTGCTGCTTATCTTTTTGATGGCGCTTGCGGTGCTCAGTCTGATCGTTGTGACTTGCGTGCTGATGACCATTCCAGTCAAGGGTGACGACGGTGAGATCCTGATGGATCTGAAACTCAGTTGGGAATTGTTCGCAACCGTGTCGGCAGTGATCGTCAGCATCGTGCTGCTGGGCAGTCTGTCGAAACATGCGGAGCTGTCCGCTGGCGGCAAGGCGATTGCGCGGCGCCTCGACGGGCGCCTGATCAACCACAGCGCGCAAACACTGGAAGAGCAGCGGTTACTTAACGTGGTGGAAGAAATGGCCATCGCCTCCGGTACCGCTGTTCCCTCGGTGTACCTGCTGCCTGACCTGGGGATCAACGCCTTCGCTGCCGGACTCACGCCCCAGGATGCCGTCATCGGCGTGACCCAGGGTGCGATCAATCTGCTTACGCGTGAAGAGCTGCAAGGGGTGATCGCCCATGAGTTCAGCCACATCTACAACGGTGACATGCGTCTGAACACACGCCTGGTCGCCATCGTCCACGGGATTCTGGTAGTCGGTCTGGCTGGCAGCGTTATCCTGCGCGGCGGGGAAGGTGTCGGTAAAACGCCCGCACGTCGCAATAAGTTTGTTGCGGTCACGATGATGATCGGTTTTGTGTTGTGCATTGTCGGGTTCGCGGGGACGTATTTCGGCAATCTGATCAAGGCTGCGATCGGTCGGCAGCGAGAGTTTCTGGCTGATGCGACGGCGGTGCAATACACCCGCAACCCGCAAAGCATTGCCGGGGCGCTGAAGAAAATTGGCGGTTATGAGTTAGGGGCGACAATCAACGCTGCCCACGCTGCCGAATTCAGTCACCTGTATTTCGGGTCAGGCACTTCAAGTTTTGACTTGATGGCTTCGCATCCGGATCTGAGTGAGCGGATCCGCCGGGTCGATGCGCAATGGGATGGCACCTTCATCAAAATTGCGGCACCGTCAATTGATACGCAATCCACCGCCAAAATGCCCGTACCCGATGCTTTCGGTGGCATCCCCGCCGCGGCCACGGCGGTGCTCTACGACTTGAATGCGGCCCAGCTATCGGTGTCCGCCATCGGCGCTCCACAAACAGAACACCTGATTGAAGCGCGTCGCGTGCTGGAAGACATTCCACAACCGCTCAGAGTTGCGGCCCGCAGCCTCGAGGGCGCCCAAGCCATTGTTTATGGGCTGCTGCTGTCACGTTCGGTGTCTGTGCTGGGCGTTCAACTTGACGCTCTGCAGTCGGAGGTCGACGGCGCTGTGTTCGACGCTTTGAATCTGCTGCGTGAACCCCTGTCATTGCTCAATCCCGGCCTGCGCCTGCCCTTGCTGGATCTGGCCATTCCAAGCCTGCGACAGTTGGATAAAAAGCCTTTTGCCAAGGTCAAGCGCACTCTGAATCTGCTGATCGAAGCCGATAACGAAACCGAGTTGTTGGAGTGGACGCTGTTGCGCATCGTTGAACGCAATGTCGAAGGCGCATCTCCAGTGCAATTCAAATTCGGCCTGTTCCAGTGCGCCGAACAGCTCATGGTTTTATTGAACGCATTGGCTCGCGCAGGTCAGCAGAATCAGCAGGCGGCGCTGCTGGCGCTGGATTTTGCCTGGGAAGGCTTACCTTTCGAACAGCCGGAAGAACTGCCGGTTGAACTGGAGGATCTGGCGGGGCTGGAAGCGGCCATCAAACGCCTGCGCCACCTGATGCCAGAGGAACGCCCCACCCTGCTCAACGCCATGACCCGATGCGTGATGCACGATGGTGTGATCAGCGTGGCAGAAGCGGAACTGTTTCGCGCATTGGCGGATTTGCTCGATTGCCCGCTGCCGCCGCTGTTGACCCCGCTGCCAGAAACGGATACCCGTGAGAATGAACCTGCTCGTGATGAGGCCGGCACATCCAGCATTCGCGTCGCCTGACGCGCCGCTTTCGCGAGCAAGCTCGCTCCCACAGGGGTCGTGGCTGCGCCTGGATTCTATGAACCCTGCCAAAACCCGTGGGAGCGGGCTTGCCCGCGAAGGCGACGGCACCTCCAGCAGGTTTATTGCCTGAACTACCGCCGTCGCTGGCAAGCCAGCTCCCACGAGGGTTCAGCGGGCTTGCTGATTGATCCGCTTCTGGCATCAATCCATGCCAACAATGCAATTAACAGATTGTTACATCTGCGCCACCATCCACCTCAATAAAAACCGTGCGCCGCCCTCCCTTAGCGCACGTCATAAAAGCGGTGGAGTACTTTTCTATGACAGCCTCAATCCCACACGGCGGCTCGCGGGCCGGCGCCATTTTCCGGGTGACCTCGGGCAACTTCCTCGAACAGTTCGACTTCTTCCTGTTCGGTTTCTACGCCACGCAAATCGCGGCGGTGTTCTTTCCGGCGAGCAGCGAGTTCGCCTCCCTGATGATGACTTTTGCCGTATTCGGCGCAGGCTTTTTGATGCGTCCGCTGGGCGCCATCGTGCTCGGTGCGTACATCGATGACGTCGGTCGTCGCAAGGGTTTGATCGTCACCCTGTCGATCATGGCCAGCGGTACGATATTGATTGTGCTGGTGCCCGGTTACGAGTCCATCGGCTTGTTCGCCCCGGCGCTGGTGTTGATCGGGCGCTTGCTGCAAGGCTTCTCGGCCGGTGCAGAACTGGGCGGCGTTTCGGTGTATCTCGCCGAGATCGCCACACCGGGTCGCAAAGGTTTCTTCACCGCTTGGCAGTCCGCCAGCCAGCAAGTGGCGATCATTGTCGCGGCAGGCTTGGGCTACGCCCTGAACGCGTGGATGGCGCCGGACGTGATTGCCGATTGGGGCTGGCGCATTCCGTTTTTCGTCGGTTGCATGATCGTGCCGTTCATCTTTTTCCTGCGGCGGAATCTGGCGGAAACCGAAGAGTTCGCCGCACGCAAACATCGCCCGAGCATGAAAGAAGTATTCCGCACGCTAGGCCAGAACTGGGGCGTGGTACTTGGCGGAATGTTGATGGTCGCCCTGACCACCACCGCGTTTTACCTGATCACCGTGTACGCGCCGACCTTCGGCAAAACCGTGCTGCACCTGAGCACCTCGGATGCGTTGCTGGTGACCCTGCTGGTCGGTGTATCGAACTTCTTCTGGCTGCCGATTGGCGGCATGTTGTCCGACCGCATCGGCCGTCGTCCGGTGCTGATCGCCATGTCGCTGCTGGCGCTGGCCACGACTTACCCGGCGCTGTCGTACCTGGTGCAGGCGCCGAGCTTCAGCCACATGCTGCTGTCGTTGCTGTGGCTGTCGTTTATCTACGGCCTGTACAACGGCGCGATGATTCCGGCGCTCACCGAAATCATGCCGGTGGAAGTCCGGGTCGCCGGTTTCTCCCTGGCCTACAGTCTGGCCACGGCAATTTTCGGCGGTTTCACCCCGGCGATGTCGACCTTCCTGATCCAGTACACCGGCGACAAAGCCGCGCCAGGCTACTGGATGAGTATCGGTGCGCTGTGCGCGTTGCTCGCCACGCTGTACCTCTATCGCCGCGCGGGCGGCCGTCTGCAACCCGTTGCGGCATAAGGAGCCATCAACATGAAAAAACTACTCAACCTCACCGCCGTCGCCCTCCTCGCGTTCAGTGCCCTGGCGCACGCTGAGGAAGTACGGGTAATGACCTCCGGCGGTTTCACTGCCGCTTATAAAATCCTCGGGCCGAAATTTGCCGCCGCGACTGGCAACACGCTGGACACTCAACTCGGCCCATCGATGGGTAAGGCACCGGAGGCGATCCCCAATCGCCTCGCACGCGGTGAACCCGCTGACGTAGTGATCATGGTCGGCTACGCCCTCGATGACTTGATCAAGCAAGGCAAAGTCGACCCGGCGTCGCGCGTTGAACTGGCCGATTCGCGGATCGGCCTGGTGGTGCGCGAAGGCGCGCCGAAACCGGACATCAGCAGCGTCGAAGCCCTGAAGAAAACCCTGCTCGACGCGCAGTCGGTAGCCTACTCCGACAGCGCCAGCGGCGTGTACATCGAGCAGCAGTTGTTCAAGAAACTGGGGATCGAAGATCAGCTGAAACCGAAAGCCAAGATGATCGCGAAAATCCCGGTGGGTTCGGTGGTTGCCACCGGCGATTATCAACTGGGCTTCCAGCAGGTCAGCGAATTGCTGCCGGTACCGGGAGTGAGTTTCGTCGCCAAGATTCCGGAATCGGTGCAGTCGGTGACGCGTTTCGCTGCCGGCATTCCGGTCGGCGCGCAGCATCCGGCCGAGGCCAAGGCGTTGCTCGCCTACCTCGCCGCGCCAGCCGCCCAGACTGACGTGCAGGCCACCGGACTGGATTCGGTCAAGCGCTGAGGTCCGGCGGCTGGACTTTCATTTCCACCACCAGCCGCTCCAGCTCCAACGCCGCCGGGGTCAACGTGCGACCCCGGCGCTTGATGATGCCGACACTGCGCATCACTTGCGGATCGGTCAGCGGCACCCGCGTCAGGATCGGATGATCCGGCCCCGGCAGCGCCATCAACGGCACGGCCGCCACACCCAACCCCGCCTCCACCAGGCCAATCATCGTCGTCACATGCCGGGTTTCGCAGATGCTTTGGCGTTGTGGCACCACGCTGCTCAATGCCTGATCGAGCAAAAAACGATTGCCCGAGGTTTTGTCCAGCGAGATGTAATCCTGCTGATAAAACTCGTTCCACGTCACGCTGCTGCGCCCGGCCAACGGGTGATCGCGCCGGCACGCCACGACGTAGCACTCCTGCACAAGCGGTTCGAAGTCGACTTTGGCATCCTGTGTGCCCATAAAACTCAAACCGAAATCCGCCTCGCCGTTGACCACGGCGCTGAGTACATCGTGGGCGCTGGAGTCGAGCACTTTGACTTTGATCCGCGGGAATTGCCGGTGGTAATGGGCAACCACGCGTGGCATGAAGTAATACGCCGCCGACGGTACGCAGGCGACAGTGACATGGCCCAACCGGGTCGAGGCCACTTCGCTGATGCCGAGCAACGCCACGTCGAGATCATCCAGCAAGCGCTCGACACTCGGCATGAACCCCCGCCCGGCCTGGGTCAGGCTGACCTTGCGCGTGGTGCGTTCGAACAGCTTCACGCCGAGGGCGTCTTCGAGCTTTTCGATACGCCGGCTCAGGGCGGGCTGCGACAGGCGCACGGTGTCGGCGGCCTTGCGAAAACTGCCCTGCTCGACCACGGCGCGAAAGGCTTGCAGGTCGTTGAGGTCGAAGTTGATGGCCATGGCGAAACCCGGAAGATTGATTCACAGAGGTTATAAATGTAACTAATTGATGCAAATTATTACAGATCACACATGACCTGTGGGAGCGGGCTTGCTCGCGAATTCGGTGGCACCTGCAATACACCTGCCGACTGACACACCGCTTTCGCGAGCAAGCCCACTCCCACAGGGGATATTCGGTGGATATGGAATCGATTCAGCCTTTATCCTTGTCCTCCCGCCGTACCGCTGTCAGGAGTCAGTCAATGCCCCATGAAGGCAACCTGTTACAAGCCGCTGTCGTGTTTCTGTTCGCTGCGGTGCTCACCGTGCCCTTGGCCAAACGTCTGCAACTGGGCGCCGTGCTCGGTTATCTGTTTGCCGGGGTCATCATCGGCCCGTCCGTGCTGGGCCTGATTGGCAATCCGCAAAGCGTGGCGCACATTTCCGAACTGGGCGTGGTGTTGCTGCTGTTCATCATTGGTCTTGAGCTGTCGCCGCGACGGTTGTGGGTGATGCGCAAATCGGTGTTTGGCGTGGGCCTGGCGCAGGTGCTGCTGACCGCTTCGGTGATCGGCGTGCTGGCCTTGTCGGTGTTCGGCCAACCGCTGAACAGCGCGATTGTTCTGGGCCTTGGCCTGGCGCTGTCGTCCACCGCGTTTGGCCTGCAAAGCCTGGCCGAGCGCAAGGAACTGACCAGCCCTCATGGGCGTCTTGCCTTCGCGATTCTGCTGTTTCAGGACATCGCCGCCATCCCCTTGATCGCACTGGTGCCGATGCTCGCCGGCGTCGACCACCACACCAGCACCGCCGACGATGTGCGGCACAGCTTGCAAGTGCTTGGCGGCATTGCCGTGGTGGTGATTGGCGGGCGTTATCTGTTGCGTCCGGTGTTCCGCGTGGTGGCGAAAACCGGTCTGCCGGAAGTGTCGACCGCCACCGCGTTGCTGGTGGTGATCGGCACGGCGTGGCTGATGGATCTGGTCGGCGTGTCGATGGCGCTCGGTGCGTTCCTGGCCGGTTTGCTGCTGGCGGATTCGGAATATCGCCATGAACTGGAAGCGCAGATCGAGCCGTTCAAGGGCCTGCTGCTCGGGTTGTTTTTCATCAGCGTCGGCATGGGGGCCAACCTCAGCCTGCTGCTCAGTGCGCCGATCACCGTGCTCGGGCTGACGCTGCTATTGATTGGCTTGAAGCTGCCGCTGCTGTTTGTAGTGGGACGGCTGGCAGGCGGACTGAACAAGATCAGCGCCATTCGCCTCGGCATCGTGTTGGCAGCGGGCGGTGAATTTGCCTTCGTGGTGTTCAAGATCGGTCGCGATCAAGGCCTGTTCGAGCCGCGTCTGTACGACCTGCTGGTGCTGACCATCACCCTGTCGATGGCGGTGACGCCGCTGCTGTTGTTGATTTGCGCCCGCTTGGTCAGCCCCAAGGTGCAGCCGGTTGAAGTGCCGGAAAAATTCCGCCAGATCGACGCCGAAACGCCACGGGTGGTGATCGCCGGCATGGGCCGGATGGGCCAGATCGTGGCGCGGATTCTGCGTGCGCAGAACATCAAGTTCGTGGCGCTGGACACCTCGGTGGAAACCATCGAACTGTCGCGCAGCTTCGGCGGTGTGCCGGTGTTCTACGGCGACCCGATGCGCCCGGAAATCCTCAATGCGGCCAAAGTCGGCGAGGCGGAATATTTCGTGATTGCCACGGATGATCCGGAGACCAATATCAAGACCGCCGAGGTTGTCCGCAAGCTTTACCCGCACATGAAAATCATCGCCCGGGCGCGTAACCGTCAGCACGTTCACCGCTTGGTGGATGTCGGCGCAGAGGCGATCCGGGAGACCTATTATTCGAGTCTGGAAATGAGCCGGCGCACGTTGGTGGGGCTGGGTTTGACCCAGGCGCAGGCCGATGCGCGGATCAAGCGCTTCAAACACCACGACGAACAGGTGCTGGAGGCGCAACACGCGGTGTACGACGACGCGGCCAAAGTCCTGCAAACCGCCCAGGAAGCCCGGGCGGAACTGGCGCGGTTGTTTGAATCGGATCAACTGGAAGAAGAATCGCGCAAGGCCTGAGCCACATACAAAACCCCATGTGGGAGCGAGCCTGCTCGCGAAAGCGGTGTGTCAGCCAATACTTCGATCACTGACAGATCGCATTCGCGAGCAGGCTCGCTCCCACAGGGAATCGGTGTCAGGCCAGTTCCAGCTCCAGCGCTTGTTTGACCGGCATCACTTCAAACCGATCCGCCAAAAACGGCGTGATATCCAGCGGCAGCGGCTCGTCGTTGACCAGTTTGTCCAGCAGCACACCGGTAATCGCCGAGGTCAGAATGCCGGTGCGGAAGTGCCCGCAGGCATTCAGATAGCCCTCAACTCCACGCATCGGCCCAAGAATCGGCAACTCATCCGGCGAGCCCGGACGCAGCCCGGCCCAGGTGCGCTTGAGGTTGACGTCTTTAAGCTCCGGCAAGCAGCGCACCGCGCCCTGCACCAGCCCGGCGATCTCCGGGTAGGTGGTGGTGACGTCAAAGCCTTTGTCTTCGGTGGTGCTGCCGATCAGGATCTCGCCGTTGTCTTTTTGCGCCACGTAGCAATCGCTGGTGGTCAGGCAACCGTTGAGGATTTTCGGCATGCGCTCGGTCAGCAGAATCTGGCCTTTGACCGGTTTCACCGGGATACGGATACCGGTCGCCCACTCGCTCAGATCCGCCGCCCAGGCACCGCCGGCGTTGATCAGCATCTTGCAGTGGAACACGCCCTCCTCGGCCGTCTGCACGCCCGTCACGCGCGAGCCGTGGTGCAACACGCCCGTAACGTTGGTGTTGACGAAGATGTCGACGCCATTTTGCCGTGCGCCTTCCATGTAGGCATCGGCGAGGCGGAACGGGCTGACCTGGTGATCGCAGAGAAACTCCAGCGCCCCGCGCGCTTCATGGCTGACGCTCGGTTCCGCTTCGCGCAGTGCGGCTTGATCAAGCCAGCGCACCTGATCGGCCAGATGCGGAATGCAGCCGACGATGTGTTCGGCGTAGAGCCGATCCTCATCGTCATAAATCACGAATTTCAGGCCGGTCTTTTCGAACTTGAAATCCATGCCGTGATTGTCTTTCAACTCGCGGTGCAACGCCGGATACAGCGCGTTGGACTGCAAGGCGAAATCGAAGAACGACTCCGGCAGGATGTGCGGCGTGCTGGCGTCCACCGCCACCGCCGCGCCCTGGGTTTCGCGCTTGCGGTTGGCCGACATCATGCGGAAGAAAATCACCCCGCAGCCAAGCCCTACAGACTCACCGATCGCCCACAAACCACCGGCCGAAGCACGGGTCGCGTTGCCTGGACGCTTGGCGTCGATCAGCGCGACCTTGAGGTTTTTGCGCTTGGATAACTGATAGGCGCAGGACGCCCCGATCACACCGCCGCCGGCGATGATCACGTCGTAGAACTTACTCATGGGAAGCGGCCTCCGTGCCGACATTCTGGAACGCGGAAAAAGGAATCGGATCAATCGGGAAGCGCGGGCGCAGCCAACCGACATCCTTGCGCCCGGTAGCCTGGCGCAGGCGGTCGCTGCAATAACCGACGCACATCCGTCCCTGACAATCACCCATGCTCACGCGGGTGCGCATTTTCAGGCTGGCGATGTCTTGCACGCCTTGCTCCAGCGCCCGGTCGATATCGGCGCGGGTCGCGTGTTCGCAGCGGCAGATCACCGTGTCGGCGGCCGGCAATGCAGTCTGGCCGACGCCGCGTTCGGTGTAGCGATCGACTGCCGCGCGAAAACGCACGATGGCTTTCAGCTTGCCCAGATAACGATCACGACGAACCCGCGCCAGTTCTTCCTCCAGCACGCCGCGTTGCAGCAGGATCGACGTCGCGGCGATCTTGCCCGCGAGCATCGCCGCTTCACCGCCGCGAATCCCGCCCATGTCACCGGCAAGATGCACGTGTGGCTCGTTGCTTTGCTGCCAGATGTTCGCGTTGGCGCGCAGATAGCCGTCATCGCTGAAGCCGTGATCCAGCCCCATCTGCTGACTCAGTTGCGTGCGCGGAATGAAACCGTAACCGACCGCCAGGGTCTTCGCTTCAAAGCGTTCGACACGCGACAGGTCCGGCTCCCAGCTGTCCGAGTACGGTGCGACGCTGACGCTTTGCAGTTCGCCATCGCCGTGAGCTTCAACCACGCCCCAGCCGTAGTTCATCGGGATGCCGTGCAGTTTCAGGTACGCAAGCATGCTCAAGCCGTCGAGAAACAGCTGCGGCTTGTTCAGCAGCGCGAGGCTTTCGCGGGCGATTTTGCCGAAAGCGCAGGCTTCATACACGCCCGCGACTTTGACGCCCGACGCATGCAGTTGCGTCGCCACCAGCGGCAGCAGCGGCCCGGTGCCCGCGATGATCACCGGCCCTTGCGGCTTGACCACACCACTCTTGATTTGCAGTTGCAGACCGCCAAGCAGGATCACGCCTGGAAGCGTCCAGCCGGGAAACGGCACACTGCGTTCGTGGCAACCGGCGGACAGCAACACGTGCGAATACTGGAACTCATGCAGTTGCTCATCGCCGTCCAGCACCACCAGTGCCCGAGTGCCCTCGGCGCCGACCACGCGATGATTCAGGTGCACATCGATCAGCCCGGATTGCTCCTGGAATTCGCCGTGCAGTTTGCCCAGCGCTTCGGAGTATCGTGGCCCAAGGTAATCGAGTTGCACGCCATCACGCAGCGGGCCGCGATAGACCACACCGCCCAGGCGAGAGGCTTCTTCAAGCAAGGTGCAGCGCACGCCGTGGCGCGCCAGTTCGATGGCCGCCGCCATCCCCGCCGGTCCACCGCCGACGATCACCGGTTGCAGGCTCATACGACCTCCTGCGCAGCGACGCGGTTAACCTGGGTTTCGATCTGCATACCGTCACGCACAACGGTCTGGCAGGCACGGCGTTTATGGCGCCCGTTGATTTTCACCAGACAGCACTGGCACACGCCCATGCCGCAATACGCGCCGCTGATCTGGTCATGATCGTTGCGCGCAATCTGGCGTACGCCCAGGGACTGGATAACGCTGAGGACGGTTTCGCCGATGGCGGCGGTGACCGGTTGGCCGTTGATATGGACGGTCATATCCGCCTGCGCCAAAGGCTGGATATCGAAGGTTCGTTCTAGGCAGTGCATTGCGGTGTTCATCCGTGAAGGTTCGGTTGAGGTTGTGTCAGCTCCTTGCTGCACTACACCCTGTCGACGCATTTATGACTGTGGTTGGAGCGTCGACGCGGGTACTTCGTCAGCGCAACGAGGTGCGCGAGAAGCACTGTAGTTCATACCTCAGCAAAGGCCTGGAACATTTACGTTAGGTGATAGCGCCAACACAAATATTGATCCAGGCCAGTGAAACAGTTGGATTGTTCAACGATCAGTTGGAGAAGACGAACTGGCCTTTGATCTTTTTCGCGCCAATCAAGGCGAGATCCGGGAACAGCAGCGATTTGACCCAGGCGGCGTAGAACATCATAGCCAGCGTGAAAACCACGCCGAGCACAGTCGACACTGGCTCCTCGCTATAGCCTGCAAACATGCGCGGAACCTGACTGATCGTGAAGGTGACATAGATCGTGTAAACCACCGCGATCCCCTTGTAGAAGCCCCACGCAAACAAGAGCGGAATGACGCCGACAATTAGCATCATGGCCAAAGCCATAGCGATGCCACCATCGTTGATTTGAACAAATCCAGCCAGCATACCGATAATCCCCAGAATGCCCGTCAGCACCACCAGGAAGGTCACTTTGCCTGAATGTCGCTTTCTGAGGGTCGGGTCCGGGCGCCCCCCGATCCATGCCGCCAACACTCGATCCTTGACCTTGCCACCGGACAGCGCGTTGAAGGTTTCAGTCTTGGACCGGCCGGCGTCGAGCATCTCGACCAGTTGCCGCTTGATTTCCCGCTTGTTCAACTTATTCATCCTTAAACGTGCGAGCAACGGCCGACCCGTTGCCGCCGGCGATTCTCGCCGTTGGCCCCCCAGAAAGCAAAAAGCCGCTACCACCCGAAGGTGGCAGCGGCCGAGGCATGAGCCCCAATAGAGCAATCAGTGCACGAACAGGGCGATCAGGATAATGATCGGGATCGGTACGCCGAGGAAAAACAACAGTAATGAGCGCATGGTGATTCTCCTTGTTTAACGGACTGGAGGCAGAGTGGACGAGGTGGCGTAGGTGTCGACTTCAACGTACTCGACTGCATCACGACGACGGCCGCCGTAGGTAGCCGCGAGACTGGCAAAGAAGGCACCGGCCAGCAGCGCAACGAACATCCACAACGAGGTCAAGGCAGCGACTTTGGCGGCGGTGTCGGCAACTTGTTGGGCTTTCACTTTGGCGTCGGCGATGGCTTTCTGAGTGCGGGCGTAGACTTCATCGACGCGACGTTCGGCATCGGCCTGACTCAGGTTGGTACGTTGGGCAACGAGTTGCGCGAGGTAGGTACGGTCTTCAGCGCTGAGCTGACCGTTGGCCAGGCTCTGGGCAAAGATTCGCGCCACTGCGCCATGGGCGGCGTCATCGCTGACGGACGCAGGACGATCATCGCGGAACAGGCTGTCGATGAAGTAGCCGTACTGATTGCTGTCAGTGTTCGCCGCTGCAGATCCGGCCGCTTGGGTCACAGCGCTTGCGGCACCGCCAGCGACACTGGCACCGGCCTGTACGCCGCCGCTGATCACGCTGCTGACCGAGCCGACCAGCAGAATCGCGGTCACCAGCGTGGCCACGCACCAGGCCAGGAAACCATGCGCGGTGTCGCGGAAATACACTTCATCACCGTGCATGTTCGCCCACTTCACTCGCAGGCGACCGGCAATGTAACCGCCCAGCCCGGAGGCGATGATTTGCGTCGCCGCCAACCAGACAATCGTGGAAATGCCCAGGCCCTTGGCGCTGATCCCCTCCCCGGCCCATGGCGAAACGGCTGAGAAACCCAAACCGAAACCAAGCAACACCAGAATCATCGACAGTGCAGCGGCAGCCGCGGCACCCGCGAAGATCGCGCCCCAGGACACGCCTGAGACGTTGCTCGACTCTCCTTCGTAGGCAGCATAAAACCCATCAGAGGATCTATTCATTGTTGTAGTGCTCCAGGCATGAAAAATGGTGTTACAACTCGTCACACTACGAATTGCAGCGACCGTGCCAGTTGCCAACAATAAATAAATCGTTGTATTTCAACACATTAGAAATTGTGAACTTCTTAGGACATTGCAAATTGCAACAAGGGGATGAATACGGCGGGTTTTATGCATTGGCAAAAAACCCGCTATTTACGCTTGTAGCTCTTGTTACCACTGGGCGTCAGGCAATACACGCCGCCCCGTGGACCGGTGCAAAACGATCCCGTGCCACAGGCGCAGCCGTCGTTGCTTTGCAGCAGTTTTTGCGCTCGGGTCTGGCCCTGATTGCCGAACATCGCCGCACAGCTTTTCTTCGAACCACTGATAGAGCCGTCATTGCACAGAAACAGATCGCCGTCGCAGCGATCAATACCACCCTTCTTCCCCGAGCACGGTGTGTTTGCTGCTACGGTCGAAGCGCTCACCAGCGCCAGCAACAGACCGATCACAGGCATCCAGCCAATGCGATTCAAAGTGCCCACGGAACAACTCCCTGTTGAATTTATGGCCAGATGATATCAACGTTCCGTCAAATTAATCCCTGGGTCCGCCCAATGGCAGCTACAACATGAAAGTTAATTTAAAGCGTCACGGAAAATTCTTGGCAAAATGCTCCCATTCCGTTTGAACCGATCAAGGCCTGCCCTATGACGCGTATTTTGACCATCGAAGATGACGCCGTGACCGCCCGGGAAATCGTCGCCGAACTGAGCAGCCACGGGCTCGACGTGGATTGGGTCGACAATGGCCGCGAAGGCCTCGACCGTGCCGTGAGCGGCAACTATGACCTGATCACTCTCGACCGCATGCTGCCGGAACTGGATGGCCTGGCCATCGTCACCACCCTGCGCACCATGGGCGTCGCCACGCCGATTCTGATGATCAGCGCCCTTTCCGATGTCGACGAGCGTGTACGCGGCTTGCGCGCTGGCGGCGACGACTACCTGACCAAACCGTTCGCCACCGACGAAATGGCCGCGCGGGTTGAAGTGTTGCTGCGCCGGCAAAACAGCGGCGGCGCCCACGCGACCACGTTGCAGGTGGCGGATCTTCAACTGGATTTGATCAGTCACGAGGCTCGCCGCGCCGAACAGGTCCTTACGCTGCTGCCGACCGAATACAAACTGCTGGAATTCCTCATGCGCAACAGCGGCCAGATTCTGTCGCGGATGATGATTTTCGAAGAGGTCTGGGGCTATCACTTCGACCCCGGCACCAACCTGATCGACGTGCACATCGGCCGTCTGCGCAAGAAGATCGACGCGGCGGGCAACGTTCCGTTGATTCGCACAGTACGGGGCTCGGGTTATGTCATTGCCGAACCCGTCTGACGGCTGGCGCTCCTCCAGCAGCCGCTTGCTGGCGCTGTACAGTTCGCTGTTCGTGGCCTGGAGCGCGATCCTCATGGGGGTCATGTATTACGAGGTTTCCGGCTACCTCGACAACCTCGCCAAGCATTCGCTGATGCAACGTCAGCATCTGTTTTCGCATTTTCGCGGCGAACAACTGGAAGAAGCGCTGGCCGCGAGCATGACCTTCGACATTCGCGGGATCGACGCCTACGGCCTGTTTGACGCACAAGGCCGGTACCTTGGCGGCGCCTTGCAACAGATCCCCGAAGGCCTGCCGCTGGACGGCAAGATCCACATGCTCGCCGAATGCGCCGACTCCAATGATCCGACCCTGCCCGCCGACAGCTGCGACGCCGTCGCCACCCAGACCCGCGACGGGCGCTGGCTGGTGCTGCTGCGTGACAACGGTTCGCTGTTCGCGGTGACGCGAATCATTTTGCATGCGTTGTTCTGGGGCGTATCACTGACGATTCTGCCGGGGATTGCCGGCTGGCACTTGCTGCGGCGGCGTCCGTTACGGCGCATCCGGGCGATCCAGGACAGCGCCCAGGCTATCGTCGCCGGTGACCTGACCCACCGTTTACCGCTGTCCAATCGCCGCGATGAACTGGACATGCTCGCCGCCATCGTCAACGCCATGCTCGAACGCATCGAGCGCCTGATGAATGAAGTCAAAGGCGTCTGCGACAACATCGCCCACGATTTGCGCACGCCGCTGACCCGCTTGCGCGCCCAGTTGTATCGCATGCAACAGCAGGCTGGCGAAGGCTCGCAAGAGGCAGCGCAACTGGATCTGGTGCTGGCTGAAGCGGATACGCTGATGGCGCGGTTTCGTGGCTTGTTGCGCATTTCCGAGCTGGAGGACCGGCAGCGCCGCTCAGGGTTTGTCGAGCTCGACCCGGTGCAGTTGCTGGAAGAGTTGCACGCGTTTTACCTGCCGCTGGCCGAGGAAGGCGAACTGCGCTTCGAGCTGAACATGCCGCAGACACTGCCGCCGCTCAATGGTGATCGGGCATTGCTGTTCGAAGCTTTGGCGAATCTGCTCAGTAACTCGATCAAGTTCACGCCGGCCGGTGGCACGGTGATTTTGCGCGGGGTGAATGACGCCGGGCACACGCGGATCGAAGTCCATGACTCAGGCCCGGGGATTCCCGAGGGAGAGCGTGAAGCGGTGTTCCAGCGCTTCTACCGCGCCGAAGGTGGGCAGGCGCAAGGCGGGTTTGGTTTGGGGCTATCGATTGTCGCGGCGATTGTCAGCTTGCATGGGTTTACGCTTGAAGTGAACAGCAGTGACCTGGGTGGGGCGAAACTGGTGCTCGATTGTCGGCAGAGTTTGATCGAAAGCTCCTGATCCCCCACCTTGGAATGAAATCAATGTGGGAGCGAGCCTGCTCGCGAAAGCGGTGTGTCATTCAACAAAGCTGTTGCCTGACATTTCCTCTTCGCGAGCAGGCTCGCTCCCACAGGTTCTGTGGTGGCTGATTAAGCCGGGTAGTTGGCGCGCAGCGCTTCAAGGCCGCCTTGGTAGATACCGCTAAAAAGCGCCACCACTTCCTCATCACTCACGCCTTTGGCGTTAAAGCGCCCCGACCAGGTCACCCGTGCGCCCTGCCCTTGGGCTTCAACCTTGATCGTCGCCAGATAATCAGTGGCCGGGAACGGTGCCTGCTCAATCGAATAGCTGTAAGTCTTGGCAGCGTTATCGAACGCTTGCAGGCGCTCGATTATCACAGCGCCATCGGCGGTTTGCAGGGTGCGCACACGTCCGCCGTCGCTCAGTTGGCTGTCGGCAATGAACGGCAGCCAGTCCGGCAGCGTGTTGAAGCCGCCGATCAATTGCCAGACCTGATCGGCCGAAGCCGGGATATCGATTGTTGCGGATGCAGTTGCCATAAAAAATGTCTCTCCTAAGGAATTCAGATTGTCAGGCTGTTGGCCACGCCAGCGTCGACGCGCCGAGCGGCACCGGTAGTGGCCGAGGCCCCGGCGTCTACTGACTTCAGGTCGCGTATCTGACGGGCAAGGCCGCTCAGACCGAATCGAACAGCTCATGCCTGGGCAAATTATCGCAGTTGCAGATCACCCGATTGCGTCCACTGGCTTTGGCTTCATACAACGCCTGATCGGCGTCATTGAGCCAACGGGTGGCATCGTCGTGAGCCGGGTCGTACGCCGCCAGACCAATGCTCAGGCTGACCTTCAACGCCGGATTCTGTTCGTAACCGAGGGTGGCGAAGCGTTCGCGCAAGGCCTCCATGGCCTGCGCGGCATTGAACAACGGCAAATCCGGGAGGATCACGCAGAATTCATCGCCGCCGTAGCGCCCGGCAATATCGTCGACGCGCAAGTTCTGCTTGAGCATCTTGCTCAGTTGGCGCAGGACGATATCGCCGGCCACATGGCCATAGGTGTCGTTGATCGCCTTGAAGTGGTCGATGTCGATCAGCGCGATCGCAGCGCCCTGCTGCTGGCGTCTGCAACGCTGAAAGGCGATGTCCAGTTGATCCTTCCAGGCGCCGTGATTGAGCAGGCCGGTGAGGCTGTCGGTGCGGCTCAGGGCCAGCAGTTCGCGCTTGTGCAAGCCCAGCGTATAGGCCTGGCGAAAGCAGATCCAGCCCAGCGCCAGCGGATACAACATCAGCAACGGCAAACAGGCATACAGTTGCAACGGTGAGGTTTGCGCAACGAACGCCGGGGCAAACACCACCAGCCCAACACCGACCCCGAGCAATTGCGCAGCAGACCCGGCCAGCAGAAAACGCAGACCGCCAATGGCCACGTTGTTCATCGCCATCATCGAAATGGTCGTGGCGCTGGGCAGCGGATTGAAATGCATGGCGGCAACCCAGAAGCCGCCGAGAAAAGCATCGATCAACAGATTGCGGTGTTCGGCGTGGTAAGGAACGCGCGCAAGGCGAGCCCATTGAAAGGCCAGATGCGGCCAGACCAGACCGTTGAACGCCATCAGCGCCCAAACCCAGAGCGGCGGGTCCAGCGGGTACATGGCCACGCCCACGCAGAGCAGCCCCAGCACCAGTCCGAGGGTTCGCGACGTGTACAGCCTCCTTGCCAATGAAAGTCCCTTTCCCCCCTTGTTTCCCATAAGGGCCTCGATAACTCGATGGAACTTGCGCACACCCCCAAAAGCGGTGTTCCCGGAGTCTAACAGGGCGCCGTTGAATAGCCATCACCGGCCGGCAGGCTCCCGTCCACCGTGGGAATTTGCGAGCACACAGTGCAAATATTTGGCTATACATGAAAGGACGAAAACGGAAAAAAATTTATAAGAAGGAGGCTCATGCACACCTATCGAGTGTTGATCATCGGCAGCGGGTTTGGCGGCCAGTGTGCGGCGGTGAACTTGCTCAAGGCCGGGATCGACGATTTCCGTCTGCTGGAGCGTCGGGACTTCTTCGGTGGCACCTGGTGCCAGAACACCTACCCCGGCGCGGCGGTGGATGTGCCATCGCCGCTGTACTCATTGTCGTTCGCGCCGTATCGCTGGTCGCAGATGTTCGCCGAACAGGCAGAACTGCAGCGCTACACCGAACATGTGATCGACACGTTCGACCTGCGCGAGCGAGTGGAACTGCAGGCCAACGTCGAATGCATCGAGTGGGACGACGTTGAAAAGCGTTGGGCGGTTCACACCAGCGCCAAGGGCATCTTCCATGCGCAGTTCGTGATCAACGCCAGCGGACCGTTGAGCCAACCGGTGATCCCGCACTTTGTCGGGCAGGAGCGTTTTCAGGGCAAGACTTTTCACACCAACCAGTGGGACCACCGCTACGATTACCGGGGCAAACGCGTGGCCATCGTCGGCAGCGGCGCCAGTGCGGCTCAAGTGATCCCGGCGATTGCGCCGCAGGTTGAGCAATTGCATGTGTTCCAGCGTACACCGCACTGGGTGCTGCCTCGTGCAGATCGCCGGTTCGGGCGTTTCCAGCGCTGGCTGCTGGGGATCAAACCAGCCCATAAACTGCTGCGCTGGCTGCTCTACTGGCAATTCGAAACACGGATTATCGCCTTCAAATACTCAAAACCGGCGATCCATATGGTGCAGCGCCAAGCGCTGCGTTTTCTCAAGCGCCAGGTGACGGATCCGCAACTGCGAGAAAAACTCACGCCTGATTTCACCATTGGCTGCAAGCGGGTCCTGGTCTCCAGTACCTATTACCCGGCCCTGACCCGGCCCAACGTTACGCTGCACAGCCACGAGCAAGGCATCGCTTCCATCGACGAAACCGGTGTCAACACGCAGGATGGCCAACACATCGAGGTTGACCTGATCGTCTGGTCGACCGGCTACGACGCCACCGACGGGGTGATTTCCTACCCTGTCAGCGGAAAAAACGGCGTACAACTCAGAGAGGTCTGGGCGCAATACCCGCGCGCTTACCTCGGCACCAGCCTGCCGGATTTTCCCAACCTGTTTATCGTCACCGGCCCCAACACCGGCATCGGCCATACCTCGGCGCTGTTCATCATTGAAGCGCAGATGAACTACATCCTCGACTGCATCCGCACAGTGCAGACTAAAGGCTTGCGCAGCATTGAAGTGCGCCGCGACGCGGAACGTACCTACACTGCAATGATCCACCGTGAGATGGAGCGCACAGTCTGGAAGTCCGGCGGCTGCCACAGTTGGTATCAAAGCCGCGACGGTCATGTGATCGCGATGTTTCCCGGCTTCAGCTTCAGCTATTACCGGTTGACCCGGGCGTTGAAACCGGCAGACCACATTTTGTCCTGAACACGTAAAAGGAAGACGTCTGATGCTTTTGCTGTTTGTCGCTCTCGCGGTTTTCGTGGCCTGGAGCTGGTTGAGTTACCCGGCGGTAGGTCATTGGCTATATGACCTGAGCATGGCCCTTGAGGCCAAGTTGTATAAATTGCACAAAATCGAGGTGCCGATCACCGAGATGACGGTTTCGACCTGGCAAGGCGGGCCCTACGAGGCGGCCAGCGCGATATTGATGCTGCACGGCTACAGCGCCGACAAAAATCTGTGGCTGCGCTTTGCCCGGCATTTTGTCCGCGAGTACCGGGTGATCATCCCGGATCTGGCCGGCCACGGTGAAACCGGCTTCAAGGCCGGCGGTGGCTACGATATCCCGGTGCAGGCCAAGCGCATGATCCAGTTGCTCGACGTCTGCGGCGTGGAAAAAGTCCATGTGATCGGCAACTCGATGGGCGGCTACATCGCCGCGTGGCTGGCCGCAACCTATCCGGAGCGGATCGCCTCAGTGGCACTGATCGACCCGGCCGGCGTCACGGCACCGCAGGCCAGCGACATGGAGCGGCATCTGGCCCGTGGGCACAACCCGTTTCTGATCAACTCCCGGGAAGAGTTCCAGCAGTTTTATGCAATGACCATGGCTGAGCCGCCGTGGGTGCCGAAGCTGGTACTGGACGCCATTGCCCAGCGCTATGAACGACAACGAGATGAACTGGAAGAGATCTTCCGCGATTTCCGTGCCAGTGCGCCGATGGAGCCAAAACTGGCCGACATCAAATGCCCGGCGCTGTTGCTGTGGGGGCGCAAGGATCGGCTGATCGACGTCAGCAGCGTACCGATCTGGAGCAAGGGCATCGCCAATCTGCAGGTGGTCGTCTGGGACGGCATCGGACACATGCCGATGGTCGAACAACCGGCGAATACGGCGCGCCTGTATCGGGAGTTTCTGGGTAAGCAACGATAAAAGCCCACACCCTGCAGCCAGTAAACAGGATTTGAGATGAACATTCTTTACGACGAACGCCTCGACGGCCCGCTCCCCGTCGTTGATAAGGCGAAGCTGCTCAAGGTTCTGCAGCAGGCGCTGCCGGATCTCGACCTTCTCTGGCGTGAGGAAGAACTCAAACCCTACGAATGCGATGGATTGTCGGCCTATCGGACCACGCCCATGCTGGTCGCCCTGCCCCGGCGACTGGAACAGGTGCAGACCCTGCTCAAGCTCTGCCATCAACACAACGTGCCGGTGGTCGCGCGTGGCGCCGGCACCGGGTTGTCCGGCGGGGCCTTGCCACTGGAACAAGGTCTGCTGCTGGTGATGGCGCGCTTCAACAACATCCTGCATATCGACCCGGCCGCGCGCACCGCACGGGTCCAGCCGGGCGTGCGCAATCTGGCAATCTCCCAGGCTGCCGCACCGTTCGGGCTGTATTACGCGCCGGATCCGTCGTCGCAAATCGCCTGCTCGATCGGCGGCAATGTCGCGGAAAACGCCGGTGGCGTGCACTGCCTCAAGTACGGTTTGACGGTGCACAACCTGCTGAAAATCGAAGTGCTGACCATCGAAGGCGAACGCCTGACGCTAGGCTCCGACGCCCTCGATGCAGCGGGTTTCGACCTGCTCGCGCTGTTCACCGGTTCCGAAGGCTTGCTGGGGATCATCACCGAGGTCACGGTCAAACTGCTGCCCAAACCCCAGGTCGCCAAGGTGCTGCTGGCCAGTTTCGATTCCGTGGAAAAAGCCGGTCGCGCCGTGGCCGAGATCATCGCCGCCGGGATCATCCCCGGCGGTCTGGAAATGATGGACAACCTGGCGATTCGCGCTGCTGAGGATTTTATCCATGCCGGTTACCCGGTGGATGCCGAAGCCATCCTGCTGTGCGAACTCGATGGTGTCGAAGCGGATGTCCACGACGATTGCCTGCGGGTGCGCGAGGTCATGACCGAGGCCGGTGCCACCGAAGTGCGCCAGGCCCGTGACGAAGCCGAGCGCGTGCGCTTCTGGGCCGGGCGCAAGAATGCCTTCCCGGCCATTGGCCGCCTGTCGCCGGATTATTACTGCATGGATGGCACCATCCCGCGTCGCGAACTGCCCGGCGTGTTGCAAGGCATCGCTCGCCTCGGCGAGGAATACAACTTGCGCGTGGCCAACGTGTTCCATGCCGGCGACGGCAATATGCACCCGCTGATCCTGTTCGACGCCAACCAACCCGGCGAACTGCACCGCGCCGAAGCCCTCGGCGGCAAGATACTGGAACTGTGCGTGCAGGTCGGCGGCAGCATCACCGGCGAACACGGGGTCGGCCGCGAGAAAATCAATCAGATGTGCGCGCAGTTCAACAGTGACGAACTGAGCCTGTTTCACGCGGTAAAAGCCGCGTTTGACCCAAAGGGCCTGCTTAACCCCGGCAAGAACATCCCGACCCTGCACCGCTGCGCCGAATTCGGTGCGATGCATATTCATGCCGGGCAACTACCGTTCCCTGAAATGGAGCGCTTCTGATGGCCGACTTCGATGCCAGCAGCGCCCTGCTCGATCAGGTCAATCAAGCGCGCGCCAACGCCACGCCACTGAAGATTCAGGGCGGCAACAGCAAGGCTTTCCTTGGGCGCGAAGTGGCCGGCGAAGTGCTCGACACCCGCGCGCATCGCGGCATCGTTCGTTATGACCCGACTGAATTGGTGGTCACTGTACGTGCCGGTACGCCGTTGTCCGAGCTGCTCACCGCGCTGGACGCTGCCGGGCAAATGTTGCCGTGCGAGCCGCCAGCATTCGGCGAAGGCGCCACGGTCGGCGGCATGATCGCCACCGGGCTGTCCGGGCCACGGCGACCATGGTCGGGCTCGGTACGCGATTTCGTCCTCGGCACGCGAGTGATCACCGGCCTTGGCCAGCACCTGCGCTTCGGCGGTGAAGTGATGAAAAACGTCGCCGGTTATGACCTGTCGCGGCTGATGGCTGGCAGTTACGGCTGCCTCGGCGTGTTGACTGAAGTGTCGCTGAAAGTCCTGCCCAAACCTCGGCAATGCCTGAGCATCCGCCTCGATATCGACTGCACCCGCGCCTTGGCCAATCTTGCCGAATGGGGCCAGCAACCACTGCCGATCAGCGCGGCGTGTCACGACGGCGCCAGTTTGTACCTGCGCCTGGAGGGCGGCGAAGGCTCGGTGACGGCGGCGCATCAACGCTTGGGCGGCGAGCCACTGGACTCGGTGTTCTGGCGTGACTTGAACGAGCAACGTTTGCCGTTTTTCGATGAAGGCCTGCCGCTTTGGCGCCTGTCGCTGCCGAACAATCTCGGCCCACTGGACTTGCCCGGCGCGCAACTGATCGACTGGGCCGGCGCGCAACGCTGGCTGAAATCCGACAAACCGCACATCCAGATCCTCGCCCAGGAGCTCGGCGGTCACGCCACGTGCTACACTCACGGCGCCAGCGACTCGCCGTTCCAGCCGTTGGCCTGGACCCTGCTGCGCTATCACCGCCAACTCAAGGCGCAACTCGACCCGCAAGGGCTGTTCAACCCCGGTCGAATGTACGCGGAGTTCTAGCGATGCAAACCACCCTCAGCGAGCAATCCAGACAGCTGCCCCGCGCTGCCGAGGCGGAAAAGATCCTGCGCACCTGCGTGCATTGCGGCTTTTGCAACGCCACCTGTCCGACCTATCAACTGCTGGGTGATGAACTCGATGGCCCGCGCGGGCGCATCTATCTGATCAAGCAAGTGCTCGAAGGCGCGCCGGCCACCGCGCAGACGCAACTGCATCTGGATCGCTGCCTGTCGTGCCGCAACTGCGAAACCACCTGCCCGTCCGGCGTCGATTATCACAACCTGCTCGACATCGGCCGGGCGGTGGTCGATCACGCGGTACCGCGTCCGGCGGCGCAGCGGTTGTTGCGTGAAGGGTTGCGGGCACTGGCGCCGAATCCCGGTTTGTTCAAAGGCTTGTTGCGGCTGGGCACGACATTCCGACCGCTGTTGCCGCGAATATTTGAAAGCAAACTGCCGCAGCATCTGCCCAGTTCAGGCTTGCGTCCGGCACCACGGCATGCGCGCCGGGTGTTGCTGCTGGAGGGCTGCGTGCAACCGGGTTTGTCCCCCAATACCAATGACGCCACGGCGCGGGTGCTGGATCGACTCGGGATCAGCGTCACCGCGGTGCCCGAAGCAGGTTGTTGCGGCGCGCTGGACTATCACCTCGACGCCCAGGCCAAAGGCCTCGACCGCGCCCGGCAGAACATCGACGCCTGGTGGCCGCATCTGCAAAACGGTGCCGAAGCCATCGTCCAGACTGCCAGCGGTTGCGGCGCGTTCATCAAGGATTACGGGCATCTGCTCGAAGACGATCCGGCTTACGCCGACAAGGCTCGGCGAATCAGCGAACTGACCCTCGATCTGGTGCAGGTCATCGCGCAGGAACCGCTGGAGCAAGTGTGCGCCGCCAGCGAACGGCGGATCGCCGTGCATTGTCCGTGTACCTTGCAGCACGCCCTGAAGCTTGGCGGCGCAGTGGAAGCGGTGCTGACTCGCCTGGGCTTCAACCTGACCCACGTGCCGGACGGGCATTTGTGCTGCGGCTCGGCGGGCACTTACTCGTTGACCCAACCGACGATCGCCCGGCAATTGCGCGACAACCGTCTCAATGCCCTGGAAAGCGGGCGTCCTGAGCTGATCGTCACCTCCAACATCGGCTGCCAGAGTCATCTGGCCAGCGCTGGTCGGGCTCCGGTCAGGCACTGGATCGAACTGGTGGATCAGTCGTTGGCAGAATGAAGTTCGTAGGATTCTTCGTTTGCCCACGCGGGAGAAGGCTGCGATCTTTTCCTCCACCCATTTCGTGACCGTGGCAGGAATTTTTTTCATGACCGTGCAGCCTTTCGTCAGCCCCGACCTGATCCGCCAACGCTTCTCCAAAGCGATGTCCGACATGTACCGCGAAGAAGTCCCGCTGTACGGCGCGCTGATGGAATTGGTGGAACAGACCAACCGCGACGTGCTTTCACGTCAGCCAGACATCGCCCGGCAGCTCGACAATACCGGCGAAATCCAACGGCTCGACATGGAGCGCCATGGCGCCATCCGCGTCGGCACCGCAACGGAACTGGCCACCCTCGCCCGCCTGTTCGCAGTGATGGGCATGCAACCGGTGGGTTATTACGACCTGACCCCGGCGGGCGTGCCGGTGCATTCCACGGCGTTTCGCGCGGTGCATGAAGAGGCGCTGCAAGTCAGCCCGTTTCGGGTGTTTACCTCGTTGTTGCGGCTGGAGTTGATTGAAGATCCTGAGTTGCGCGCCTTTGCCGACTCGGTGCTGGCCAAGCGTTCGATCTTTACTCCCGCGGCGTTGCGCCTGATCGCCGAGGCTGAAACGGCAGGAGGACTGAGCGAGACCGAAGCAGCAGAGTTTGTCCTACAGGCATTGGAGACCTTTCGCTGGCATCACAGCGCCACCGTCACCGCCGCGCAGTACCAGACGTTGAGCGCCCAACACCGTCTGATCGCGGATGTAGTGGCGTTCAAAGGCCCGCACATCAATCACCTGACACCGCGCACTCTCGACATCGACGTCGTTCAGGAACAGATGCCGGCCCATGGCATCACGCCCAAAGCAGTGATCGAAGGTCCGCCGCGTCGGCAATGCCCGATCCTGCTGCGCCAAACCAGTTTCAAGGCCCTGGACGAGCCGATCGCCTTCACCGACCAGAGCGAAACCCGTGGCAGCCACAGCGCGCGTTTCGGCGAAATCGAACAACGCGGTGCAGCGCTGACGCCCAAGGGCCGGGCGCTGTATGACTGCCTGTTGAACGCGGCGCGGGAGGAACTGGGTGATTTCCCCAATGAAGCCAACGCCGCACGCTACAACGCGCTGATGACTCAACACTTTGGCGAATTCCCTGACAGCGTCGAGGGCATGCGCGAACAGGGTCTGGCGTACTTTCGCTACTTCGCCACGGAAAAGGGTCTGGCGGCGGGTAGCCTCGGTGAGGCCTCGCTTGAGGATTTGTTGCGCGACGGTCATGTGAAAGCTGAACCGCTGGTGTACGAAGATTTCCTGCCGGTCAGTGCGGCAGGGATTTTTCAGTCGAACCTTGGCGATGCGGCGCAAACACACTACGGCGAGCACTCCAATCGTCAGGCATTCGAACAGGCGCTGGGACGTCCGACCATTGATGAGTTGGGGTTGTATGCGCAGACGCAGCGGCGTTCGATTGAAGAATGCGCGCAAGTGCTGGGCCTGAAAATAATCTAACGGCAGGTCGTCGGTAGATCAAAAGATCGCAGCCTTCGGCAGCTCCTACATTTGGAATGCATTTTCCTGTAGGAGCTGCCGAAGGCTGCGATCTTTTGATTTTTTAGTCAGTGTACTGCCAGTGATGGCCTTCGGCCGTACTGCGCAAGAAGTTGCGCAGTACCCCATAATAAAACACCCCTCTGAAGCGCTACAGCCCATACGTCACGGGGCCTGCAGCCAAGTGCGCAAGAAGTTGCGCAGTACTGCGCAACTTCTTGCGCACTTTTACCTTCAATCGCCTGCCAAAAATCCTCAAAAGCGCAGACCAGAGCGGTCCAACCCCCGCCTCCCGGGGACTTCACAAAAGCTGGCACGCTCCTTGATAGCCCTTAGGCACCCACCGGGCGATTTCGCCTCCCGGGCACCCTAAATTTATCCGCAAGGAGAGCACCCCATGGCAACACCAGCGTACATGTCGGTTACCGGCGAAAAACAAGGCCTGATCACTGCAGGCGCATTCACTGCCGACTCCGTTGGCAACACCTACCAGGAAGGCCACGAAGACCAGGTTATGGTTCAGGCTTTCAGCCACGACGTGATCATCCCGCGTGACCCACAATCCGGTCAGCCAACCGGTCAGCGCGTTCACAAGCCAGTTGTGATCACCAAGGTCTACGACAAGGCTTCGCCTCTGCTGCAAGCTGCTCTGACCTCCGGCGAGCGCATGAGCGAAATCGTTATCCAGTGGTTCCGTACTTCGGCTCAAGGTACCCAAGAGCACTACTACACCACCAAACTGGAAGACGCGATCATCGTCGCCATCAACAACAAAATGCACAACTGCCAGGATCCAGGCAACTCGCACTTCACCCACCTGGAAGAAGTGCAGTTCACCTACCGCAAAATCACCTGGACCCACGAAGTATCCGGTACTTCGGGTTCCGATGACTGGCGTGCTCCAGTCGTTTAATTACGGCTGATCGTTACAAACATCGGCCAGCTCTGCTGGTCGATGTTGTTTACGCCCCTCCAGAATTTCGCGTACGTTGACCCGCTTTTGCGGCTGTCGACGAACGCCGCTGTACAGCACGAGGAACAAGGGATGTTCGCGCCGGCCAATGAAACCCACTTTGCCCTGACCATCGAAGGGCTTTCTGCTGACTTTCAGGTATTCACCCTGCAAGGTCGCGAAGCCATCAGCCAGCCTTTTGTCTTTGAGGTGGAGCTGGTCAGTGAGCAGCCGTCGCTGGACCTCGAAACCCTGCTGCACAAACCGGCCTTCCTGCAACTGTCGCCCGACGGCAGCGGCATCCATGGCCAGATCTACCGCGCCGCGCAAGGCGATTCCGGCAAACGCCTGACCCGTTATTCAGTGACCCTGCGCCCGCAATTGTCTTACCTGGCGCATCGCGTCAACCAGCGCATCTTCCAGAACCTCAGCGTGCCGAAAATCATCGGTATGGTCCTCGAAGAGCACGGTATCCAGAGCAACGCCTACGAATTCAAGACCGGTTCGATTTATCCCGAGCGCGTCTACTGCGTGCAATACGATGAATCGGACCTGCATTTCATCCAGCGCCTGTGCGAAGAAGAAGGCATTCACTACCACTTCCAGCACAGCGCCACGGCGCACAAACTGGTGTTCGGCGATGACCAGACGGTGTTCCCGAAACTCAAGCCTGTGGCCTATCAGCAAGACTCCGGCATGGTCGCCAGCGACCCGGTGATCAAGCGCTTCGACCTGCGCCTGGAAACCCGCACCAGCCGCACCACCCGTCGCGATTACGACTTCGAAAAACCACGCCTCACCCTCGAAAGCGAAAACCGTGGCGACGCCCTGCCCGACCTCGAAGACTACGATTACCCCGGTCGCTTCATCGACCGCGAGCGCGGCAAACACCTGGCCAAACGCGCCCTCGAACGCCATCGCAGCGATTTCCAGCTCGCCGAAGGCAAGAGCGATCAGCCGTTGCTGGTCAGCGGCCACTTCCTCGCGCTGACCGCGCACCCGAAACCCAAATGGAACAACCTCTGGTTACTGACCGAAGTCCTCCACGAAGGCAAGCAGCCGCAAGTGCTCGAAGAGTCGGTAACCAGCGACACCACTGCGCTGAAAGACGATTTCCATCAGGGCTACCGCAACCGCTTTCAGGCCACGCCGTGGGACGTGCCGAATCGCCCGCCCCTGCGCCACCCGAAACCGCGCATCCTCGGCAGCCAAAGTGCCGTGGTCACGGGCCCGAAAGGCGAAGAGATCCATTGCGACCAGTACGGCCGTGTCAAAGTGCAATTCCACTGGGACCGCGAAGGCCAGGCCGACGACAAGACCAGCTGCTGGCTGCGCGTCTCATCCGCCTGGGCCGGCGCCCAGTACGGCGGCATCGCCATCCCGCGCATCGGCATGGAAGTGCTGGTCACCTTCCTTGAAGGTGACCCCGATCAACCGCTGATCAGCGGCTGCCTGTACCACAAGGAAAACACCGTCCCGTACGAACTGCCGGCGAACAAAACCCGCAGCACCTTCAAGACCCTCAGCTCCATGGGTGGAGGCGGTTACAACGAACTGCGCATCGAAGACAAGAAAGGTCAGGAGCAGATCTACCTGCACGCCCAGCGCGACTGGGACGAGAACATCGAGCACGACCAGAAAATCCGCGTCGGCAACGAACGCCACGACACCGTCGAAAAGAACAGCTACACGGAATTCAAAGCCGAAGAACACCACACGGTTTACGCCGACCGCAAAGTCGAAGCGCGGGCGAATGATCACCTGACCGTGGGCGTGAATCAGCACATCAAGATTGGGACTGGGCAGTTCATTGATGCGGGCCAGGAAATCCACCTCAGCAGCGGCATGAAAGTCGTGCTTGAAGCGGGGGCGGAACTGACGCTCATTGGCGGCGGTAGTTTTATCAAGATCGATGCCGGCGGCGTGACCATGAGCGGGCCAGTGATCAACATGAACTCCGGCGGTGGACCGGGTAGCGGCACGGGCGCTGCGCCTTTGTTGCCGGGGCCGTTGAAGCAGGCGGATGCGGATAAGGCTGGTACGGTGTTAGTGCCTGCCATGCTCAACCCATTTGTACGAAAAAGCGTTCAAGGCCTCCCCCTTGTTCCGATCTGTGGAAAGCAAGCCAATGGCGCTTGCTCGCGAGAGGTTTGCCCATGTCTGAATGGTTAAGTCACTTTCTTGAACAACCCGTGGTCACCACGCCAGCAGGCAACGCTGCAAGCCGCTCCTTGTATTGCATCATCGATAGCGTCCGGCAGCCTCGCGCTCTGGAACAGCTCTATCAGCAGGCCAACATAGGCGAAGTCGAAAAACTTTTCCAGGGCACACCTTTCGCCGAAATGAATGAAGTCAGTCCACTATGGCTGCAATTGAAGCCGGGAGGCGCCGCCGCAGCCAAGGCCGTTGAACTGTGCCGCGCAAACCGCGCAGGCATTCTGCTGACCTCTCGGGACACACCGGAAAACACCCTCCTGCATGCCCGTCGACTGTTACGAATGAACAGCAAATCCCACGGCGACTCACTGGCACGCTTTTACGATCCGGCATTCTGGAGTGCTCTTGCGCTGACTGTTCCTGCCCAAGCTCTATTGGGTCCTTGGCAAAGCGTCTATACACCTCCCGCGCATATTGACGATATGAACTGGCGCGTCTGGGAACAAACTCAAGAATTCGATGCCTCTACTGGCGAGCACAGGTATCCGCTGCAACTTCAGGAAACGACATTGGTTGCGTTCGATGAAGTGCGTTGGTGGTACTGGATTCGAGCCCGCGAAGCCGAATCGGCCAACGGTTTGCCGAATGAACAACTGCCGGGAATATCCGAAAATTTGCAACTGCTGGTGGATCACGGCATAGAAGAGGGACGCCACCTTGAGCGTCTGTTGCCGCAGTTGAACCAACGCCCGTTGCGAGCGCGAGCCGACGTAATGAATGTGCTGAGCAGCGATATGCCGGCATTCGAGAAAGTACAACGACTGGAAGTTTGAAATGACAGGTACGTCCGAACAAGCATCTACCCCAGAACAACCACCTGTTGTTATCCCGGCGGACCCACCGAAGTCATCTGCCGACTCAGAAACGTTCTGCAAGGACAAGAAGCCGGGTTGCAGCAGCAGCTATGACGACATCATCTACGTCACCGGCCAGCGTCGGTTCTGGCTGTTGCCCAAGCGCACGTCCGAGAAGCTGAAAGAAAGCGTCAACCTGCTCAAGCAAAAAACCGTCAACGCAGACAAAGCCACGCGCATGAGCAACATCGCCGATGCCGGGCTGATGGACTACTTCCTCACGCCCGGCCCGGAGGCTTTTCTCGAAGCAGACGACCGTAGCAGTTACCTGGCGTCGAAATCGGCAATCCCCGAAGACACGGCGAAAAAAGCGCAGTGCCGCAAAGATTGGGACACAGCTAAAGACAAAGGTGACAGCGACGCGACGATGCATGCTGAGCGCGAGATGTTCGCAGCTCAGCAACGCATCGATAAAAACAAAAAGAACATGGAAGCGCTGGAAAAGGTCTCCGACACCAGCGCAGAGAAGTTGGGGTACAAGCGAGAAAACGGGGTTTTCTACACGCCGCGCGCCTTGAAGGCTCGCGAGGCCATCGACAAGTACATTAAAGAACGTGACAAGGCAAAAGCTCACGGCTACAAAATGTTCGATCCCGGCAGCAAAAAAATTGCCTCGGCGTGGGAGCACCTGAAAGACTACAAGGCGCTTCACAAAAAACTGATTGAAACCGGCGAGATCGACGAAAAGAAACTCAAGGGTGTGCAGATCAACATCCTCGCACTGAAAGACCTGATGTCCCCATACATCAATGCCATCGTGGAACTCGCCGAGTGCGGGGTGGCGGTTCCCGAGTTCGCACTCAGCCCTGACGACCAGTACGCAGGGACCAAGGATTTTCAGGCCTTTATCGAACTGACAAACAAACGCGATGAGCTTGAGAAAAAAATCGAAGCGCGTTATTCCCAATGGGTCTCGGCTACCGGTGGCAAGTCAGCGCCACCCGGAGTGCTCTTTGTCAGCTTGCAAAAGCAGTGGTACGACCTGAACACAGAGGCTGAGCGGATTCAGACCACCGCCGAAGCACGCGTTCGAGCACTGAAGCCTCCCCGCCTCTTCCTCTGGGACGCGGAGAGCTACAAGCCAAAACCCCTCGAACGCCTGGCCAAAACCAACATTCCGCTACGTGAACTCAGCAGCGCCTCTTCGACGACGATCCTGAACCACATCAGCCTGAAACAACTGGCCCAAGCCAGTGGCAACGCGTTCCAAGGCCAACTTAAAGAGCTGGCGACCAGTTTGCCCAAGTCGATTGCCAAAGAAGCAGACGACGATCGTGTGTTCAGTGATTGGCTGGATCAGGAAGGCGCACTTCAGTTCGATGAGAAAGGCCCATGGTTCGATGAACATGGCCTCTTTCTGCCAGAAAAATTCTTTGCTGCGCTGGAAGCCAAAGGCTACAAAGTCGAAAGCATCAAAGCCGAAGCCAAGAAAAAAAGCTGGGGCGAAAACCTCAAAGCCATGGTTTTCGAAGATAAACAGCTTCGTAACCTCATGCTTTTTGACAACA
>NZ_FYDT01000014.1:0-125639 GCF_900187585.1 Pseudomonas sp. Irchel 3E19
TGAAAAGGTCGCCGAGGTCGAGCAAGTCCTGTTGAACAGACATAAAAAATCCGATGCCAGAGATCTGACATCGGATTTTCGAAGAAGCCCGGCGAGGATTCAAATGCTTAAGTGAACAGCATTACGCCCATCGGCGGGTTTTTTTTCGCCCGCGCAAAACCCTCAACGCCATGGTTTATGCGGCCTTCATGCGTTCATGCATTTCTCACGTATAAATAAATGCATTTACGCATTGACTGGATATGCATATATGCATATTATTGCCACCAAGCCGCTCGACAAAGCGGCTGGAAACGAAAGCTCTTTAGTTCCACAAGAACAGGCAGCGATGAACCGGCCTCAACGGTTCAGAGGGTTGGCAACTGACCCGGGTGTGCAGCGTAAAGCACCAGAAGCAGTTATCCGGCGGGCAGGGACCGCGGTCGGAAAAACAATTTGAATGGACTCGTACCGCGCCAGTAGCGCCGAAAAGTCAGCTTCCTTCTTGAACACAGGATTTGAAGGAAGGCGAAGGAGCGCATTACTGAAAAGCCCGGTGCATTGCGCCGGGCTTTTTGGAATGCCTGCCGGAATTCATCACTACTTCCGAAAGCAATAGATAGCCGGCTTTCCGGCGATCACCGTCTGTCCAGTTACGTCGTACTGACAGACGGTCTCCAAAAGGGTTCGCTGAGAACCGCTAAGAAGGAATCAGAAATGAGTCGTTACGCACTTACAGTTACAGCAACGGGTTACACCGTCGTTCTTCAGGTACTGGAGACTGACGGGAGTGTGCCTGCAACGCCTGCAGATGAGCCGAGTTCAGTTTGGCGAGAAGTTCCCGATGGCATGATTGTGGAGCCAGGGATGAAGACGGATTGGGGTTCGACCTACAGTGATACTTCTGATTATGAGCGACAGGCCTTTACTTCTGGACGCATACAGCTGCGCCTTGACCAGGCTTCCCGCTGGCTGATGTTCAATCCATTGCAATACAAGCTGGATCTCGAGATCGCCACTGCGGCAGAAGCGGCTGCACTGGTTGCATACAAGCAGTACTACATTGCCGTCACCAAAGTGATAAACCAAAACGCATTTCCGACGATCAACTGGCCAGTCGCTCCGTTCTGACTCCACTGCAATTGTCAGATCGAGAAGCGAGAGCGCATTACTGAAAGGCCCGGCCTCAATGCCGGGCTTTTTGGAATGCCTACCTCAAGAGAAAACGATTGAACCCAACACACACCACTCATCAATCACCCCCAGGAGGCGTGACATGACAAGCGAGCAACAAGCGTTGGCGGACATGCCGATCTGGCTGGTCATCCTCCTCGCCGTAGTGGGCGGGGTGTCCGGTGAAATGTGGCGCGCCGACAAGGAAGGCGCCCGCGGCTGGTCACTGCTGCGGCGCCTGGCTTTGCGCTCAGGCGCCTGCATGATCTGCGGCGTCTCGGCAATCATGCTGCTTTACGCTGCGGGATTGTCGATCTGGGCGGCCGGCGCATTCGGATGCCTGACCGCCATGGCCGGCGCCGATGTGGCCATCGGTCTCTACGAACGCTGGGCCGCCAAACGCATCGGCGTCTGCGAAGTCCCGCCGCGCGACCAGCCTTAACCTTGACTGTTTTCCGTGCCGCCATTTTGGCGGCAGGGCTTCGCGTGGACGATTGAAAAGGAGGTCATGTATGCCCACACCGATCCAGCAGCCGTCGCAACTGTTCACCGCCATCGCGACGACGCTGCGCAACACCGCCGGGCTGAACCTCAATGTCGGCAATCACGAGGATTTCAGTGCTCCGGGCGATCAAGCCTGGGGGTTGATCGACTTCGACCGAAATGCCTCGGGAGTGCGCGCCGCTGATGGGCGAATTGCTCATGTCATGACGTTGTCGCTGCAAGTCATCCCGGCGCTTTCCGCTACGGCATTTGCCGCCTGCGATCTGATCGCGGTGCTGAAAAATCTGATCACCGACAACCGCTGGGGACTGCCCGGCGATCAGTGTGATCTGCCGATGAACATGGATGGTTTGCCGTCATTGCTCATCCGCGCCGATCAGCAATACAGGGCCTGGACACTGACGTTCAACCAGACCCTCTACCTCGGCCCGACCTTGCTCGACGATCCACTCGGCACGCCGAAATTCGCCCGTACCTGGGAAGTCAGCAACATCGACGACCCCGACCAATACACCGCGCTGGAGGCCTGATCGATGTTCGACGCATTACTGCGCATGCAACTGGGTCCGATCATCGAACGCCTGGCCGAGATGGAAGCGGAAATCGAAGACCTGCATCGGCGTGCCGAGAGCTACTGCCGAATCGGCGTCTGCCAGACAGTCGACGCGGCGAGTAACACCTGCACGGTCAGCCACGGTGGACTGCTTACCCCGGCCATCAAGTTCTTCAACCCGAGCGCCGGAGCGCAGAGCGAATCGCGGATTCCGACAGTGGGTGAGCAGTGTTTGTTGTTCAACTACGGCAGCGGCGAAAGCGGTGCGCAGTCGGTGGCGTTGTTCGGTTTGAACAGTGATCGCTTTCCTCCGACCTCGACCGTACCGACGCTGACCCGTCGAGTACATCAGGACGGCAGCGAAAGCGGTTACGACGACGCCACACACACACTGCATTGGCAGAACGGCCCTGCGGCGTTCAACGGTTCTCGCGAGTCGCTGGAACTGAGCATCGGCCCGGCGCGACTGGCGCTGACCCCGCAGGCCATCAACCTGCAACTGGGCGTCGTCGGCATGACCATCGACGCTTCGGGCGTGCACTTCAGCGGCCCGTCGGTCGATCACCAGGGCCGCGTCATCAGCCCCTGATTCAAGAGCCTTCCATGATCGGAATCGATAGAGACAGCGGGGCCACGGTCGACGACTGGCTGCAGTTTGTGCAGCGCGCGACCCGGGCCCTGACTACGCCGCTGGGCACCCGGCAGAAACGGCCCCTGTATGGCTCGCTGATCCCCTCGCTACTGGGGCAGAACCTCGGTGACGACGTGCTGCTTCTGGCCCAGAGCCATGCAGCGCAAGCGTTCTACAACAAGCAAAACGGCATCGATGATTTTCAGCCGCAAGTGATCGTCGCCAGCCGTCAGGGCGCCGGTCTGCTGCTGCGTTTCGCCGGCACCTGGAAAAACCGTCAACAAACCTTCGAGGTCGTGACATGAGCATGTTGATCCCCGGCCAGAACCAATTGGCCGAACCCGCGCTGATCACCGTCGAAGCGTTCGAAGATCTGCTCGCCGAGTTCAAGACCTTCGTCATCGAATACGTCGGTGCCCGCTCGCCGGACAGTGCAGCGAAACTCAAGACCAGCCTGGAAAACGAAAGCGAACTGCTGACCTTGGCACTGGAAGCTTTCTGTGTCCGGCTGCAAACCCACGAGCGTAAATACAACGCCCGCATCAAGCAGATGCTGGCGTGGTGGGCGACCGGCAGCAACCTCGACGCACGGCTGGCGGACATGGGCCTGGAGCGGCAGTTGCTCGATCCCGGTGACCCCGCGGCCTTTCCGCCGGTGCCGGCGATTTACGAAGGTGACGACGACGCCCGGTTGCGTTATTACCTGGCGCCGCATGCCCCGGCGGCGGGGTCGCGGATGCAGTATCGCCGCGAGGTGTTCACCCTCGGCGAGCGGCCGACGGTGAAAGTCGAATCCACCGACGCCGGTGTGGTGAATGTCACTTACACCTTCAACCCGGACGGCTTCGCCGCGCAGGTCAAGGATGGCAATGGCCGCCGCACCGCGCCGGGTGAAGTGCAGGTCACCGTACTTGCGCGGGACGGTGACGGCACGCCGTCCGAGGCATTGCTTCAAGGCGTCCGCCAGCACTTCGCCCGGCCGGATGTGCGACCGGAAACCGACCTCGTCACCGTCAAGGCTGCCGACATTCAGCGCTACAAAATACGTGTCGTCGCCAAGATCAATTCCGGCCCCGATTCGGGCCTGACCCAAGTCGCCGCGCAGCAGCAATTGCAGGCTTACGCCGACAGTTGCCATCGCCTCGAAGGGCGGGTCGATCCGAGCTGGATCGATTACACGCTGCACAGCGCTGGTGCCGTGCAATTGCAGATTCTGGAACCGCTGACGCCGATCGTGACCACCGCGTTTCAGGCGCCGTACTGCACGGCGGTCGAGGTTGAGGTGTTGACGCTATGAGTGAGCCAACGCAACGCCCGACGCTGCTGCCGGCCAACAGTTCGGCGCTGGAGCGCGGGCTGGATCTGGGCTTCGGCACTTTGCTTGATCGTATCGCGCCGCCGTTTCCCGAACTGATGAATCCGAGTGAAACACCGGCCGCGTTTCTCCCTTATCTCGCAGCGGATCGCGGCGTCGCCGAATGGAGCACCGCCGCACCGGAAGCGGAAAAGCGCCTGACCGTCGAACTGGCCTGGCCCACTGCACGCCAGGCCGGCACTCGCAAGGCACTGGAAAACGCTGCCAAGGGTTTGCAACTGCGCCCCGAAGTCCGCGCCTGGTACGAACAGACACCGCCCGGCGCGCCTTACAGTTTTTCTGTGCGCGCCTTCAGCGACCAGCCCTACAGCGAAGAAATCGACGCCCGTCTCGACCGACGCCTGGCCGATGCCAAAAGCGAACGGGATGTGCTGTCGGTCTCTGTAGGCCTGAGCGCATTCGGTACTCACGTCATCGGCGCCGCGACGTTCTGCGGCGAACTGACCACGGTTTATCCGGTGTTCATCGAAGGGCTCGAAACCTCGGGAGAGGCGTTCATGGCCGCCGGTATGTACACCGTCGAAACATCCACTATTTATCCTCAGGGGGCCTGAATGGCTGACTATTACACCCTGCTCACCAACGCAGGGATTGCCTACGAAACGGCTTGTAAAGCTGCGGGCGTGCCGATCAAGTTGACGCAGATTTCAGTCGGCGACGGCGGCGGCGCGGTCTACAACCCGGCCGCGACCGCCACGGCGCTGAAACGCGAAGTCTGGCGCGGGCCGCTCAATGCGCTGTTCCAGGACGAGAAGAACCCGAGCTGGCTGCTCGCTGAAGTGACCATTCCGCCGGATGTTGGCGGCTGGTATGTGCGGGAAGCGGGGCTGTGGACTGACACTGGCGTTCTCTATGCCATCGTCAAATATCCAGAGTCGTTCAAACCGGTTCTGGCCACGTCCGGTTCGGGTAAAGAGTTCTACATTCGTTCGATTTTCGAGACGAGTAATGCGTCGCTTGTGACGCTGCTGATCGACGACACCGTCGTCAAAGCCACGCGTGCCTGGGTCATGAGTTACCTCGCCGAAGAACTCGGCAAACTTGACGGCAAACAGTCGGTACGCGTTGCGGCGACTGGCAATGTTGTGTTGAACGGTGCGCAGCAGATTGATGGTGTGGCCGTGATTGCCGGTGACCGTGTGCTGTTGCCGAATCAGACGCTGGCCAAGGACAACGGCCTGTGGATCGTCGCCAATGGCGACTGGTTGCGGGCGACGGATGCCAACAGCAACGCCAAGGTCACGCCGGGCCTGACGGTGATGGTGGAGGAGGGCACCGCGAACGGTGATTCGTTGTGGCACTTGACCACCAATGCACCGATCACCCTCGGCACCACGGCGCTGACGTTCAAGATGCTCGCGGGGCGTACCGGGATTGCTGCTGGCACTTACAAGAGTCTGACCGTTGATGAGTATGGTCGGGCGACTGCCGGTGCCAATCCTGAAACGCTGGCTGGATTCGGGATCAAGGATTCGTACACCAAGGCTGAAGTCGAAGCGCTGATTGCCAAGGCATCGGCGTTGCCGGTGGGCTCGATTGTCGCGTTCCCGGTTGATGCTCCGCCGCCGGGCTTTCTGGAACTGGATAACAGCGTCAAGAGCAGCGCGACTTACCCGGACTTGAGCGCTTATCTGGGCGGCAAGTTCAACAAGGGTGATGAGGGCGTCGGGAATTTCCGTTTGCCTGAGGCACGTGGGGAGTTCTTGCGTGGTTGGGATCATGGGCGTGGAATAGATGCCGGACGTGGTCTCGGTAGCTGGCAGGCCGACGACAACAAGTCGCATGCTCATACCGTCACCCGCATGCAGGCGTTCGCCAATGCCACCGGCAGTAATCCGAGTGCGGTAGTGGTAGACAACGGCAATACGGCCGTAATGACCAATTTCGCAGCAGGCTTCAATAGTTCTGGTGGCCCGGAGGCACGCCCTCGCAACATCGCCGTCATGTGGTGCATCAAAGCCTGGAACGCCCCGGTCAATCAGGGAAACATCGACGTAGCGGCACTGGTAAAGGAAGTTTCGCGTCTCGGATCGGCTGTACCGGTCGGTGCGGTAATGGCCTTCCCGACGGGCATCGTGCCATCGGGCTTTTTGGAGCTGGATGGCAGTGTGCAGAGCATTGCGACCTATCCGGATCTGGCGGCGTATCTCGGCACAAAGTTCAACAAAGGGGATGAGGGGGCCGGGAATTTCCGCTTGCCGGAATCTCGCGGCGAGTTCCTGCGAGGGTGGGATCACGGACGCGGTGTGGATGCAGGCAGGGCAATCGGCAGTTATCAACTCGACTCGCTCCAGAACATCACAGGGCAGTACGCCGCGAACAACGGTGTTCAGCTCGCAGCAACAGGCACGGTCAGTGGCGCTTTCAGCGCGCCAGCGACAGGTGGGACTCAGCTCCCCGGAGGCATAGCCTCTACCGGTGTCATCAATATGTCGTTCGATGCTTCGAAGGTGGCACGCACTTCGACAGAAACCCGGCCACGCAACCTGACGGTGATGTGGTGCATCAAAGCCTGGAACGCGCCGATCAATCAGGGAAGCATCGATATCGCCGCCCTCGCCGATGAAGTTCGCAACGCTTCGGGTCGCTATCTGAGAACCCGGGTTTTCAAGGCAAACGAGATCTATCTGCCGGGGCCTGGAACCAAAAAGATCAAATACAGATTGCAAGGTGGTGGCGGTGCGGGTGGTGGTGCAGTCTCGACAGCCAATACTCAGCTTTCCGCCGGTTGCGGTGGGTCTGGCGGTGCTTATGCAGAAGGCTGGTTGACTCAGGGTTTCGACGGTCAGCAGATCACTATCGGTAAAGGGGGCACGGGCGTTGTTGCCAGTATCGGTCTCAATGGGGGAACAACATCTTTTGCCGGAATCGCTGCACCAGGAGGATATGGAGGAGGATTCTCGGCCAACACTGTGCCGCCTCTGCAACTTGGCCGCAGCCCCAATTCCGAGCCCGCCACAGGTGGTTCGACGATCAATGCCAATGGCCAGGGAGGCGGTGGAGTGAAGGGGCCGACCTTGGCTTTTTGTACATCCGGCGAAGGAGGCCTCAGTGCATTTGGACCGGGTGGTAACTCTTCGGGCGGTGCCAGTCGAGACGGCGAGGGTGCCGTAAATCCTGGTTCCGGTGGCGGGGGAGCGTTAGCCAAGCCATCGTGTCCGTCCAACCTCAAAGGCGGCAATGGTGGTGACGGCATCGTGATTATCGAGGAGTGGACCTGATGAGTACCTATGTACGCATTTATGCCGACATGGTTGTCGAGCAGATCGAAACCGAGGGCGATATTTCGACGTTGTACCCGCCGACGCTGGTATGGGTGTGCGTCGATCATCTCGATCCACGTCCCCAGCAAGGCTGGGCGGCAAAGGAGCATGACGGTGATTGGTTGTTTTCGCCGCAACCTTCTATGACGGTCACGCCTGAAACACTGGCAACCGCCGTTGCTGCCGAACGCTTTTTGCGTGAAGCAGGTGGCGTCATCGTCGATGGATTCACCATCGAAACCACACGTGACAGCCAGACATTGATTGCTGGAACGGGCTTGTCTGCAATTGTCGATCCCGAGTACCGATGCAACTTCAAGACAGCCAATGGCTTTGTCGAAATTGATGCGACCCGAATCCTCGAAATCGCCAAGGCTGTGCGTACTCATGTCCAGGCATGTTTTGATCGTGAGCGCGATTTACTGCTGGCGATCGACCTTGGAAATTATCGTCCCGAAATGCTGACTGAGGGCTGGCCGGCTGTACCGCCAGCGTCTGAGCCCGGTTTGTGACGCTTCAATAAACGCCCCGCACCGTCGGGGCGTTTTCTTACCCGCCAAAGCCCCTCCCCACGAGGGGCTTTCCCGTTTATGGAGAAACGAAAAATGGCAACCCGCCAAACCTACACCGTGCTCGTCCCATTCCCCACCGGCGGTGGGCACTGGTCGAGCGTCGGTCAAGACCTCGATCTGCTCGACGTCGAGGCCAGTGCCTTGCACAGCGCCGGTCGACTGGAACTGAAAACATCGTCCACCCAGGCCAAAAAGGCCGCTGCCAAGAAGGCTGACTGAACATGGCTGAGGTTTTGAACTTCGAGCACAACGGCATTACCGTCAATGCCACCGAATCCCCCGAAGCCATGGGTGGCCTGGGTGACAACGTCATCGGTCTGGTCGGCACCGCGCCGAAGGCTGATCCGCTGATTCCGCGTAACGCGCCGTTCCGCATCAATAGCTTTACCACCCATGCACTGCTCGATCCGACCGGTTCGGAAGAGGGCACGCTGTATCACGCGGTTTACCAGATCCTCAAAGTGGTCAAGGTGCCGGTGTATGTCGTGATCGTCGAAGCGGGTGCTACCCCGGCCGATACCGTCAACGCAGTGATCGGCGGCGTTGAGCCGGCGACCGGTCGCAAACTGGGTCTGGCTGCACTGGGCAGTGTCCCGGAAGATCTGACCATCATCGGCGCGCCGGGCTTCACCGGCACCAAAGCGGTGGCCAGCGAGTTCGCCTCGTTCGGCAAGCGCATCAAGGCCCGTGTGGTGCTGGACGGCAAGGACGCCTCGGTCGCTGATCAAGTGACTTACAGCCAGGAACTCGGCGGCGCCGACCTCGGTTTCGACCGTTGCCTGGTGGTGCACAACATGCCGGCCGTTTACTCGAAAGCGGCGAAGAAAAATGTGTTCCTCGCTCCATCCAGCCTGGCGATTGCCGCGCTGGCCAAGGTCAAGCAGTGGGAAAGCCCAGGCAATCAGGTGACCTACGCCGAAGACGTTTCCCGCGTCGTGGAATACAACATCCTCGACACCTCCACCGAAGGCGATCTGCTCAACCGTTACGGCGTCAGCTACTACGCCCGCACTGTGCTTGGCGGCTTCTCGCTGCTGGGCAACCGCTCGATCACCGGCAAGTTCATCAGCTACGTCGGCCTTGAAGATGCGATCAGCCGCAAGCTGGTCAAGGCCGGCCAGAAAGCCATGGCCAAGAACCTGACCAAGTCGTTCATGGATCAAGAGGTCAAACGCATCAACGACTGGCTGCAAACCCTGGTCGCCGACGAAACCATTCCTGGCGGCAGCGTCTATCTGCACCCGGAACTCAACAGCGTCGAGAAGTACAAGAACGGCACCTGGTACGTGGTCATCGACTACGGCCGCTACGCGCCGAACGAACACATGGTTTATCAACTCAACGCCCGCGATGAAATCATCGAGCAGTTCCTGGAGGACGTTCTCTAATGTTTACCAACCGCAATCGCCAGGCCATCGCGGCCACCCTGCAAGGCCTGCCGCTGTCGGCGACCGTGGAGGAATTCACCCCGCCGAAGATCGAATTCGACATGGAAAACATGGCGGGCGGACGCTTCATCGTCGAAGAAATGGCCAAAAGCGCGAAGGCGCTTGGCGCCAAGTTGATCCTGCAGGGCGCTGGCCCGGAAATCATGCTCGCACTGGGCGTGAAGCTCGGCGATGACATTCTGTTGAACGTGCGTGAAGCCGGTCAGGATCAGGATGGCAACACGTGGTTCACCTACCACACCGTCGGCGGCAAGCTGAAGATTCTCGATGAAGGCGTGATCAAAATGGGTGATAAACCCAAGACCACCCTGGAATTGTCCTGCCGTACCTACACCCGCCTGGAAAACGGTATCCCGGTGATCGACATCGACGTGCGCACCCAGAAGTTCGTGCTCAACGGCGTCGACATCCTCGGTGATGCCCGCCGTGCGGTGCTGATGCCGTAACCCAGTAGGCAAGCCTGGCACAAACCCCTGTGGGAGCGGGCTTGCTCGCGAAGGCGGTGTGTCAGGCGAAATTTGTGGCTCTGACCCACCGCATTCGCGAGCAAGCCCGCTCCCACAATGGATCAGCGTGACTGGCAGATGTTAAGCAACACCCCCCTCAAGAATCACCAAGGAATTCATTCATGTCGTGGATGCCACCCAAGCATGACCTGCTGTCGCCAATCACCGGCGATGACGGCGCGCAGATCGAGCAGATTCAGCTCAAGCCGCTGTTCTACGCCGCGCAGAAAGAAGCGCTGGAGCGCGCCGGCGATGACGAAGACGATCAGTTCTTCGAACTGGCGCTGCTGGCCACCGGCCTGTCGGTCAAGGAGCTCGACCAGCTCAAACGTCCGGACTACGTGAGCATCGCCCAGTACGTATACGAGATGTCGACCCGTCCGGCAGCTTACTTCCTCGATCAGGTCGAAGACGCGGAAAAAACCGCCGATCCCGATCAGATCCAGCTGCTGCAACCGCTCGCCGTGACCGGCCGCACCCTGACCTCGCTGAGTCTGGAAATGCCAGTGCTGCGTGCCACCAAAGTGATGAAGAAACTGAAAACGGCCAAGGAACGCGCCGAGTTCATCACCGCCCATTGCACCGGCCTGATGATCCCCGATCTCGCCCTACTGACCGTCCCGGACTGGACCCAATTGCAGGTGCGCATAGACGATTTTTTAAACCAGCCGGCGGCCTACTTTCGGAACGCGACATCGAAGTAATCCTCGATATCGTCCCGCTCATTTACCCGGTAAGTGAGGCGGAAATTCTGGAATGGGACGCCGAAAAGGCGTTGCGCCGCTACGACATAGCGATCACTCGCCTTGGCGTGAAACAGGAGTAGAGCGGCAATGGCAGAGAGCAAATATGCGCTCACGAACGCCGGTGAGAGTGGCAATACGGCGGACGCACTACCGACCAACCTCGGCAAATCGCTGCAGGACCTTAACCTGACGCTGTCCCTGGCAAGCGTGAATATTCGTTTGCTGACTCAGGAGCAGATCAAGCTGCGCGAGCTGCTGGTGAGCCAGCAATCGTTGTTCAAGGTCGTCGCGGCGCCGCCAGCCGCCAATAGTGATCCGAAGTCAAAACTCAAGGCGGAAATCGAGCAGCGACCGCCACCGAAGAACCTGCAATCGGCGATGGCTAACGAGACCGCACTGGTTGAGCTCAATCAGTTGATTGGACTCAACAAAGAGCAGCTTCAAGCGCATTCAGAGCAAACCCTCGAACTCGCGACTCAGCGGTCGATCGCAGCCAGTGGCGCGACTGGCGCGGATCTCTTGCAAATCCAGCAGGTCGGGGCGCGATCTGGTATTGCCGACGGTGCCAAGGGTGATCAGCGGGCTACAGAGCTAAGAGCGTATTCCGGCGACGCTGCGATCAATGCCACGGCCTTCCGGATCGACGTCAAGGCTGCGGGGGAAATGCTCGCGGTCTGGCGTTCCTCCTTGAAGCTGGATCGATACCAAGGCCAGGATCTGGCCGATGCGGTCAGTTACCTGAGCAGCAGCGGTCTGGATGCCAAGCCTGCCGATATCGGCGCGGTCGTTCAGCGCTCGGGCGAGAGTGCCGTTGCATCGGGAATGACACCGGAACAGGTGGCAGCGTTTGCCACTGCGCTGTTGAACAGCGGGGCGGACAAGGACGGTGCCAGTGCGGCATTGAAGAGCTTTACGTCGGCCTTCGGCAAAGGCAACGCTTCGTCAACCGAACAGCGTTCGGCGATGACCCGGTTGCACCTGGATCCCGAATCGTTGCGTGAGAAGATGCGCACGGATGCGCCAGGTGCAATTGATTCGGTGCTCGCAGCACTCAGTAAACAATCCGTACCCGAACGTGCAGCCACGGCGAAGACGCTGTTTGGCGAGAGCGGTACAAGCATTCTTGAGTTGTTGAAGAAGCCCGACGACGTCAAGACAGCCTTCACACGAGTGTCCGACAAGCACCAATATGCAACCTCGGAACTGGGTTCCGGGGCCGGTGCAGCGACGAAAACGGCCGAGGCGTTTGGTGATACTTCGCAAGGGCGCTGGAATGCGTTGGATGCGAGTCTCAATCGGCTAACCACGGCATTCGGTACCGCACTGGCACCGATCACAGAGGGTCTCGCGTTCGGGCTCACGGCGTTGGTCAATGTCGCGAGTACAGCGGCAGAAGCATTCCCCGCCCTCACTGCAGGGCTGGTCGTGCTGGGCGCTGTTACCTTGCCATTTGTGGCGGCTGCCCTGAAGAGCGGTGCGACTGCTGTGCTCGGTGCGGTTACGACAAAGCTGTTGCGTCTGGCCACCACCCGATTGCCGCCTGAAATCGGTGATGTGATTGTCGGGGATGAGGGCGCTGATCGCCCTCGCAAAAGGAAAAAATCTGGTCGTTCTCCTGCTCGACAGAATCCTGCCAAGGCACCTTCGCGTTCCGTTGGCGGCAGTCGTTTGCGAGGTGTTACGGCAAGAGTGCTGCCCTTCATTGACAACGCGAAAATCGGCCTCGAGATGTGGGCTGATAAAATCGGCAGTTGGACGCCGCGCTCAATAGAGAAGATTGCCGCCCGACAGGTGCCGGCGGTACAGCGTCTCGGCGGCAGTTTGCTGCCCAGACTTGCCAGTGCAATGCCGGCCGTGAAGGCCGGTGCGCCGCTGGCCATCGTGAGTGCAGCCTACACCGGCCTTAAGGGCTGGCGAGAGGGTGACGACAAAGCGGTTAAAGGCGCCGCCGGCGAACTGGCCGGAACTGCAATCGGTGCCACGATCGGTTCGTTGATTGCGCCTGGCATCGGTACTTTCATCGGGGGGACTTTGGGCGGCATGCTCGGTTCTTATGTCGGTGAACAACTGGCGACTCCCGCTGAGGACAAACTTGCCCCGCCGGCGCAGGTAGCCAAAGACTTGTCCACTGCTCAGACGCGAAATCAGCAAATCACCTACGCCCCGTCGATTCAGATCAGCGGCAGTGAAATTGTCAGTTCCGAAAAGGTTGGCACGATGATCTCGCAGGTCATGGAAAACCATTTCAACGCCCAATTCGTTCCGGCGATGAGTATTAATCCCCTCGCCACGCGCCGCGACGCAGCCCTCACCGATGGAGTCGCCTGATGAAACAACAAATGGCACTCGGCAGTTTCATCTTCGGCCTGTCCCGCGAGTTTGCCTACAGCACGCTGGCGCGCAAATCCGACGGTGGCTGGACTGAATTGCAGATCCTCACCAGTAAACCCAAATCCCATCAGACCGGACAGAAGCCGGAAACCCTGACCATCGGCGGCACCGCGATGTACGCCGTGGCCATGGAGCGGCTCGATGAGCTGCGTGCGCTGCAAGCGTTGAGAGCACCGCTGCCGTTGATCGATGGCATCGGTCGCAACTGGGGGTTGTGGCGGATCAATAGCGTTCAGGAAAACCAGAGCGAGGTCATCGATGACGGCACCGCGATGGTGATCAAGTGGGTACTCGAATTAGCGGAGTTCAACAATGCGTAAGGTCCGAAGCGTGGCCGGTGATTCGGTCAATCTGCTGCTCTACCGCGAATCGGGTCGCTCAGACGATCAGGCCGAAGCCGCGTTGTGGAAACTCAATTCGACCCTGGCCGAACACGGCCCCGTTTTGCCGGCGGGCATCTGGGTGACACTGCCGGAACTCGACAGCAAACCCGCCGCGATCAAGCCGGTTCTGGCCTGGGACTAAGGAGGTTGCATGGCACAGGGATTTACACCGGCGATCGAAATCTACGGCGCCAACCAGGCCTTGCTGAACCAGCGCCTGATCAGTTGGGAACACATTGATGCTGCCGGGATGGAGTCCGATCAACTGACATTGGTGATCGACCTGGAAGGCCTTGAAGGCTTGCCGACCCTGGGCGGAACAATCGGCCTGCGGGTGGGCTATCGGGAGTCCGGGCTGGTCGAAAAAGGCCAGTTCAAGGTGACTCGACTGACCCCGACGCTGTTCCCGTTGCGCTTGACGCTGGTGGCGACCGCAGCGCCTTTCAGCGGCAAGGATGAGACCCGATTCAAGGAACGGCGCACGGCCAGTCATGGCCCCACCACCCTTGGCGCACTGTTTCGCCAGTTGGTCTCGCCGCATGGTTTTTCGCCGCGCGTCGATCCCGAACTGGCGCTGATCCGGATTGCTCATGTTGATCAGTCGAACGAAACCGACATGAGCTTCATCACGCGACTGGCGCTCAAGTACGACGCGGTGGCCAAACCGTTCAACGACCTCTACGTATTGGCGAAACCGGCGCAGCTGAAAAACCTGTCGGGCCAGGTGATACCCGACGTCAGGCTGTCGGTGACCAGCAACAATCGACCGGGTGATCACGCCTTCATCAGCGCCACACTGGAAGAGACCGCTCGTACCCAGAACCAGGGTTGCAAGACCTGCTTCTGGGACATCGCCGCCGGCAAACTGCGCGAGGTGATCACCGGTTCCGGGCCCTACAAGGTCATTCGCCAGAAACAGGCCAGTGAAGAAGAAGCCAAAGCCATCGGCGAAGCCGAAGTGCGCAAGATGCTGCGCCAGAAATACAAGCTGAAGGTCACCTGCCCGGGCGATCCGCTGCTGGCTGCCGAAGGCCTGCTGGTGCTCGATGACACCTGGCCAGACTTCATGCGCGGTCGCTGGTCGATCGAAAAAGTCACCGCCAGCGGCAAACGCGAGGAAAGCTATCGCTGCCTGATCGAGGCAACCGGCCTCGACCCCAAGGCCTGATCCCTGCACAACATCCCGTGGGAGCGAGCCTGCTCGCGAAGAGGCCGGCATATCTAACATTGATGGCGACTGACCCAGCGCTTTCGCGAGCAGGCTCGCTCCCACATTGGGCTCTGCGTTAACTCCCCCTAATTCTGGAACATCCCCATGAAGATCACCCCGATCCTCACGCAGTTGCGTGCGCAATGCCCAAGCCTGGGCAATCACATTGCCGTCGGTGTCGATCTGGCGTTGCTGCAAGGCAACCCTGATCTGCCGACACCTTCGGCCTACGTCACACCGCTGGCCGATGTGGCCAGCAACAGCAGCGCACAAAACCTCACCGTCCAGGCGATCCGTGACCGCTTCGAAATCGTCCTGGTGCTTGACGCCAGCGACGCTACAAAAGCGCTGGATCGGTTGCACGACCTGCGCGCCGAACTGTGGCGCGCGCTGGTGGGGTTCAAACCCGATATCGACTACAGCGCCATCGCCTACGACGGCGGTGAACTGGTCTCAATCAACAGCAGCCGCGCCTATTACCGGCTGCGCTTTTTTGCCGAGTTCCAGCTCGGTCGCAATCTGCCGAGTCAGCCTGCGGAGAGTTGGCACGAACGTGAACTGGACGGTTTGTCGTCCTTTACCGGGGTCACCGTGCGGGTCGATGCGATCGACCCGGCCGACCCCAACCTGAAACACCCGGGCCCTGATGGGCGCGTGGAACTGACTTTCTCTGGAGACGTAACCCCATGAGCAATCGCATCACCGTAGTGCCGGCCGCTGGCCGTGCCGTGCCAGACCCGGAGGCGGGCGATCTGCTGCCTCTTGAAGGCCGAGAAGTGCTGGACAGCGCCTGGTGGCGCCGACGTCTGGCCGACGGCGATATCACACTCAAAACCGCAAAAGCGGCTAAACCACAGGGAGCCAAATAATGGCGATCGGATTCAGCAACATCCCCGCGGACATTCGTGTACCGCTGTTCTATGCCGAAATGGACAACTCGGCCGCCAATAGCGCGAGCTCGACCCTGCGTCGTCTGATCGTGGCTCAGGTCAACGACAACATCGCCCCGACTGAAGTCGGCAAACTGATTTTGGTCTCCAGCGTCGCGCTGGCCAAGAGCATCGGTGGCCAAGGCTCGATGCTCGCCTCGATGTACGAGACCTTCCGCAAGGCCGACCCGATCGGCGAGATCTGGTGCCTGCCGCTGCACAACACTGAAGGCGCCATCGCCAAAGGCGTGCTGACCTTGACTGGCACCGCCACTCAGGCCGGCGTACTCAACCTGTATGTCGGCGGCGTGCGTGTGCAAGCCACCGTGGTCAACGGCGCTACTGCCGCACAAGCAGCCACTGCACTGGCGCAGAAAATCAACGCCACGGCCGATCTGCCGGTGAGCGCTGCGGCTGCCGAAGGTGTAGTGACCCTGAACGCCAAATGGACTGGCGACAGCGGCAATGACATCAGCCTGCAATTCAATCGCCTGGGCAAGAGCAACGGCGAAGAAACCCCGGCCGGCCTGACCAGCGCCATCACCGCCATGACCGGCGGCGCTGGCGTCCCGGATCAGATCGCTGCCGTTGCGGCACTGGGTGACGAGCCATTCGAGTTCATCGCGCTGCCATGGTCGGATCTGTCGACCCTCAACACCTGGCAAGCGGTCATGGATGACAGCACCGGTCGCTGGTCGTGGGCCAAGCAACTGTTCGGTCACGTCTACAGCGCCAAACGCGGCACCGTCGGCACTCTGGTGGCGGCCGGTCAGGCGCGTAACGACCAGCATATGACCATTCAGGCGCTGGAGCCGGGTGTTCCGCAACCGTTCTGGGTCCAAGCGGCTGCACTGGCTGCGCGCACTGCGGTTTTTATCTCCGCCGACGCCAGCCGTCCGACCCAAAGTGGCAGCCTGCCGGGTGTCGATCCGGCCCCGGCGAGCGAGCGTTTCACCCTGACCGAGCGTCAGTCGCTGCTCAACTACGGCATCGCCACGGCTTACTACGAAGGCGGTTACGTGCGCATCCAGCGTTCGATCACCACCTACCAGAAAAACGCTTACGGCCAGGCCGACAACTCCTACCTGGACAGCGAAACCATGCACCAGTCGGCGTTCATCGTGCGTCGTCTGCAAAGCGTGATCACCAGCAAATACGGCCGGCACAAACTGGCCTCCGACGGCACCCGTTTCGGCGCCGGCCAGCCAATCGTCACGCCTGCGACCATTCGCGGTGAACTGATCGCCCAGTACGCCAAGCTCGAACTGGAAGGCCACGTGGAGAACGCCGAACTGTTCGCCGAGCACCTGATCGTCGAGCGCGACGTGCAGGACCCGAGCCGCGTGAATGTGCTGTTCCCGCCGGACTACATCAACGGTCTGCGCGTGTTCGCATTGCTCAACCAATTCCGTCTGCAGTACGACGACGCGGCTTGATAACCGCGTTTAGCGTCAAGCCTTCAGCCCACCTCGCGTGGGCTTTTTTATTCAAGGGAGTAACACCATGGGTCAACTGATTGCAGGCACCTGCTACGTCAAGGTCGACGGCGCACAACTGACTATCAATGGCGGCTGCGAAGCCCCGCTGATGGCGGTCAAACGCGAAACCGTCGTACCCGGCTTCTACAAGGAAACCGACATCGCGCCGTCGTTCAAAGTGACCGCGCTGCACACCGCCGACTTCCCGCTGAAGAAGCTGATCGAAGGCACCGACATCACCGTCACCTGCGAATTCAGCAACGGCAAAGTTTACGTACTGGCCGGCGCGTATCTGGTCGAGGAGCCAGTCTCCAAAGGCGATGACGCCACCATCGAACTGAAATTCGAAGGCATCAAGGGGACCTGGCAATGAGCGGCGCCGTGAAGCTTCAAGTTGCGATCGAAGCTCACGGCGAGCCCCTGACCGAACTCGTCCTGCGCCGTCCGACGGTGCAGGAAGTGCGAGCGATCAAGGCGCTGCCGTACAAGATCGACAAGAGCGAAGAGGTCAGCCTCGACATGGACGTCGCGGCCAAATACATCGCCGTGTGCGCCGGCATTCCGCCGTCGTCGGTCAACCAGCTCGATCTGGCTGACCTCAACGCGCTGAGCTGGGCCGTTGCGAGTTTTTTCATGAGTGCGGCGTCGGCGCCATCACCGACCTGATCGCTGTCGCCTATGACCTGGCCTGGTTCTGGAAGGTTGACCCCGAACAGATGATGGCCAGGCCACTGGATGTGCTCCGCGAATCGCTGGAGCACGCGCAACGGATCAATGCGATGCAGCAGGTGCAGTGATGGCAGACACAGATAGCAAACCGAAAACATCGGTGCTGATTACCGGCATCGATGAGCTGTCGCCCAAGCTCGGTGCCCTCCGGGCCAAGGTCGAGAGCTTCAAGAAAAATCTCGAGCAGACCGGTCTGGGCAAACTCGACATCAGCGGGTTGTTCAAGGGCGGCAGCGTGATCACGCCGTTCGTGGACGGTATCAAGTCGGCGGCAGCCTTTCAGGGCAAGTTGGCCGACGTCAGCGAGACGGCAAAAACCGTCGACCTGCCCGCCGCGCCGAAAGCCGCTGCGCAGAACATGAACGTGTTCAGTGCGTCGATGGAAAAGGTTTCGGCCGCCGTCGATGCCGCACTGGTGCCGGCGGTCGGCGCACTCGTGGTCGGACTGGAACCGATGCTGACCCAGGTCGGCAGCCTGCTCGCCGATAACCCGAAACTGGTCGAAGGCCTGGCGGCGGGGGCAATTGCCTTCTCCGCCATGCAAACCGCCGTCACCGGCATGACCCAAGTGATGGACGTGATGAGCATGGTGCTCAAGACCAATCCGATCATGTTGATCGCGATGGGCATCGCGGTGGCGGCCGGTTTGATTTATGCCAATTGGACGCCGATCAGCGCTTTCTTCAAGGGCCTGTGGGAGGGCGTGAAAAACATGGGGGCGAGTGCGATGGCGACGTTGCGCTCGATCCTCGATTGGCGCCCGCTGGATGCACTGGCGGCGTTGTGGTCACCGATCACGGGATTCTTCTCGGGCATCTGGGACAAGGTCAAAACCGTCACCGCGCCGGTGATCGACTTTTTCAAATCGGTGTTCTCGTGGACGCCCGCCGGCATGATCCTGGAAAACTGGGCGCCGCTGACGGGACTGTTTTCGGCGATCTGGGAATTGCTCAAGGCCTTGAGTGTGCCGGTGATGGCGTTTCTCAGAAACCTGTTTGATTTCTCGCCGATGCAGATGATCAGCAGTGCGTGGGGCGGTGTTGTCACGTACTTCGAGCCGATGTTCGCCGGGCTGCGAAAAGTGGCGCAGTCGACTAAAGAGTTCTTCGTTTCGTTGTTCGACTTCTCGCCGATGCAGATGATCACCAGCGCTTGGGGCAGTGTCGTTGCGTACTTCCAGCCGTTGTGGGCGGCACTGCAATCGGCTGTACAAAGCACCCGAGAGGCTTTGCGGACGTTGTTCGATTTTTTCCCGATGGAAATGATCACCAGCGCCTGGGGCGGTGTCGTTGAATTTTTCGAACCGATCTGGATGGCTCTGCAAACGTCAGTGCAACAGGTCAAAGGCTTTTTCACCAGCCTGTTCGAGTGGTCGCCGCTGGAGCAGATTGCGCAGTACTGGCAGCCGATCGGTGAAGTATTTTCGGCGCTGTGGGATGTACTGCTGGCGTTGTCCGCGCCGGTCGTGGATTTTCTGCACACCCTGTTCGAATGGATGCCCCTGGATCAGATCATCGAGAGCTGGGGGCCGATCACCGAGTGGTTCGGCGAGTTGTGGCAAAAGCTGCAAACCGTCATCGCGCCGATCAAGGAACTGTTCGACGGTGGTTTCGCCGGGTTGATCGCCAAGGTCACCGGCAAGGTCGAAACCCTGACCCAAGCGCAACGCCAGACCAATGCCGAAGGCAAAGGTGAATTGGCCCCAGCGTTTTTTGGCGCAAACCCTCAAACGCCGTCCACCGGGGCGTTGCAGGGCGGCTCCTTGCCGCAATCTTCCAGCGCCCTGATCCAGCAAAGCGCCGCCAATAACCGTACGCAACTCGAAGGCGGCCTGACCGTGCGCTTCGAAAATGCGCCGGCGGGGCTGCGTACCGATCAACCGCAAAGCAATCAACCGGGCCTGGCGCTGTCTTCGCGCATTGGCTATCGCTCGCTGTCGGCAGGAGGTTCCAATGAACTGGCGTGACCGTTTGTTGCCGGCATCCTTTCGCGGTGTCGGGTTCTGGATCGATCAGGCGAAAACCCCGGTCGGTCGCAAGGGTCAGTTGCACGAGTATCCGCAACGCGACCTGCCGTATTTCGAGGATCTTGGCCAGCAGGCCAAGACCCATGATCTGACGGCCTTCATCATCGGCGCCGATTGCCTGGAGCAGCGCGACAAGTTGCTCAAGGCACTGGAGGCGGGCAGTGGTGAACTGGTGCACCCATGGCTCGGCCGCCTGCAAGTCAAGGTCGGCGAATGCGACATGACCCACACCCGCCAGGACGGCGGTCTGGTGACTTTCGCGTTGAAGTTTTACCCCGATAAACCGCTGCCTTTTCCGACCGCCAACGTCAGCACCCAGAAAGTTCTGTTGGCCAAAGCCGACACACTGTTGGGTTCGGCAGTGGCGCGCTTCGAACAGGCGATGACCCTGATCAAGGCTGCGCGAATCGGCATTGCCAATCTGCGCAACAGCCTTACCGGGGTGTACGAGGTGATCAAGGAACAGCTCAAACCGCTGATCGAGCAGTACCGGCAGATCACCGAACTGGTCAAAGCGGTCAAGGAATTGCCCAAGGAAGTGGCGGCCGAGTTCAAGGGCTTGCTCGGCGATATCAAGGAGCTCAAGGAATTCGCGAAGGAAGGCTATCGTGGCGTGATTGCCGACGTGTCCCAACAACTCGAAGCCATCCGCAAGGCTGATGCGCCGAAGATCACCACCGGCAAGGACACCAACGCGGCGGCGCAAGCCATGGCCGATCTGGTGCAGGACACCCTGCTGGTGAAAGTGGCGCAATGGGTGGCGTCGATGCCGATAGCGACCCCCGCGGTGAAATTGTCATCGACACCGTCGGTGGCTCAGCAGGCGGATCAACCGGTGACCCGTCAGGAAGTGCCGGTGACCGATGAGATGAAAGCGCTGCAGAAGGCTATCGGGGCGGCCATTGATCCGATGCTGGACAAGGCCGATCCCAAGCATCACCAGGCAATCAATGATGTGAAGGAAGCGCTGATTGCGCATCTCAAGGCAGTGGCGTCATCCGGTGTGCGACAGGTCAGTAAGTCGTTCCAGGAAAGCCTGCCGGCGCTGGTCGTGGCCTACAAGCAATTTGCCGATGCCACACGGGTGACTCAAGTGACTCAGAGCAACGCGATGAACCATCCGGGCTTTTCACCTAACGATGTGAAAGTGTCCAGGGAGTAAGCCATGAGCGAGATGGATAATCGCGTCACGCTGACCGTCAACAACATGGAATACGGCGGCTGGAAAAGCGTGGAAATCAGCGCTGATCTGGAGCGCCAGTTCCGCACCTTCAAACTCGACATCACCTGGCAATGGCCGGGGCAGACGGTGGATCAGCGGATCAAACCGGGTGACCCTTGCGAAGTGAAAATCGGCAAGGATCTGGTGCTCACCGGTTACGTTTTCAAGGCGCCGATCAGCTATGACGGTCGGCAGATCAGCCTGAGTATCGAAGGCAGTTCCAAAACCCAGGACCTGGTCGATTGCGCCGCCACCAACCGACCCGGTCAATGGCAGGAACAACCGTTGCTGACCATCGTGCAGGCGCTGGCGATGGAGTATTCGCTGATGGTGGTCAACGAAATCCCCGAGACCTCAAGGCTGGCCAAGCACACGATTGTGCCGGGTGAGACGGTGTTTCAGTCGATCGACCGGTTGCTCTCGCTGTTTCGGGTGTTTTCCACCGATGACGCGCAGGGCCGGCTGGTGCTGGCCAAGCCCGGCAGCGGTGGTCGCGCCAGCGATGCGCTGGAACTGGGCAAGAACATTTTGTCGGCCAACGCACCGATGGATCAGAGCCAGGTGTTCTCCGAATATCGGGTGATCGGCCAGCAAAAAGGTTCGGACAAGAAGAGCGGGGCGGCGGTCAGCGAAGTTGAATCGACGGCGGCTGACCTGACCTTCAAGCGGCGGCGCACCACGATCATCAACGAGGGTACCGCGCTGACTTTCGAACTGGCCCAGCAGCGCGCCCAATGGGAAAGCGCCACGCGCATGGGCCGGGCGCAGTCCACCACTTATCAGGTGCAGGGCTGGCGTCAGTCCAACGGTGATCTGTGGCGCCACAACACGCTGGTCAAGGTCAAGGATCCGGTGCTCGGGTTTGATGGCGACATGCTGATCTCCAAGGTCACTTATTCGCTGTCGGCACAAGGCTCGGTGACCACGCTGCAAGTGGCGCCGCCGCACACCTTCGATCCTGATCCAACACCCCCGAAAAAAACCTGAGCCTGACACCGAACCCCTGTGGGAGCGGGCTTGCTCGCGAAAGCGTCGGTAGCTCCAACACCCTATTGACTGACCCACCGCTTTCGCGAGCAAGCCCGCTCCCACATTTTGTCCGTGTCGGGTCTGCTCCTTGAGGACACCCCATGAGCCTACTGACACGCCTGCTGGCGCGCGGCACTGTCGTGCTCGCCAATTCGGCATCCAAGCTGCAATCGCTGCAAATGCGCCTCACCGCCGGGGAGGTCAACGACGACCTCGAACACTTCGAACCCTATGGCTTCACCAGTCATCCACTGGCTGGCGCCGAGGGCGTTGTCACCTTCCTCGGCGGTGATCGTTCCCACGCCATTGCTCTGGTGGTCGCCGACCGCCGCTATCGCCTGCAATCGCTGGCGCCCGGTGAAGTGGCGATCTACACCGACGAAGGCGACAAGATTCACTTCAAGCGCGGGCGGATCATCGACATCGAAACCGCCACGCTGAACATCCGCGCCAGTACTGCCGTGAACTTCGATACGCCAGTGATCAACCAGACCGGCAAGATCGTCTCCACGGGCGACCAACTCGCTGGCGGCATCAGCCAGATCAAACACGTGCACGTTGGCGTGCAGGCCGGCAACGGCCAGACCGGTACGCCGGCAGGAGGCAAATGATGTTCATCAGCCAGAACCTCCATGCCGCGCTGACCCGCGCCGTGCTCATCAGCCTGTTCACCTGGCGCCGCGCCGCCGATGACGACGCCCTCGACGATGACGAACGCTACGGCTGGTGGGGCGACACCTTTCCCACCGTCGCCGACGACCGCATCGGCTCGCGGCTGTGGCTGTTGCGGCGAGTCAAGCTGACCCGACAGACCCAGATGGACGCTGAGTTCTATGCCCGCGAAGCCTTGCAGTGGCTGCTCGACGACGGCCACTGCAGCGCCATCGACATCATCAGCGAACGCCTCGACGCCCAGCGCCTGAACCTGCGCACGGTCCTGACCCTGGCCGACGGCGAACGTCTGGACATCAACCCCGATAACAGTTGGCAGGTGATCTATGCCGTTTGAAACCCCTTCGCTGCCGGTGCTGATCAAGCGCACCCAAAGCGACCTGGCCGGCGATTCGCTGCGCCAGTCCGATGCGCAAGTGCTGGCCCGCACCCTGGGCGGCGCCGCTTATGGCCTGTACGGTTATCTCGACTGGATTGCCGAGCAGATCCTGCCGGACAAGGCCGATGAATCGACCCTGGAACGCATCGCTGCATTGCGCCTGAACCAGCCGCGCAAACCCGCGCAGGTGGCTACCGGCAGTGTGAGTTTTACCGCGACCGCCGGTGCGGTGCTCGACGTCGATACGCTGCTGCAATCAAGCGACGGTCGCACCTACAAAGTCAGCGCTTCGCGCACCACGGTGAATGGCAGCAACAGCACCACCATCGCTGCGCTGGATGCCGGCAGCATCGGCAACGCCGACGCGGGTTTGGCGCTGACGCCGGTGCAACCGATTGCCGGTGTTGTCGGCAACAGTTTCGTGGTGCTGGCACCCGGGCTTAGCGGCGGTGTGGCGCGGGAAAGCCTGGAGTCGCTGCGCTCGCGGGTGATCCGTTCCTATCGCGTCATCCCACATGGCGGCTCGGCCAGCGACTACGAAACCTGGGCGCTGGAAGTGCCGGGCGTGACCCGCGCATGGTGCCGTGGTGGTTTGCTCGGGCCGGGCACGGTAACGGTGTTCATCATGCGTGACGAAGACCCGCAACCCGTGCCGAACGACGAGCAACTGGCCGAGGTTCAGGACTACATCGAACCGCTGCGCCCGGTCACCGCCGAGGTGCATGTGCAGCGGCCGATTCAGGTGCCGGTGGTCTATCGCTTCAAAAGCGTCAACCCGGACACCACCGCTGTGCGCGCCGCCGTCGAAGCGCAGTTGCGCGATTTGCACAACCGCGAGGCTGACCTCGGCGTGCCGTTGTTGATCAGCCATATCCGCGAAGCCATCAGCAGCGCCGGTGGCGAATACGATCACACGCTCACCGCGCCGGCCGCTGACGTGCCGGCGGGGCGAAGTGAACTGCTGACCTTCGGAGGTTGCGTATGGGGGGCATAAGAACCGCCGCGCAATACCAGGCGCAACTGCGCGCCTTACTGCCGAGCGGCCCGGCATGGGACCCGGAGCGCGTACCGGAACTGGAGGAAGTGCTGCAAGGCGTCGCCGTCGAACTGGCCCGCCTTGACGCCCGCGCCGCTGACCTGCTCAACGAAATGGACCCGGCCGGCGTCAGCGAACTGGTGCCGGACTGGGAGCGGGTGATGGACCTGCCCGACCCATGCCTGGGCGCCACGCCACTGTTCGACGACCGCCGCCTCGCCGTGCGCCGCCGCTTGCTCGCGGTCGGCAGCCAGGCCGTCGGCTACTACCTCGAAATCGCCAAGAGCCAGGGCTACCCCAACGCCACCATCACCGAACACGAAGCCCCGCGCATGGGCCGTGCACGGTTCGGCGCGGCGCATTTCGGCACATGGGAAGCGCAATTCATGTGGACGCTCAACACCGGCGGCCGCCTGCTGCTTGGCCGGCGTTTCGGCGCGAGTTACTGGGGCGAGCGCTTCGGCGTGAACCCGGGCTCGGCGCTTGAATGCCTGATCCACCGCAGCGCGCCAGCGCATACCAAGGTGCACATCAATTATGACTAGGGAGTGATGGGATGGATTATCCAAACAGTGTGCCCAGCGCCGGGTTGGTGAATGGGAAGTTCGTTGATGAAAACCCGTTGATGGGGACGCCGGGGTCGTTGATTCCGGCGGAGTGGGGGAATGGGGTTACGCAGGAAATTCTCAACGTGATCAAGGCCGGGGATTTGACCCCGGACGAGAAGAAATACGATCAGTTGTTGCAGGCCATCCAGAGTGTTTCGGCCAAGGGCTGGAATCTGGATTCGGCGTTGCCGCTGTCGGCGTTGCCTTTGCCAACCGTTGCCACGGCAGATGCCCGGTTGCCGATTACGCCGGCAGCCGCATCGGCCAGTGGCGGGCGAGTGTCGGTGCCGGCGGGTGTCTACGTCAGCATTGGCCAGGAAGTGGTGGCCGGTCAGTTGGGGCGTTCGCGTACGTTCACGACTCAGGCCTGGAGCAGTGCAGACCTGTTGCCTAGCTCAAGCTATTTTCTGCGGGCGCAGGTGGTGGGCGGTGTGCTGAGTTTCTATACCCAGCGCGGGACGATTTTCGACGTGGCGCCCGAGTCTCTGAAAGGAACGGCCAACGGCGCTGCTGGCGGTGGTTTCCAGAGCTCGGTGCTGGATATGTGTTTGGCTTGGGTGGTCACCGGTGCGCCGGGCTCCGTGCCGACGGTGCGTGCGATCTACAACCGGGCGCGCTTGACCTGGACTCAAACTGTCAACGGCACCGGTGCGGTGTTTCTGCCGCTGGATCCCCATGCCCGTGCAGCTCGGCTGGTGGTGGGCAATCCGACGCCCTCATCGACGGCCGTCACCAGCGTCGCGTTTCCGGCAACGGGATGGGCTGGAGGCAACTACAGCTACCTTTCCCCCGTTTCAACGGGCGTTTCCAATAATGCGGGAGGCTGGAACCCGGCCACTTTGCAACCTTGCGTGATATTCACCAACAATATTCTCTACGACGTCACGGTTTCGACGCTGACCGCCAGTTTTGATCACGCCAACCTGCGCTCGCTCTGGCAGTCCTATCAGGCCGAGCACAATCTTGGGCAAGCCAATGCCGACAGTGATGAATTGCTCTTCAGCATGGGGATCAAAAGTCATCCGCTGACCGACTACAGCGCCGGCATCGCGATCAATTTCGGGGAAGCCGTGAACGTCCAGTTGCAGTGGGAGCTCATTCGATGATCGTCATTCAGGAACTCCATCAGATTGACGGCGAGTTGCGCCCCGCGCAGCCGTCTGCCGCCCATGACTGGAACGGCGAACAGTGGGTCGTCAATCCGGAAAAAGTCGCGTTGCTGGAACAGCAGGAAGCCGAACGTTTGTGTGCCAGGGTCGATGCAGCCGCCGACAGTGCCCGCACACAACTGGCCGGCGACCCGCTCAAAGCCATGGAATACGCCCAGGCTGCCGCCGATGCTCAAGCCTATCAGGACGCCGGTTACCCGAAGAAAGAAGTACCGCTGTCGGTCGCTGCCTGGGTGATCAAAGGACGCACAGCCAAACAGGCTGCCGAGCAGATTCTCGGCAAGGCCGATCAGCTCACCAACCATTTGCTGACCCTGCGCACGTTGCGCCTGAAGGCGAAAACACAGATCCGTACTCAGGCAGCCAAAGGCAAGGTCGAGCTGGCTCGCAGCGCCGCCGATGAGGCGATTGCGGCAATCCGCGAACTGGTCAGCCAACAGGCCGGTTAAAACGCCAATCTGCTTCAGCCAAGCCCACTTCACCGTGGGCTTTTTTATTTTCAGAAACTGACCGTGGACGAGCTTGCAATGGCAGCGCTCGGGACGCGGTTCATTTGTATTTCAGAGGAATGAAAGACCTATGGATTATCCAAAAAGCGTCCCCAGCGTTGGCCTGGTCGATGGCCGCTTCGTCGATGAAAACCCGGTGGCGGGCACGCCGGGTTCTTTGATTCCGGCGGTGTGGGGCAACAGTGTGACTCAGGAGATCCTGAGTGTGATTAGCGGTGGCGGGCTGGTGGCTTCTGAAGCGGACAACAGTCAGTTGTTCAAGGCGATTCAGGCGATTGTCGGGAATGCCAGTCCGATGCGTTCGGTCATCACGCGCGTAGGCACGTCGAGGTTGTTGACCGGTGAAGAGCTTGGTCTGGTTTTGATTGATGCCGGGGCCGGATCACTGAGTGTACGTCTGCCGCCAGCCAATGCCAGCTTAGGAGTACGTGACGTCATTGTGCGGCGTGTCGATAACAGTGGTAATCGCTTGGTCGTGCAAAGTTCAAGCGGCGATGTGATCAAGTTTCACACCCACCTGAATGCTTCGGGTTATCCGTTTCTCGTTTTGATGGGAGCGGGTGACTGGTGGCATTTACGCAGCGATACAGTGGGTAATTGGTGGCCAGTCGGTCGTCTGGACGGTTCCTCACTCGGGTACATCGCCTTTGAGACCACGCTGGCAGTACTGCCCGGTGGCTATGCCGCGCTGAATGGATCGTTATTGAATCGCTCGGAATGGCCATGGCTCTGGGATCACGCGCAGCAGTCGGGCATGTTGCGTTCGGAGGCCGATCGAGGTGGTGCGTGGACGCCTGGAGACGGCGCCACGACTTTTCGTCTGCCAGAAGCCCGTGGCGAGTTTTTGCGCGTACTGGCCGAAGGCGGTCTGGTCGATACCGGGCGTACACCGGGGTCTTGGCAAAAAGGCTCTTTGGTTCAGGGCGACAATGGGATTGCCGACAATATTTTGTTCGCGACACACATCATTTCCCAGAAGACCCAGTTGGGTCTCGACATGGGCAACTACGCCGATTACGCGGGTGCGACAGTCAAATACATCACACCAGCAGCGCCGGTTACGCCAATTGCGGATTCTGAGTTGCTGAACCATGGCGGTATCACGCGTCCTCGAAATATTGCCTATCCGGCTCGAATCAAACTTATCTGAGGTGCCCCATGTTTAATTATCTGATTGATCACTTGGGCGTCTTGAATGGCCCTGTTGAATTTGCTGTTACACCAGGCCTCGGTGTCCAACTGCCGAGTAATGCCGTTCAACTTTCATTCAAGTTACCAGCGCCTGAAAGTGGCCGCGTCTGGACACTGGTGAACAACGTTCCCCGTGAAGTGATAGACCGTCGAGGAGTGGTGTATCGGAAGGAAAACGGAGTAAAGCAGATATGGAGTGAGCCGGGAGAGTTACCAGACGAACTCACTGCCGAACCGTGGCCGGGCGACGGTTACTTCTGGATCGACAACACTTGGAAACTCGATGAAACCGCGCGCGTATCTGCGATCAAGGTCGATGTGTTCCGCTTGCGAGACACGTTACTTCGTGACGCCGTCCTGCGCATCGCCCCCCTGCAATACGCCGAAGACATCGGCGATGCCAGTCATGACGAACAGCTTCTGTTGATCGAATGGAAACTCTACAGCGTGGAGCTGAACCGCATCGAGAAACAGGCTGCTTTCCCCGAGGAAATCATCTGGCCCGTTGCACCCGGAACGACGGTCAACACCTGATTCACAAACACAAGGAGAAGTACAGTGGACTATCCAAATAGTGTCCCGAGTGCCGGCTTGCTCAACGGCCGGTTTGTTGATGAAGATCCGATCGCCGGCAAACCGGGATCGTTGATTCCGGCCAGTTGGGGCAATGGCATTACGCAGGAGTTGCTTAATGTCATCCAGGCCGCCGGCCTCACCGCGTCAGAAGCCAAAACCGATCAGTTGCTGACGGCCTTGCGCAGCAACCGATTGTTTGCAACACCGCCACAGTTTGATAACAGCCAGAACGTTGCCACCACCGGGTTTGTGAACCGCAGCGGTACGCAGTTTTCCGGATTTTCGACCTATGCGACCAGCGCTGCTTTGACAGCGGCTCAAGCGGGCGGAGTGGTGAGTTTCTACAGCAGCACGGCGGTCACTGCCACGATGCCGGTTACCACCAGTGTCATGAGCACAAGCACGCTGACTATCCTTAATCTTGGCACCGGTGTGCTGACGATCAACCCGGCGCCGAACGACCGTATTGTCAGCAGCAATACGGTGGGATCGCTGGTACTGGGTATCGGTGACTCCGCGCAGTTGTTCCGTACAGGCGGCGACTGGCGCCTCTACGGCGGCTCGGTCAGCGACCGGTTCGCGTCGGTTCATTCAGGTGTCTTTGGCGATGCCGGCTATCAGCGGTTTGCGAGCGGCGTTATCGAGCAGTGGGGGGCGGCAGTTTCGGACGCCAATGGCGATGTCAATGTCGTATTCCCTATCGCTTTCCCCAATGCATTCAGCAACATCGTGGCGACTCATGCCGGGGGCGATAGCGCCATGGTTATTCTGAATGGCAACCCGCCGGCAAACAAATTCGGGTGCCATCTGAAAATTCGCAGTTATCTCGGCACGGTCTCGGCTGGCTGGACTGTCCACTATCAGGTGAAGGGTTATTGAATGAACGTCTACAGTGTTCTCTTCAGCGCCAGCACCCGGGGCGTTTATGTACCGGGTATCCATTTGTCGGACATTCCCGACGACGTCATTGAAATTCCTCAAGCCTACTGGACCTCGCTGCTCCAGCAACTGGCGGTCTCTGCAAAAGTCATTGGTGTACGGGCGGATAACGGCTTTCCCATTCTCGTTGACCCGCCGCCTCCTTCAGCAGAGGAAGCCGCCGATGCTGAGCGTCATTGGCGCACCGCGCAACTGGCCGCCACTGACGGTCTGGTGGCCCGTGATCGCGATGAGCTGGAGGACGGCGGCGGCACCACATTGACCACCGAGCAATATGCTCAATTACAAACCTATCGACGTGAGTTGCGGGACTGGCCGCAAGGTTCTTTTTTCCCGTTCAGCGAGCATCGGCCGGTAGCGCCAAGGTGGTTGGCTGGTGCGCTGTAAGTCATCAAGGATGTTGAAATGGATTATCCCAAAAGCGTTCCCAGCGTAGGGCTGGTGAATGGCAAGTTCGTCAATGAAGATGCCGTCGCCGGTTTGCCCGGATCACTGATCCCGGCAACCTGGGGCAACAGCGTTACCGATGAACTTTTGAACGTCGTCAAATCGGCGGGTCTTGAACCCAGTGAAACCGATGCGACGCAGCTGGTGCAGGCGCTGAAAAAAATCAGTCAGGCCGGTGAAGACAAACATGCGACCGATATCGGTGCGGCCAATCTGTACATGGCCAATTACGTGCCCGCCATCAGTGTTTTGAAGGATGGTCTGGCACTGCGCTTTACTGCCGGTAACGCCAATGCCGGGGCGAGTACCTTTGCACCGAACGGGTCGATGCCCAAGCCGCTGGTGAGCCTGGCGCTGAGTGCATTGCGGCCTGCGGAAATTGTTGTGGGGAGTGTGTGCTCGGTAGTGTATAGCGCGGCACTGGACAGTTGGGTGCTGGTATATGCGAGTGGCGGTAAAGGTTTTAGCGGTCGGCTGTTGGCGGTGAAGACGTTTACCGCGTCCGGTAACTACGTGCCGACGGTGGGGATGAAGAACGTCTTGGTCACGGTAGTCGGCGCAGGTGGTGGCAGCTCGGGAATCGGCGCGACGAACGCTACTCAGGTTTCTCTCACAGGAGGTGGCGCTTCAGGTAGCTACGCACAAGCCTGGTTATCATTTGACGTAATCGGGCAGAGCCAAATCATTACAGTGGGTGCGGGGGGCGTGGCGGGTGGGGTCGGCATTGGCGGGGGGAGCGGCGGAACAAGTTCGCTTGGCTCACTGGTTTCGGCCACCGGCGGTGGCGGTTCTCCTTGGAGTACACCACTCACGCTGCCTGGTTTCGGCCTGTATGTGGGCGGATTTCCCAGCCAAACCTCAAGTGGGGGCAACCTGATCAATTCGTCAGGAGCGGCCGGCAGCCCTGGAATGTGCCTGAGCGGATCAACACTTGCTGGGCACGGCGCAAACTCACCTCTTGGCAGTGGTGGTTATGCGAGCAGCGTCTCGTTGAGCGTGGCTGCACCCGGCTCCGGTTATGGCTCAGGCGCGGGCGGGATCGCTAATACAACCAATCAGCCGGGTAGACCGGGTGCAGCAGGTGCCACCGGTGCTGTAATCATCTACGAGTACGCCTGATGAGAACTTACGCACGCATCGTCAACAACACGGTGGTTGAGTTGTTCTCGACCGATGGCAACATGGCGGAGATGTTTCATCCGGATTTGTTCTGGGTCGACATCAGCGATATCACGCCGGCCCCTCAAATTGATTGGACAGCCAACTTCGGCACACTCGGTTGGGTGTTCGCAGCGCCAGAAGAAATTGCCCCGGAGAGCCTCCTGAAAACTCTGGCAAAAAAATGGCTGGCAGGCATTAGTGCCCAACCATGATTCAATCCCGGCATCCAGGGAGGATTACGCATTATGCAAATAACTGAAAACAACCTTTTAAACATCATGCCCAACGCCCGCTCTCAAGCGGGCGTTTTTGTTTCTGCGCTCAATAGCGCCATGGCCAACCACCGCATCGATACGCCTAAACGTGTCGCTGCATTTCTTGCGCAAATAGGCCACGAGTCGGGCCAGTTGCAGTATGTGCGCGAGTTGGGCAACAACCAGTACCTGAGCAAATACGACACCGGCACTCTGGCGTTACGTCTGGGCAATACGCCTGAGGCCGACGGTGATGGGCAAAAGTACCGCGGACGCGGACTGATCCAGATCACCGGACGCGCCAACTATCGCCAATGCAGCCTTGGCTTGTTCGGTGATGAGCGCTTGTTGTCCTTGCCGGAACTGTTGGAGCAACCGCAATGGGCCGCCGAATCTGCCGCATGGTTCTGGGAAAAGAATGGTTTGAACGAACTGGCCGATCGCGACCAGTTCAACACCATTACTCGCCGCATCAACGGCGGGTTGAACGGCCTGCAGGATCGCCTGGAAATCTGGGCGCGGGCGAGGGCGGTGCTATGCCAATCCCCTGGCGAGTGATTGGTGTCTTGCTGCTGGCCTTGGGGGCGGCGGCGCTGGCCTGGCAGTTTCAGGACTGGCGTTACGGTCGGCAGTTGGCCGAGCAGGCTCGGTTAAACGCCGAAACCCTTAGTCAACAGACCACGGCCGCCGCCACGGCACAACAGGCCGAGCAGGATAAACGTCTGGCACTGGAGCAGCGGCTCGCGGCCAGTGAACGAACCCACTATCGAGCGATGAACGATGCCCAACGTGATCAGGATCGCCTGCGCGATCGTCTTGCCACTGCTGATGTGCGCCTGTCAGTCCTCCTCGACGCCGGTGACATTGCCGCAGGTTGTGCGGTGCCTGCCTCCGCCGGCACCGGCGGCGTGGATCATGCAACCGTACGCGCCCGACTTGAGCCGGCGCATGCTCAACGAATTATCGCCATCACCGACACCGGCGACCGCGGACTGATTGCCCTGCAGGCCTGTCAGGCCTATGTCAGAGCGCTGGCGCCCGAACATTTTGAATAAGCTTGTATATTGAAAGCGCAACCGGCTCGTGTACGGTGGTACCCATTCCATCCGATCCGGAGCGCACCGTGAAAGAGATCACTCAACTGGCTGCCGAGCTGGGCCGACGTCTGCAAGTGCTCAACGCCCACGTCACCACCGCCGAGTCCTGCACCGGTGGCGGGATAGCCGAAGCCATCACGCGCATTCCAGGCAGCTCGGCGTGGTTCGAGGCCGGTTACGTGACGTACTCCAACCGGCAGAAAACCCAGCAACTGAATGTGCCGGCCGAGTTGTTCGATACGGTAGGTGCGGTCAGTCGCGAGGTGGTCGAATCGATGGTGCAGGGCGCGCAGAAACACAGCCTGGCGCGGTTTGCCGTGGCGGTGAGCGGCGTGGCCGGTCCTGACGGCGGCACGCCGAACAAACCGGTGGGCACGGTGTGGCTGGCCTGGGGCGTCGGCGACGTGGTTTCCAGTGAGGTGCAGCACTTCCCCGGCAACCGCGATGAAGTCCGCCGACAAACGGTGAAGGCCGCGCTAGAGGGGCTCCTGCGACTGGCGGCACGAGAAATCGAAAATCAGGGGTAGGCGATCCGCGAACGCTGTGGAATAATACTGGCTACTTATACAGGTGTTGGCCGTCAGGCCTTATTGATTACGTGAGGACTTTAATGGACGACAACAAGAAGAAAGCCTTGGCTGCGGCCCTGGGTCAGATCGAACGTCAATTCGGCAAGGGTGCCGTAATGCGTATGGGCGATCAGGACCGTCAGGCGATCCCATCCATCTCCACTGGCTCTCTGGGTCTGGACATTGCACTCGGCATTGGCGGCCTGCCAAAAGGCCGTATCGTTGAAATCTACGGTCCTGAATCTTCCGGTAAAACCACACTGACACTGTCCGTGATCGCCCAGGCGCAAAAGGCTGGCGCGACCTGCGCATTCGTCGATGCGGAACACGCCCTCGACCCTGAGTACGCCGGCAAACTGGGCGTCAACGTCGACGACCTGCTGGTTTCCCAGCCGGACACCGGCGAGCAAGCCCTGGAAATCACCGACATGCTGGTGCGTTCCAACGCCGTTGACGTGATCATCGTCGACTCCGTGGCTGCACTGGTACCGAAGGCTGAAATCGAAGGCGAGATGGGCGACATGCACGTGGGCCTGCAAGCCCGTCTGATGTCCCAGGCGCTGCGTAAAATCACCGGTAACATCAAGAACGCCAACTGCCTGGTGATCTTCATCAACCAGATCCGCATGAAGATCGGCGTGATGTTTGGTAGCCCGGAAACCACCACCGGTGGTAACGCGCTGAAGTTCTACGCTTCGGTTCGTCTCGACATCCGCCGTACCGGCGCGGTGAAGGAAGGCGACGAAGTGGTCGGCAGCGAAACCCGCGTCAAGGTTGTGAAGAACAAAGTGGCTTCGCCGTTCCGTCAGGCCGAGTTCCAGATTCTTTACGGCAAGGGCATCTACCTCAACGGCGAGATGATCGACCTGGGCGTACTGCACGGTTTCGTCGAGAAGTCCGGCGCCTGGTATGCCTATGAAGGCACCAAGATCGGTCAGGGTAAGGCCAACTCGGCCAAGTTCCTGGCAGACAACCCGGAAATCGCCGCCAAGCTCGAGAAGCAACTGCGTGACAAGCTGCTGGCGCCAGCAGCAGACGTCAAGGCTTCGGCGACCCGAGACAAGGTCGACGATATGGCCGAGGCCGACATCGACGTTTGAAGTCTTTGAATGACACTTGTACTGGATACCCTCGTCGCGGTGCGGCGAACCGCCATGGACCTGCTCGCACGTCGCGAGCACGGTCGAGTCGAACTGACGCGTAAACTGCGTCAGCGCGGTGCTCCGGCGGAGATGATCGAAACAGCCCTCGACCGTTTGACGGAAGAAGGGCTGCTTTCCGAAGCCCGTTATCTTGAAAGCTTTGTTTCCTACCGAGCGCGTTCCGGCTATGGCCCTCTGCGAATCCGCGAGGAACTCGGCCAGCGCGGCCTACAACGCGCTGATATCGAACTCGCCCTGCGCGAAAGCGGTATCAGTTGGCAGGAGCAACTTCAGGAAACGTGGCAGCGAAAGTTCTCCGGACATCTGCCGATCGATGCCAAGGAACGGGCCAAACAAGGCCGCTTCCTTGCCTATCGTGGCTTCTCGATGGAGATGATCAACCGCTTGTTCAGCGGTAGAGCAATGGACGATTAAGACGGTTAAATAAAAAACGGCCCGCTATGAAAATAGCGGGCCGTTTTTTTTTGCCTTTTAAATGGCTTTCGACGGTTCTCGATTGCGTTGCGCGGTCTGTGGTTTGGAGTGGGCCCAGTTTTCCGGCAAGTTGATGTAGTCCACCAACTCCCTCAGACGCCCGTGATTCCTGGCGTTGAAAGCAAAGGCCAACCGCGTCAGGTGGCTGAACTGCGCTTCATCGTGTTCTTCGCCAGCGTAGGCGTGTTGATGGAACTGGTCGCTCAGGCAAAGATCGGCAAAGGCTTCCTGCATATGCTCCAGCGCCTGGTCGCTGAGCTTGTGATTCATGCGGATCACGAATTGGCGCTTGAGCCAGCGGCTGGAGTGGAAGTTGCTGTAGAACTGGTTGATCTGTTCCACCGCTTCCTCGACGGTGTAGACCAGCCGCATCAGCTTCGTGTCGGTTGGCAAAATGTAGTGGTTGTCTGCCAATTGCTGGTGGATGAAATCCATCGCCCCCTGCCAGAACGTGCCACCCGGCGCATCGAGCAATACCACCGGTACCAGTGGGCTTTTGCCGGTCTGGATCAGCGTCAGCACTTCCAGCGCTTCGTCCAGCGTGCCGAAACCGCCCGGGCACAACACCAAGGCATCGGCTTCCTTGACGAAGAACAACTTGCGGGTGAAGAAAAAGTGGAAAGGCAACAGATTGCCGGTGCCGCCCACGGTGGGATTGGCATGTTGCTCGAAGGGCAGGGTGATATTGAATCCCAGGCTGTGATCCCGGCCAGCACCTTCATGTGCGGCGGCCATGATGCCGCCACCGGCACCGGTGATGACCATCATGTCGGAACGTGTCAGTGCCGCGCCGAGTTCGCGAGCCATCGCATACAGTGGATGTTCGACTGGCGTGCGCGCCGAGCCGAACACGGTGACTTTGCGTCGCCCCTTGAATTGCTCCAGCACCCGAAACGCCTGTTCCAGTTCGCGCAGGGCTTGCAGGGTTATCTTGGCGTTCCAGCGATTGTGATCTTCCTGGGCCATGCGCAGCACGGTCAGGATCATGTCGCGGTAGATGGGGAGATTCGGGCTGTTGGGTGAAACATGGTTGAGTTGTTCTTCGACCTTGCTGATGAGGTCGGGGCCGCTCTCTTGAAAATGACGGCTGAGCAGGTCATTCGGTTGGTAAGGCATTCAACGTCTCCTTCTGCACAGAGCCTGTAGCGCTGACGAACGGCGTCAGTGCCGCGCTGCAAAAAAACACAATCGGCAGTTCCTTTCCTGCCGCTGACAACTGATCGGGAATACTCTGAATCTAGACCCTTGCGCGTCTTCGTGCTGACTTGATCATGGCGCTGCAAAGTTCTGCATGGCAACCGCTTGTGGAATTTTGCGCCAAGGCGTCACCGCTCGTCCGAACGTGCGCCGGGCAGTAAACCCTCTGATTAACTAATGTACAGGCACCGGACGACAACTTCGCGTCAACAGATGTACGCAAGGCGCACGCTATTCAAGGATTTGTGGGTGGCAAGGAGGCGGGACACATGGTCAGAGTGATTCTGGAGATCGATACGCAGCTGTATCGGATGTTGAAGGCGTCAGCCGAGACTAACCAAGTGAGTCTCGAGGAGGAGTGTTGCCGAAGGTTGGCAGGCGGAGAACGCCGATCGCGTTATTTACAGGCGCTGGTGGCCGAATTGCGCGCCGAGGATGAACAGCGGCGCGCCAACTCACGATGATTACTTTTTCTTGGCAGGAGCGGCTTTCGGGCAATCGGCGTCCTGATAGCTGGCCGAACCGATGGCACGATTGGTCTTGACCTCGGTGAAGTCGTAACGCATCACGGCACCCTTGGCCATCAATTTGCGATAAGACGGGTTGTTGCACACCGAAGCACCCAACTGGAAATACACGGCTTTTGGGTCCGCGCGCATCTTTTCAGCATGGCTTGCCTGCACGCTCAGGTGGTTGATCAGTGTGGTGCCTTCAACGGTGTAGCCCTGATCAAGAATGTCTTCATTGATTGCCCGTGGCGTGCCGACGCTGCTTTGGGCGGCGACGTTGCGCAGCTCTCTGTTCAGATTCTGCTCACTCAAGGACGCAGCCTGAGCGGTGAAGGACGACGCCAGCAGAATGGCAGCGGTGGGAACGATAAGGCGCAGCATGAAACTCTCCTGGTTCAGTGACTGGTGGTTCGACCAGCCACGTGACTGTGCGTTCAGTGGCCGCGAATTATAGGGGAGCCGGTCTGGACGGTACAGGGTTGTGCCCGTTGCTCTGGTAAACTGCCGGTCTTTATTGCCCTGCCGAGTCTTGTTCGTGTCGAGTTTCCCTGTCTGCCGGCCTTGCCTGCGATGAACCATGCCCCCAACGCCGTAGCCCGCCTGCGCGATCAGCGCGAAGACGAGGGCATCAAGCCGATTCAAGCCCGGGGCTTTCGCTCCGAGCGTTGCCGCGACTGCCGCGTGATCATCAGCCATTGCCTGTGCGCCTGGCGGCCAACGGTCGACACCCGTTCCGGCGTGTGCCTGATCATGACCGGCAAGGAAGTGTTCAAACCGAGCAACACCGGTTGGCTGATTGCCGATGTGGTGCGCGATAACCACGCGTTCATCTGGTCGCGCACCGAGCCCGACCCGCAGATGCTGGCGCTGCTCAACGATCCACAATGGCAGCCCTATCTGGTGTTTCCCGGCGAATACGTCGAGCCGTCGCGCGTGACCAACACCGTTGCCCCCGATAACAGCAAGCGTCCGCTGTTCATTCTGCTCGACGCGACCTGGACCGAGGCACGCAAGATCTTCCGCAAGAGTCCCTACTTCGACCGCTTGCCGATTCTCAGCCTGCTCCCCGACAAACTGTCGCGCTATCGCTTGCGGCGCTCGACGCGCAGCGAGCACCTGTGCACCGCCGAAGTTGCCGCGTTGTGCCTGGAACTGGCGGGTGACAGTGACGCCGCGTCGGCGCTTGACGCCTATTTCGACGTGTTCAGCCAGCATTACCTGGGGGCCAAACAGCAACTGGACGTGAATGAAGCCACGCCGGCTCACGCCGAGTTGCAACCCTATATACGAAAGCCGCAGCCGGAGTTGGCCCAATAGTGGCCCATACTGTATGCAGCGGCGGCCGTGCTGCTTGACCACCCGGTTTTCGCTGGGCATGCTTGGCGCCGATTAGGGTGCGGCCAAGGTTTGAAACGCCGTGTTTGCTGGTTATTGGCGTTGAACGTGCCCCTGTAGATACCGCTATAAGGCGGCATCTTGAGTTGCTTTGGCCAGACCCGAATGCACCGGGTCTGCCATCAAAAACAGGATCATTTGAAAAATGGCCACATACGACATCCTGATTGCCGATGATCACCCCCTGTTTCGTAGCGCTCTGCATCAAGCGGTGACGCTGGGCCTTGGCGCGGACGTGCGACTGGTGGAAGTGGCGAGCATCGCCGAACTGGAGACGCGCCTGACCGAAAAGGCTGATTGGGATCTGGTCCTGCTGGATCTGAACATGCCCGGCGCATTCGGGTTTTCCGGGCTGGTGATGTTGCGCGGACAATACCCGCAGATTCCGGTGGTAATGGTCTCGGCGCAGGAAGAAGCCTCGGTGATGGTCAAGTCCCGTGAATTCGGGGCCAGTGGCTTTATTCCCAAGTCCAGTGGCCTGAGCGTGATTCAGGAAGCAGTGCGTAAAGTGCTCGATGGCGATGTGTTCTGGCCGCCGCAGGCGTTCGAAGCGGTCAGCGTTTCCGCCGAAGCCAAGGCCGCCAGCGATGGCCTGGCGAGCCTGACGCCCCAGCAGTTCCGCGTATTGACCATGGTGTGCGAAGGCCTGCTGAACAAGCAGATTGCCTATGAATTGAGCGTGTCGGAAGCGACCATCAAGGCCCACGTTACGGCGATCTTTCGCAAGTTGAATGTGCGTACCCGGACGCAGGCTGCGTTGCTCTTGCAACAACTTGAGTCAATTCCGAGCCAATAAAGCCTGGCGCCTTCACGCTTTTTTGACTTTCGTTGATCTAGTTTTCCCATTCCTTTTTGGTTGGTTTCTACCTTATGTCACCTTTCAAGGGCCAGACCGGCCTGAAACGCATCCTTAACGCTTCTGGTTACTCGCTGGACGGCCTGCGCGCAGCCTTCACTGGCGAAGCGGCGTTCCGTCAACTGGTGCTGCTCAACGTGGTGCTGATTCCGCTGACATTCTTCCTCAATGTCAGCCGCGTCGAACAGGCGCTGCTGATCGCCGTGTGCTTGCTGGCGTTGATTGTCGAGTTGCTGAATTCGGCGGTGGAAGCGGCCATTGACCGTATCTCGCTGGAACTGCACCCACTGTCCAAGAACGCCAAGGACATGGGCAGCGCCGCGCAATTCGTGGCCTTGAGCATGATTGCCCTGGTCTGGGCAGTGGTTCTGCTTTAAGCAATCGTCGGCAAGACGATCTCGTCGCTGCGCTGCACCCCAGCGGTGAAGGCGCGGCACAGGTCAAGAAATTCGCGCATGGCCGAGGTCTGGTATTTCTGCTTGTGCCAGATGAAGTAGAACTGCCGCGCCAGATCCAGATCCGGCGTCTCCACCGCCACCAGACTGCCGCGGCGGAAGGCATCTCGCAGAGCCAGCCGCGAGATGCAGCCAATCCCCAGCCCCGATTCCACCGCGCGTTTGATCGCTTCGGTGTGCTCCAGCTCCAGACGGATATTCAGCGCACTGCGATGGTGACGCATGGCCTGATCGAAGGTCAGGCGCGTACCGGAACCCTGCTCTCGCAGAATCCACGCTTCGTGCGTCAACTCTTCCATGGTCGCGCTGCCGCGTTTGGCCAGCGGATGCTGCGGCGCGCAGAACACCACCAGCTCATCTTCGACCCAGCTCTGCACTTCGATGTCCGGGTGGCTGCAATCGCCTTCGATGAGACCCAGATCAATTTCATAGTGAGCGACTTGTTGCACGATATTGGCCGTGTTCTGCACGTGCAGCTTCACCTGACTTTCCGGGTGGCGCTGCATGAAACTGCCAATCAGCAGGGTGGCCAGATAATTGCCGATGGTCAGCGTTGCCCCCACTGATAGCGAGCCGAAACCGGATTTGCCGTTGAGCAGGTCTTCGATTTCCTTGGATTGGTCGAGCAGCGCCACGGCTTGCGGCAGCAACTGTTTGCCCAGGGCGTTGAGACTCAGCCGTTTGCCGGCACGGTCGAACAGCTGGCAGCTGGACTGGCGCTCCAGTTCGGTGATCGAAGTGCTTGCCGCCGATTGCGAGAGGTTGAGCAGACCCGCAGCACGGGATACGCTTTCCTGCTGGGCGACAGCGACGAAGACTTGCAGTTGACGGAGAGTAAATCGCATATCGATATAACCGATAACCCTTATCTTAATAATCCAGTTAACAGATATTGTCAGCGCTATTAGAATGCGATGCAATTGCGCACCATCGGCATTTTTTCAGCCCAGAGCAAGCGCAGAGCCAATATCCAGGAGTCAAACGTACATGAGCAACATGAACCACGAGCGTGTCCTCAGTGTTCATCACTGGAACGATACCCTGTTCAGCTTCAAGTGCACCCGCGACCCGGGCCTGCGTTTCGAGAACGGGCAGTTCGTGATGATCGGCCTGCAACAACCAAATGGCCGCCCGCTTATGCGCGCTTACTCGATCGCCAGCCCGAACTGGGAAGAGCATCTGGAGTTCTTCAGCATCAAGGTGCCTGATGGCCCGCTGACTTCGCAGTTGCAGCACCTGAAGGAAGGCGACGAGATCATCATCAGCAAAAAGCCTACGGGCACGCTGGTACTGGATGACCTGAAACCTGGCAAACACCTTTACCTGCTCAGCACCGGCACCGGTCTGGCGCCGTTCATGAGCGTGATCCAGGACCCTGAAACCTACGAGCGTTTCGAAAAAGTGATCCTGTGCCACGGTGTTCGCTATGTGAATGAAGTCGCCTATCGCGAATTCATCACCGAGCACCTGCCGCAGAACGAGTTCTTCGGCGAAGCGCTGCGCGACAAGCTGATCTACTACCCAACCGTGACCCGCGAGCCGTTCGAGAACGAAGGTCGTCTGACCGACCTGATGCGCAGCGGCAAGCTGTTCAGCGACATCGGCCTGCCGCCGATCAACCCGCAGGACGACCGCGCCATGTTGTGCGGCAGCCCGAGCATGCTCGACGAGACCAGCGAAGTGCTCAACAGCTTCGGCCTGACCGTGTCGCCGCGTATGCGCGAGCCGGGTGACTACCTGATCGAGCGTGCGTTCGTCGAGAAGTAAGCCCCACTGAAAAAGCCCCCATTGTCTGAATTGGCAATGGGGGCTTTTTTATGCCCGCGACATTCACCTGTAGGAGCTGCCGCAGGCTGCGATCTTTTGATCTTGCTTTTGAAGAGCAAAATCAAAAGATCGCAGCCTGCGGCAGCTCCTACATTGGGTGCGGGTTCACGCGCTGGCGGGGATGACTTCGAGGACGCGAATCTGTTCAGGCGTCGGGTAATGCCAGCGCACGTCGAGATCCCAGAACTGCGCACCGTACTCACGTTCCGGCGCCGGGGTCTGATAGGCCGGGCGCGGATCCTGTGCCAGGCATTGCTCGATCAACTCGACCAGTGGCTCGGCAAGGCGCTGGGCGTGGGTGTGCGCCTGTTGCAACGCGGCATCCGTCCACTGCACGTCAATCAACTGCGGCGCAGCGCTGGCGATGCTGTTGGAGGCGCTGGTGATGATGTCGGCGTAAGGCACGTAGGGTTTGATGTCGAGAACCGGTGTGCCGTCGAGCAAGTCGATGCCGGAGATGAACAGGCGGTTGGCTTCGACCTTGTCCAGTTTCACCACGGATTGGCCGATGCCATTCGGGCGGTGGGTGGCGCGGGTCGCAAAGACGCCCATGGACTTGTTGCCACCCAGACGGGGAGGGCGGACTTTCAGGCGCGGTTTTTCTTCCAGCGCCTGATGGAAGAGGAACAGCAGCCAGACATGACTGACCTGCTCCAGACCCTGCACGGCGTCACCCTGATCGAACGGCGCTACCAGTTCCAGCACGCCACGCGCGGCGGGGGCCAGTTGCGGCTGGCGGGGGATGGCGAACTTCTCCTTGAAGCAGGAGCGCACGAAGCCGATGGGGGAGACGCTGTAAGTCATGGTTGAGAGTCAGAAGCGGGATCAGGGCGGGCATGATAACCCGGCGGGCCCCAAGACTGGTGGTAGCAGGACCGGCCTCTTCGCGAGCAGGCTCGCTCCCACAGTTGACCTGTGTCGTAAACAAAATTCCTGTGGGAGCGAGCCTGCTCGCGAAGGCCGCGCCGCCAATCTCAGAGGCTGAACCCACCATCCAGCGGAATAATATTCCCGGTCATATAAGCCCCCGCCGTACTCGCCAGACTGATTGCCAGCGCCGCCATCTCTTCCTCACGCCCCCAACGCTTCATCGGGATCAGCGCCGTGTCCTCGGCCAGTGCCTGCTGATCATTGCCGATGTGCTGGGTCATCTTGCTCGGAAACCGCCCCGGGGCGATGACATTGACGTTGATGTGCTGGCTCACCAGTTCCCGCGCGAGAATCCGTGACAGTTGATGCAATGCCGCTTTGCTCGGCCCGTAGGCATACGCCTGCTCGCCGAACGAAGAAATCCCCGCCACTGAACCGATGTTGATGATCCGCGCCGGATTCGCCGCCGACCCGGCTTTGCGCAGCAACGGCAGAAATTGCTGGATGCAGCTGAACACCGAGGTCACGTTGAGCTGCATGACCTTTTCCCAGCCCTTGACCGGATAGCTCTCCAGCGGCGCGCCCCACGTGGTGCCGGCGTTGTTCACGAGGATATCCAGATGGGTGATCTGCTCGCCCAAGCGCGCGGCCAGTTCCTGCACGCCTTCTTCCGTCGCCAGATTCGCCGCCACGCGGTGGCAAGTGCCCAAGGCACTGAGTTCTTGCGCCGTTTGATGGCAGGCTTCGGCGTCTCGGGAGCAGACGAACACTCGGGCGCCAGCCTCGACAAAGGCCTTGGCGATCATTTTGCCGATACCACGGGTGCCGCCGGTCACCAGAGCGGTGCGGCCTTGCAGGGAAAAGTACGGGTGCATGGCGAATCCTGAGGGCTAGGGATCAATACACCCTAGTCGCCAGCCGCAAAAAACGGAGCCACTATTTTCGAAGGGAATGAACGGTCATGCGCTGCGGTGGCGACCATCAGTCGCCACCGCAGAAGGGCATCAGTCCGGACGAACGCGCAGGGTCAGACCCTTGAGGAAGTTGCGCAGCAACTGATCGCCGCACGGGCGGTAGTTGGTGTGGCCGACCTTGCGGAACAGCGCGCTCAGCTCAGGTTTGGACACCGGAAACTCGGCCGCCTTGAGGATCGCGTGCATGTCGTCTTCTTTCAGTTCGAAGGCCACGCGCAGCTTTTTCAGGATGATGTTGTTGGTCACCGGCACCTCGATCGGCTGCGGCGGACGGCTTTCGTCCTTGCCACGCTTGAAGATCACCAGGCCATCGAGGAAGTGTGCGATGACTTCGTCCGGGCAGCGCACGAAACCTTCTTCGTCTTCTTCTTTCTTGTCGAGCCAGGTGATCACGTCGGCGAGGGTCACGTCCATGCCGCCGAGTTTGATGATCTCGATAACCTTCTTGTCGCTGATGTCGAGCATGTAGCGCACGCTGCGCAATACGTCGTTATGAACCATGTCGGTAATCCTGATAAGCGTTGTGGGCAGCGCGCGGGCGCGCTGCCGGAATGTGTGGCGGCAATGGAAGCGTCAGAACTTCTCTTTGCCGGACAGGTAGCGCCATTGGCCGACCGGTACTTTGCCAATCGAGACGCCGCCGATACGGATGCGGCGGATGCCGACAACCTTCAAGCCAACCGCTTCGCAGAACTGGGCGATGATGCCCGGCTGCGGGTTTTTCATGGCGAAGCGCAGGCGGTTTTCGTTCTGCCAACTGGCCTTGACCGGCGGCAGCTCCTTGCCCTTGTGGGTCAGGCCGTGCTGCAAACGGTTGAGGCCGTGGGCGACCATGTCACCTTCGACTTCAACGATGTATTCCTGCTCGATCTTGGCCGAATCGGCGGTGAGCTTGCGCAGAATCTTCCAGTCCTGAGTGAACACCAGCAGGCCGCTGGCCTTGGCCTGCAGGTCGGTGCTGGCGGTCAGGCGCAGGAAGTGGCCACGCAACGGGCGTTTGCTGTAGCGATGTTCTTCGCTGAGGGTTTCGGCGCTCAGGGTTTGCATCGCGCTGTTCGCATCCATGCCCGCCGGCACGTTGAGCAGAATGGTCACCGGCTCCGGCGCGGTGGCCTTGGCGGCCTTGTCGAGCTCCACCTTCTGGTCGCCGACCTTGAATTGCGGCTCGTCGATGACTTCGCCGTCCACGGTGACCCAGCCGCCCTCGATGAACAGCTCGGCCTCGCGGCGGGAGCAACCCACCAGTTCGATGAGGCGTTTGGAGAGGCGAATCGGGTCAGTCATGACAGGGCCGTAACAAAAAAGGGGTGGGCATTGTACCTGTGTGGCGCCGGTTAAGCCCGGTTCCATTTCACGGTGTTCTGTATACCTTGTGGGAGCTGGCTTGCCAGCGATGGCATCACCTCGGTATTTCTTGCAGACCGCAGCGCCCGCATCGCTGGCAAGCCAGCTCCCACAGGGTTTTATGGTGTGTCAGCCATTGCTGGTGCGCTGCTGGTTCTGCCGCAAGCGCATGTGCAGCAACGGATACGGCTGGCCCATGCCATCGACCTCCGAACGGCCGATGACCTCGAATCCTTGCTTGAAGTAAAACCCCAGCGCCTGCGGGTTCTGTTCGTTCACATCCAGTTCATCGGCGTTCAGATGCTGCAGGGCGTAATTGAGCAGCGTTTTACCCAGGCCCTGGCCGCGACGGTCGGGATCGATAAAGAGCATTTCAATCTTGCCTGCCGCAACGCCGGCGAAGCCGGTGATGCGTTGCTCGCGATCCTTGGTGCAGATCAGCATCACCGAGTCGAGGTAGCGGGTCAGCACCAGGTTGCGCAACAACTCGATGTAGCTGTCTGGCAGAAAATCATGGGTCGCACGGACCGAGGCCTCCCAGACCCGGGTCAGTTCCTGATAATCGCTGAGTTTCGGCGTGTGGATGCCCGAATGGTGACGCATGCCCGTCTGCCTCTTGTCCGTTTAAAGGGAGTCCGTCCCCCGCTAAACGATAGCCGTAAAAAAGCCCCGCATCTCGTAAAAAGAGCGGGGCCTTTGAATACAACACTATTCCCCTTGTGGGAGCGAGTTTGCTCGCGAAGGCGTTGTGTCAGTCGACATGTCGGGTGACTGATCCAGCGCTTTCGCGAGCAAGCCCGCTCCCACAGGTACTGGGTGATGCTTAGATTTGCTCAGCCCACAGATCATATTCGTCAGCGTCAGTCACTTTGCACCAGACCTTGTCGCCCGGCTTCAGATTGCTGCCATTGTCGATAAACACGTTGCCGTCGATTTCCGGGGCGTCGAAGAAGCAGCGGCCCACCGCGCCTTGCTCGTCGACTTCGTCCACCAGCACTTCGATTTCACGGCCGATGCGCATTTGCAGGCGTGCCGAGCTGATCGCTTGCTGGTGCGCCATGAAGCGATCCCAACGATCCTGCTTGACGTCGTCCGGAACGATCTCCAGATCGAGATCATTGGCAGGAGCGCCATCTACCGGCGAGTACTGGAAGCAGCCGACGCGGTCGAGCTGGGCTTCGGTCAGCCAGTTCAGCAGGTACTGAAAGTCTTCTTCGGTTTCGCCCGGGAAGCCGACAATGAAGGTCGAACGGATGATCAGGTCCGGGCAGATTTCGCGCCAGTTCTTGATCCGCGCCAGGGTCTTGTCTTCGAACGCCGGGCGTTTCATCGACTTCAGCACTTTCGGGCTGGCGTGCTGGAACGGGATGTCCAGGTACGGCAGGATTTTGCCGGCGGCCATCAGCGGGATCAGCTCGTCAACGTGCGGATACGGGTAAACGTAGTGCAGACGCACCCAGACGCCGAGGGTGCTCAGCGCTTCGCAGAGTTCGGTCATGCGGGTTTTCACCGGCGCGCCGTTCCAGAAGCCGGTGCGGTATTTCACATCAACGCCGTAGGCGCTCGTGTCTTGCGAGATCACCAGCAGCTCTTTGACGCCGGATTTGACCAGGCGCTGGGCTTCGTCGAGCACGTCACCGACCGGACGGCTGACCAGTTTGCCGCGCATCGACGGGATGATGCAGAAGCTGCAGCTGTGGTTGCAGCCTTCGGAAATCTTCAGGTAGGCGTAGTGACGCGGGGTCAGCTTGATGCCTTGCGGCGGCACGAGGTCGATCAGCGGGTTGTGATCCTGACGCGGTGGCACCACTTCGTGCACGGCGTTGACCACTTGCTCGTACTGCTGCGGACCGGTCACGGCCAGCACGCTCGGGTGTACGTTGCGGATGTTGCCTTCTTCCACGCCCATGCAACCGGTAACGATCACCTTGCCGTTTTCCTTGATCGCTTCACCGATCACCTCCAGCGATTCAGCCTTGGCCGAATCGATGAAACCGCAGGTGTTGACGACTACAACGTCGGCGTCCTGATAGGTGGACACCACGTCATAGCCTTCCATGCGCAGCTGGGTCAGGATGCGCTCGGAGTCGACCAGTGCTTTCGGGCAACCCAGAGATACAAAGCCAACCTTTGGATTGGCCGGCGCAGGAGTGGTGGACATGTCTAACCTCGGTATTTTGTGACATCGCTTTCTTGGTGCGAAAGCCGACGGACGGGCGCTTAGGGCGCGCCTCTGATCAAAAAGTGCGCAATTCTAGCGGCGGGCAACGCACTTGACCAGCTTTATGCAGGGAAATACGACGAGTGCTGCGCTATGCTTCGCGCCGTTGAGCTTTACCAATTTTTTACAGTCAACAAAACGTCTGTAACAACAGGTAAAACAGCGCATGCTGCACCACAAAGCATAGTGCTTCATTCAAGAAGCCGGTTCTGAGAAGTAGGAGTGTTGGATGGGTCAGGCAAGTAGTCATGCGGCAGGCGCCGAGGGTTCGGCCTCCAAGCCGCTGAGCATGCTGGTCGCGGCGGTCGGGGTGGTTTACGGCGACATCGGCACGAGCCCGCTGTACACCCTCAAAGAAGTGTTTTCCGGCGCTTACGGCGTATCGGTCAATCACGATGGCGTGCTGGGCATTCTGTCGCTGATCTTCTGGTCGCTGATCTGGGTCGTGTCGATCAAATACATGATGTTCGTGCTGCGCGCCGACAACCAGGGCGAGGGCGGCATCATGGCGCTCACCGCGCTGGCGCGTCGTGCGGCAGGGCATCGCAAAAAGCTGCGGTCGTTGCTGGTGGTGTGCGGACTGATCGGCGCGGCGCTGTTTTATGGCGACAGCATGATCACCCCGGCGATTTCCGTACTGTCGGCGATTGAAGGTTTGGGACTGGCATTCGATGGTATCGACCATTGGGTCGTGCCGCTGTCGCTGGTGGTGCTGGTGGCGCTGTTTCTGATTCAGAAACACGGTACGGCGCGGATTGGCATTCTGTTCGGGCCGATTATGGTCACCTGGTTCCTCGTCCTCGGCGCCCTCGGTGTGTATGGCATCAGCCACGCGCCAGAAGTGCTGCATGCGATGAACCCGATCTGGGCGGTGAATTTCTTCGTCGTTCATCCAGGCATGGGCGTGGCGATCCTCGGCGCCGTGGTGCTGGCGCTGACCGGTGCAGAAGCGCTGTACGCCGACATGGGCCACTTTGGTCGCAAGCCGATTGCCCGGGCGTGGTTCATCTTGGTGTTGCCGGCGCTGGTGCTCAACTACTTCGGTCAGGGCGCCTTGCTGCTGGAAAACCCGGAAGCAGCGCGTAACCCGTTCTATCTGCTGGCACCGAGCTGGGCGCTGATTCCACTGGTCGGTCTGTCGACGCTGGCCACGGTGATTGCCTCGCAAGCGGTGATTTCCGGCGCATTCTCCCTGACCCGTCAGGCGATTCAGCTCGGTTACATCCCGCGTATGTACATCCAGCACACCTCCAGCGACGAGCAGGGCCAGATCTATATTGGCGCGGTGAACTGGGCGCTGATGGTCGGCGTGGTCCTGTTGGTGCTCGGTTTCGAGTCCTCCGGCGCTCTGGCCTCGGCCTACGGCGTGGCGGTGACCGGCACCATGCTGATGACCACCATTCTGGTGTCGGCGGTGATGCTGCTGCTGTGGAAATGGCCACCGATCCTCGCGGTGCCGGTGCTGATCGGCTTCCTGCTGGTGGACGGTCTGTACTTCGCTGCCAACGTGCCGAAGATCGTTCAGGGCGGCGCCTTCCCGGTGATCGCCGGTATCGCGCTGTTTGTGCTGATGACCACCTGGAAACGCGGCAAACAACTGCTGGTCGAACGCCTCGACGAAGGCGCGCTGCCGCTGCCGATCTTCATCAGCAGCATTCGCGTGCAACCGCCGCACCGGGTGCAGGGCACGGCGGTGTTCCTCACCGCCCGCTCCGACGCCGTGCCGCATGCGCTGTTGCACAACCTGCTGCACAACCAGGTGCTGCATGAGCAAGTGGTGTTGCTGACCGTGGTCTACGAAGACATCCCGCGCGTTCCGCCATCACGACGTTTCGAGGTCGAAGCGCACGGCGAAGGGTTCTTCCGGGTGATCCTGCACTTCGGCTTCACCGACGAGCCGGACGTGCCGCAAGCCTTGAAGCTGTGTCATCTGGATGATCTGGATTTCAGCCCGATGCGCACGACTTACTTCCTCAGCCGTGAAACGGTGATTGCCTCTAAACTTGAGGGCATGGCGCGTTGGCGTGAGGCGCTGTTTGCATTCATGTTGAAGAATGCCAATGGGAATTTGCGGTTCTTCAATCTGCCGTTGAACCGGGTGATTGAGCTGGGGACGCAGGTGGAGATGTAAGCCTGCGCCTCAACTGAAAAGCCCCCGTCGGCCTTGTGGCTGGCGGGGGCTTTTTACTGCCCACATAAACCTCAAATCCAGCGCAAATCCCCTGTGGGAGCGGGCTTGCTCGCGAATGCGTCGTGTCAGTCGACATCTCCAGCGGCTAATCCACCGCCTTCGCGAGCAAGCCCGCTCCCACAAGAGTTTCGTGGTGTTACGTTCTATCAGGTCGCTCTTCTGATTCGGTTTTCGTCCGTGCAGGTCGTGGGATCAGCGCATGGATCACGTCATCAATCAAGGCCTTGCCCATCACCGTCAGGTAATGCGCAGCCCAGGCATGGCGGTCGGTGTCTTTGATGAAGGCCGCGTCCTCGGCGAAGGATTTGGCGAGGGATAGCAGGTCGGAGGATTGCGACAAGGCATTGAGGATCGGGATGCCGGAGCGGACGTTGAAGAACGCTTGATCCGAGTTGTAGAGGAAGGGGGTGAAGCCGATGGTTTTAAGATCTGATGGATTGTTCATTGTCAGTTCCCTTGATTTCGAGAGCTGCCGCATCCGATACCAAGCGAATGGGTGGCAGCTGTGCGCAGGTTGGTAAACCGGGGAATCAAGGAAACCGGCACGCCCGAAAGCGTCCCACGCACAGCTGCCATAACACTGGGGTACAGACGTGTAATACGCCTGAGTCGTGTCGGGTGCGCTGTTGCGCCTTATTCCACCGGGTTACCAAGCCCGATCGCTGAATGGGTCAGCGACGTCCGGAGAGTATCCCGTCAAAAAACAGCGCAATAGAGCGGCACAGCGTCCCAACAAGAGTTTCGGAGTTTGCCTACAAGGTCTGTGGACGTCATCCGATATTGCGAGACTGGAAGTAAACGATACTAAACGTCTGACACGAACCGACGTGTGCAAAGCATTCAGGTACGTATGACAGCATCAGCGCAACAAGAATCACAGGATGAACCGAAGGACCTTCGGCTCGAAAAGAAGGCCAGTGAACGATTGCTCATCTTTGATCTGGCCCAAGCAATCAGCCATGAAGATATGCGGGCAAGGTATGCAGCGATTAGTGATCGACCCAAGGGCTTGACGACCCGACCTTGTCAGTGAGACAAGTGTCCACGTTTTATGGAATGTGGACACTTGAGGTTTTGAGCTAAATGAAGAGTCAAGACATTTTACTTTTGTTCAAAATGGCCAGTCTCCACGCTCAGGAAGAGAATCTCTTGGGGGAGATGGAGGTCGAATCGAATTCGGACAGGGTCGAAGAGCTGCTCAGGCCCTATGTCGTCAGCCGAATGTCCGCAGGGGAGAGTGTGGCGAAGCCATTGGTTACCTATTCCACTGATGGGGAAGACACAGTCTTCCAGCGCCGCGAATTCGATTCGCCTTTCGCTGATGGGCCAGGCTGGGAGGGATGGGCGGAACCAGCATCTGATCCACCGCTGACAAGTTGGAGCGATCGGTACTCTCTGCGTGCGCTGTCTGCCTCTCTCGGACTGAGCAAAAGCGAAGTCTCAAATGCTCTCGCCCGATGCCGGGAATCCGGATTGCTCATCCATGACTACGACACCGGGCTTGCCAAAGTGCACCGCCGGGAGCTGCTGAAAATTATCGAGCACGCACTGAAGTACTTCTTCCCGGTCAAGCCTGGCGCGATGGTTCGTGGCATACCCACAGGCTTTGCGGCGCCTGCGCTGTCCAAAAGCATCAAGAGTGCGGGTGGTTTGATTCCGGTCTGGCCGGATGCGCAGGGAACCGAGCGAGGTCAAGCGATCGAGCCGCTTTACAAAACAGTGCCGGAAGCGGTGAAAAAAGACCGGATCCTTTACCACTATCTGGCGCTCGCTGATGCAATCCGTCTGGGTGGTCCGCGTGAGTGTGGTGTGGCAATCAGTATTCTGAAGGCAGGGATGGGGCTGAAATAACATGTCGTCAAACGCGGATCACAACTACGAGCTCATTGAGTTCGTGGCTGAAGGCTTGGGCGAGGCGTTTCTCGCCGAAGTTGCTTTTGTTGGCGGTTGCACAACCGCCATGCTGGTTACAGATACAGCCGTGCTGGACGACATTCGTTTCACTGATGACGTTGATCTAGTGATCGAGTTGGCCGGTGTCAGCGCCTGGAACCAACTCACCGAACGGCTGGCGGCCAAGGGATTCAAGATCACCGGTGAGGACGAGGTCAATTGTCGTTTTCGCTTCAATGACGTTGTCGTGGATGTCATGCCTTCCGACCCTGCAGTGCTCGGCTATGCCAACCGCTGGTTCGTCGAGGGGCTGGCGAGGGCCGATAAATTCACCCTGCCCAGCGGCACTGTCATCCAGATATTCCAGCCCACGTATTTTCTCGCGACGAAACTGGAAGCTTTCGCAGGTCGGGGAAATGGCGATCCTTATCACAAGGATGTCGAGGACATGATCATCTTGATCGATGGTCGGCCTGAGCTGTTGGAGGAGGTGCGCCAGACTGACAAGGACCTCAAGGCGTTCATCACAGAGGGAATCCACAAGCTGATGGCGCTCGATGGGGTTGGCTATGTAATCGAAAGTTCAGGCTCGGTGCAGGCGAATCCAGGCAGAGGGCAGATTATTCACAGGCGTATGAAAGCGTTGGCCAACGCATGAGATACCACTCCCGATCAATCACTGGGCAAGCCAGCAGGGCAAATGATGACTATGCCGGAGCGACCTGTGAGGGTGACAGTGGGATTTTTGTTGTCGCGGATGGCACTTCGAGGCGCGGCAGTGGACAGCTGGCTGAAAGCTTCGTAAACGGCGTGTTGGCGGCTCATTCCACACAGATGGAGCAGGGAGGCTATCCTGCAGAGCCCGCAGCTGTTGAGCGTCTATTGGGTTCAATACTGGCGGATTTTCATGCGTCGTTGCCTGCTGATCAGACGGGAGCCATCTGTTACCTGATTGGCTTGCTCGCTCATGGCCGACTCACCATTGCATACGAGGGAGACTGTTCATGCGGGATTGTGACGCTGGCGGGAGCCATCGAGTGGATTACGCCACCTCACTGCAAGGCTAATTGGCGACGCGATCGTTCGCACTGTGAATTGGCACAAGACCCCGCACGAAATTCGGTAACGCGATGTTTGAAGATCAATCGGGTTCCGAACCCTGATTTTGTTTGTTGTGCACTGGACGCTGTTGAGCGCTTGGTATTTGTGACTGATGGCTTTTGGGCGGACTTGACGCAAGCCCAGCAAAGCACTTTGTTGGCGGTGCCGGATAGCGACTTTAGCGTTGGCGACGATGATGTCACGTGGATAGATGTTCAGCTTGGCCAGCGAGACTGACGAGTTGCCTGAATTCAGCGCCATCCCTTGTAGGAGCGAGCCTGCTCGCGAAGGCGTAGTGTTAGTCGACGAATCTGTAAACTGACCCACCGCTTCGCGAGCAGGCTCGCTCCCACAGGGGATTTTCGTGGCTGCTGGAATGTAAAAAGCCCCCGCAACTGCGAAGTTGCGGGGGCTTTTGTGGGCGCGGCTCAGATCACTCTTCGGCGACCGAGTCCTTGCTCTGACGCTTCTCGATCAGATCCACCAAGCGCTTGGCCAGCGCGGGGTAGTTCTCGTCGAAGTGGTGGCCGCCGGGCAGTTTCACCGCTTCACCCACCGCAGTCTTGTCCGTGCAGCCGCTTTCATCCGTCTCTTCTTCACCATAGATGCACACAACCTTGGCCGGTGGCAGCTTGGCCATTTCCGGGCCGGTGGCGGCTTCTTTACCGGCGTTACCCAACCAGCCTTCGACTTCGATTTCGAAGCTGCCGGTGCGGGCGAAGGCCAGCAGGATGATGGCGTCGACGCGTTGCTGCTCGGTGTCCGGCAGGCGGTTGTAGATCGCTGGTAATACGTCGGCGCCGAACGAGTAACCGGTGAGGATGAAGCGTTTGGTGCCCCATTTCTGCCGGTAGTGCTGCATCAGTTCGGTCAGGTCCAGCGCGCTTTGCTCCGGGCTCTTGTGCTGCCAGTAGTAGCGCAGGGTGTCGATGCCGACCACCGGGTAGCCGATCTTGGCCATCTCGCCGGCCACGTCGCGGTCGAGGTCGCGCCAGCCGCCGTCACCGGAGAGGAACAGGGTCACGGTGTCCTTGGCCTGACCGGCCGGGACTTCCACCACCGGGATCGCCAGACCGCCGTTGGCCTTGTCGCCGCCGACGAGGATTTTGCGCAGTTCGTTGTTCAGCACTTGCGGCAGGTTGATGTCGTAGTCGCTGATGCTGGTTTCGGCGTTCGGCTGATCGCGCACGAAACCCGCGCTGGCATCATCCGGGTTGTCGTTCCATGCCACCAGCCAGTGACCGTGCGCGGCGGATTTCGGCAACAGATGAGTGCAGCCGGGTTTTTCCAGCGCCAGGTCCACGGAAATCGCTTGGGCCTTGTCGTCCTTTTGCTCGGACAACCAGCGCCAGGCCAGCACGGCGCCTGGGCCGATGCCGCTAACGAGTGTCGCCGGGCCGTTCAATTCGCGCAGACCGGTTTGCAGGGCGCGGCTTTGCAGCAGGCAGTCCTTGGGCAGAATCACCTGAACGATTTGCGCCGAGGCGCTGCGGCTCAGGGTGGTCAGTTGCTTTTCGGAGAGTTTCTGGTCGTCGTTGACCGCGACCAGCACCTGCGCCTTGGGCTTGGTGCCGGGGATGACACGGGTCAAAACGGTGCCGTCTGCCGCCGTAACAGGTTCGAGCGTTGGTTCCGGTGCCGGACGTTTGAGGTACCAGAAACCGCCGCCGGCAATCACGGCCAGCACGATCAGTGCGGCCAGGATGTACTTCAGGGAGCGTTGAATCATCAGCGTTTCACCAATCCAGTCAAGCCACCCGCGATCAGGGCAGCAGTGTCGGCCAGCGCCACCAGCGGATCGAGTCCGGCGGGCACGGCCATATAACGGGGTTCCCAGTCAGGCTGGAACTTGTCTTTGAAGCGGCGCAAGCCTTGGAAGTTGTACAGCTGCTCACCACGGCGGAAGACCATCGAGCCCAGACGCTGAGTCAGCGGTGCACCACGCCGGGGTTGCAACCCCGACAACGGCACCATGCCCAGGCTGAAGCGCGCGTATCCGTGACTCTTATAGTGTTGAATCAGGCCGACCATCATGAATTCCATGGTCAGTTTGGGCGCGTCCGGGTGTGCGCGCATCAGGTCGAGACTGGCCAGATCATGGCTGTAGGTCTCGAGCAGGTTGGCGAACGCCACCGGGCGGCCTTCGAAGCGAATCACCGCAATACGGAAATGCTTCAGGTAATCGTCGCTGAAACGGCCGAGGGAGAAGCCTTTCTCGCGCACGTTCTTGCCGGTCAGCCAGGCATCGGAAATCACTTTCAGCTCATCCATCGGCGCCTGACCGGGCTCATGGATTTCCAGCGACAAGCCGTCACGGGTGCCACGGTTCCAGGTGTAGCGCAGGTCCTTCATCTCTTTGCCCTTGGCTTCCAGGTCAAAGCGCTGCAGATCGACCCGGGCTTCTTCGCCCAGCTTGATCGCGGTCAGGCCGATGTCCATGTAGTACGGCAGGTTCTCCGCGCGCACCTGATAGAACACAGGGCGAGCGTGATGGATATCGCACAGGTCGCGGAATTGCCAGATCATCTCGGCGCGCTGCTGGCCGGGGCCGATCGGGTCGTACAGCGCCACCAGGCTGCGGCCACGGCGTGCGTACATCAGGAAGGCTTCGTCGTTCTGGTGAAACAGCAACGCCTTGTCACCGGTCAGCGCCAGGCCACCGTCGGGTTGCGACGACGCCATGAGGATTTTCGCGGCGCGATCGAGTTCGTCAGGCGTCGGCAGGTGAATGACCGGGCGCGCGGTGCGCAGCAGCCAGGTGAGGGCGATCACCAGCAGCAGCACGGCAGCGCCGAGCAGCGAGCGCAGGCCGCGTGGTGCGTCGGCGTCGAGAGTGAACTGCCACCACAACTGATGGCTGTACGGCACGTCTTGATAGGCGAACAGCAGCAGCCACGTCGAAGCGCCCAACACGCACAGACTGGCCACCAGATACAGCGGCGAGAACGGCAGTTCGGTCAGACGGCTCGGGCGATAGAACGAACGACGGAAAACACCCAGCAACGCGGCAGTGAGGGTCATCAAACAGGCTTCTTCCCAGTCGAAGCCTTTGAGCAGGGAGAGCAGGGCACCGACCAGCAACAGAATGGTGGTCAGCATCCACGCGGCCGACAGGCGACGGCGCAGACCCTGAGCGAGCATCAGGCACAGCACGCCGATCAGGCTGGCGCCGAAGTGCGAAGCGTCGACCAGGCGATGCGGGATCAGAAAACCGATGTGCTCCAGGCGCGTATCGATTTCAGGCGTGGCACCTGAAAACAGCAGCACCACACCGGAAAGGAACACCAGCACCGCCAGAATCGGCGCGGCCAGACCGGACGCCGCTCGCATGGTCTGAGTCTGGAACAGGCGCTGGCCTTCGTTGATCAGTAGCAGTACGCAAGCCACCAGCAGCGGCAGCACCACGTAGATCAGGCGATACAGCAGCAATGCAGCGGCCAGCGGCGCAGCGCCGAGTTTGTCGGCGAACGCTGCCAGCAGAATAGCTTCGAACACACCGACGCCACCCGGCACATGGCTCAGTACGCCAGCGGCCAGGGCCAGCAGGTACACCAGCAGGAACGCGCCGAATGGCGGCGCCTCAGGCAGCAACAGATAAAGCACGGTGGCGGCTGCCGCGACGTCGAGGGCGGTGATCACCAGTTGCAGGAAAGTCAGGCGGCGACCTGGCAGACGCAGGGTGCGGCGGCCAGCCTTGACCAGCAGGTTGTCACGATACGGTTGTTCCGGCAGACGTCGGCGATAGATGCCGATCATCAGGATGGCGCCGAGCAGCAACACGGTCACGGCCACAGTGCCGAGCAGGCCTTCCGAGAGGCCTAGCGCCTGGGAAGCGGCGGGCAGGTCACTCAGCGTCGCCAGAGCAGCCAGCGGCGGCAAGGCGCAGCCCAGCGACAAGCTGGCGAACAAGGTCATGTGCGCGACTTCCGACGCCCCCAGACCCAGTCGTGCATATAAACGGTAGCGCACCGAACCGCCGGACAGCAGCGACAGACCGATTGCATTGCCAATCGCAAACGCGGTGAATCCGCCCAGCGCCAATGTGCGCGGCGGCAAGGTCACGCCGGCATAGCGGCTGGCCGACCATTCGTAGCCGAGCAGAATAATGAAGCCGACCACGGTCGCACCGAAGGCGCCGATCAGAGCGGGTTTCGGTACGTCGAGAATCGAGTCGTGCAGGGCATCGAGATCGAGTTCTGCGAGCAGATGGCGACAGGCAATCAGGGCAATGGCGAACAGCAATAAAGTGACCGCCAGACCGATCGGTTGCCGGTATTTGCTCAACCGATCCAGCAAGCGTAAACGCTCGGGTTTGATCGGATGTTCCGCTGTGACGGTGTCTTGTGGATCAGACGAGTTGGCGCGCATCAATCACCTCTTGGATTGTGCGCGACAGGATGGAGGTATCCAGCCAAGTTACCAATCCCTGTAGAAAAAAATAATCACAAAATACTACGCCTCTCACCGGGTATCGGCGAGGGCAGTTCCTGGATTGCAGAGGCCTTGCCTGCGACTCAAGCATAGTCGCAAGTCAGCACTTCTGAAGATCCCAAGCGGTTCACTGCACAGTGACAGATCATTGTTGCGAAAGGACTTTTTCAACAGATACAAAAAAGGCCACTCTTTCGAGTAGCCTTTTTTGATGTTTGGTTGCGGGAGCCGGATTTGAACCGACGACCTTCGGGTTATGAGCCCGACGAGCTACCAGACTGCTCCATCCCGCGTCTGTGTGGCGGCATTCTACAGGCGAACGGCGAGGTGTCAACCGCTAATCCCGTAAAGGGTCAAATAAGTGTGCAATCGCGTCAAACGGTCGCAGGTGATGCGTTAAGTTTCGGAAATGCAACGAATTCCTGTTTGGCGATCCTTCTTTATAAGAAGAGGAAATCTACAAAACAGACGCGCACAAAAAAGGCCACTCTTTCGAGTAGCCTTTTTTGATGTTTGGTTGCGGGAGCCGGATTTGAACCGACGACCTTCGGGTTATGAGCCCGACGAGCTACCAGACTGCTCCATCCCGCGTCTGTGTGTCGGCATTCTACAGAGGAACGCTGGGGTGTCAACCCGCAATCTGGATAAAAACTGTTGAGGTTCAATCGGTTAGCGCTTTTCCCCGGGTGTTTTTCACGCTACAGGTCAGGCAGGACAAGGCTTTCAGCTCTATTGGCGGCCGCTCGTCGATTGAGAAAATAAATTCAAAGGACATTTCCTACCGCCTGGAAAGAACATTCATACCACTGGTGCTATATACAGGTGTCAGTGAGATACTGCCGATCCGGTTCGCCACGTTTCCTTTTCTGACATGACTCAGCGAAAAATCATCCACATTGACTGCGACTGTTTCTACGCCGCCATCGAGATGCGCGATGACCTGCGTCTGGCCGGCAAGCCGTTGGCGGTGGGTGGTTCGGCGGACCGGCGCGGGGTGATTGCCACCTGCAATTATGAAGCGCGGGCCTATGGCGTGCGTTCGGCGATGGCTTCGGGACATGCTTTGAAGCTGTGCCCGGACCTGACCATCGTCAAGCCGCGCATGGACGCCTATCGCGAAGCGTCGAAAGAAATACACACGATCTTCAGCGACTACACCGACCTGATTGAACCGCTGTCGCTGGATGAGGCTTATCTGGATGTTTCCGATAGCGCGCATTTCGGCGGCAGTGCCACACGCATTGCCCAAGACATTCGCCGGCGGGTCTCCAATCAATTGCACATCACCGTGTCTGCGGGCGTGGCGCCGAACAAGTTTCTGGCAAAAATCGCCAGCGACTGGAAAAAGCCCAACGGTTTGTTTGTGATCACGCCGGATCAGGTCGAAGACTTTGTCAGTGGTTTGCCGGTGAGCAAGTTGCACGGCGTCGGCAAGGTCACCGCCGACAAGCTGGGCAAGCTCGGCATCGTTGATTGCTCGCAGTTGCGCGAGTGGGACAAATTGGCGCTGGTGCGCGAATTCGGCAGTTTTGGCGAGCGACTGTGGAGTCTGGCGCGTGGGATCGATGACCGGCTGGTGCACAACGACAGTCGGCGTCAGTCGGTCAGCGTGGAAAATACCTACGACGTTGATCTGCCGGATCTGCGCAGTTGCCTGGATAAATTGCCAGAGCTGCTGGAAACCCTGAAAACCCGCATGGCGCGGATCGACAGCAGTTATCGACCGGGCAAGCCGTTCGTCAAAGTGAAGTTTCATGACTTTACCCAAACGACACTGGAGCAGGCCGGGGCAGGGCGGGACCTGGGCAGTTATCAGTTGATGCTGACGCAGGCGTTCAATCGCGGCGGGAAACCGGTGCGGTTGTTGGGGGTTGGGGTGAGGCTGGAGGATTTGCGCGGCGGGTTTGAGCAGATGGAGTTGTTTGAGCGTTAATTTTTCGGTGTGTGTCAGGGCCTCTTCGCGAGCAGGCTCGCTGCCACATTTGGAATGTATTCCACCCTGTGGGAGCGAGCCTGCTCGCGAAGCTTTTAGCTGTTAATTCGGGCCTGGGTCCGCCACCAGACGCCCGGCATCCCTGGTCAGCGACTTGAGAAACTCAGCCTGCAACTCAGGATCGTTACGCGTCAGTTCGATCAGGCTCTGTTCCAGCTCGCTGGCTTCTTCTTCCAGACCCAGTTCCGACAGGCGTTTGACCCGGTGTACCCACTGGCTCACTTCGTCGTCTTCCAGGTCGTCGTAAATCAGCCCGTGCGCTTCCAGCAACTTGCCACGCAGATGACTGCTGATCATCAGCGATGAGTCCGAGTGCACGTCATCCTTGGCGTCTTCAACGCTGATCTGCAATTTGCCGACATGATTGAGATCATTTTCGGCAAACGGACTGTCGAGCAGGTTCAGACGCAGCACACCGTTACGGTCGGTGGTCATGTCAAAGGTCTGCTTGCCAGCCTTGACCTGCACCGGACGCTCGCTCCACGGCAGGCTCGAATACTCCGTGCGCTTGTCGCGCTGGACTTCATCGATGCCGGCCAGGTTCTGTTGCGCGCGACCGTTGGACTGCACGTTCATGAACGGGTTGAGCCCGGCAAAACCGTAACTCAGCCAGTCTCTGGTCACGCTGTCCGGCAGATTGCCGAGGGCGAATACGTTAACCACGTTCGCGCCGACGCCGCCGACCACCGCCACGGCACCCAGCGGAATCTCGTAGATTTCCCGCCAGGGCTGGTAAGGCGTGTACCGGTCGTAACGCCGAGTGACTTCGAACTCGGTGACTTCGAAAGTCTTCTGCTCGTTGATCTTCACGCGTCGCTGCGGCAGCTCAAGCTCCTTAGGCTCGCCGACATCAATCTGCAGGCTGTGATCGAGCAATTTTCGCTCGACCCGCTCTTCGTGCTCGCTGCGCTGTGACATGTGGTTGGCACAGCCGCTGACCAGCAGGGTGCCGCACAGGGCGGCACCACCGAGGCCTAAGGTGTTTCGCTTGAACATGACGTCTCTATCTGGTTTCAGCGGCGGATACGGGCCTGAAGGAAGGACAATACGTCGGCCACCGGCAATGCTTGCGCTTCGCCTTCGGTACGGCTCTTGTATTCCAGGTTGCCTTCGGCGAGGCCGCGGTCGCTGACCACGATCCGGTGTGGAATGCCGATCAGCTCCATGTCCGCGAATTTGATGCCTGGGCTGGTTTTCTTGTCGCGATCGTCCAGCAGCACTTCGAAACCGGCCGCCGTCAGTTCTGCGTACAGCTTGTCGGTAGCTTCGCGAACCTGCTCGGTTTCATAACGCAGCGGTACCAGGGCGATCTGGAACGGCGCCAGGGTGTCGCTCCAGATGATGCCGTTCGCATCGTTGTTCTGCTCGATTGCGGCGGCTACCACGCGGGATACGCCAATGCCGTAGCAACCCATTTCCAGGGTCACAGGCTTGCCGTTCTCGCCCAGCACTTCGCACTTCATCGCCTTGCTGTACTTGTTACCCAGCTGGAAGATGTGTCCGACTTCGATGCCGCGTTTGATTTCCAGCGTGCCTTTGCCATCCGGGCTTGGGTCGCCGGCCACCACGTTGCGCAGGTCAGCCACGGTCGGAACCGGCAGATCGCGCTCCCAGTTCACGCCGAAGTAGTGCTTGTCGTCGATGTTCGCGCCGATACCGAAGTCGCTCATCAGTTCGACCGAGCGGTCGATGATGATTGGCAGCGGCAGGTTCAGCGGGCCGAGCGAGCCGGCGCCGGCGCCGATGGCGTCACGCAGTTCGGCATCGGAAGCCATGACCAGCGGGCTGGCCACGCCTGGCTGCTGGGCAGCCTTGATTTCGTTCAGTTCGTGGTCGCCACGGATGATCAGGGCAATCAGCTTGCCTTCTTCTTCCGCATGCACGATCAGGGTCTTGATGGTCTTTTCAATCGGCAGATTGAATTTTTCCACCAGCGCGGCAATGGTCTTGGTGTCCGGGGTGTCGACCAGACGCAGCTCTTCAGCCGGTGCTGGGCGGGACGTTTCCCGTGGCACCGCTTCGGCTTTCTCGATGTTCGCCGCGTAGTCGGAGCCGTTGCTGAAGACGATATCGTCTTCGCCGGACTCGGCCAGTACGTGGAACTCGTGGGAGCCGGCGCCGCCGATCGAGCCGTTATCGGCTTCAACCGGACGAAATTTCAGGCCCAGACGGGTGAACACGTTGCAGTACGCCTGGTGCATGCGGTCGTAGGTGACCTGCAGCGAAGCCTGATCGGCGTGGAACGAGTAGGCGTCTTTCATGATGAACTCGCGGCCGCGCATCAAACCGAAGCGTGGACGGATTTCGTCACGGAATTTGGTCTGGATCTGGTACAGATTGATTGGCAGCTGTTTGTAGCTGCTCAACTCGTTGCGCATCAGATCGGTGATCACTTCTTCGTGGGTCGGTCCCGCACAGAAGTCGCGACCGTGGCGGTCTTTGATGCGCAGCAGCTCAGGGCCGTATTCTTCCCAGCGCCCCGATTCCTGCCACAGCTCGGCCGGTTGGGTGCTCGGCATCAACACTTCCAGAGAGCCGGCAGCGTTCATTTCTTCACGAACGATGGCTTCAACCTTGCGCATCACTCGCAAGCCCATCGGCAGCCAGGTGTACAGGCCCGAGGCGAGTTTGCGGATCATGCCGGCGCGCAGCATCAGCTGGTGGCTGATCACGACCGCGTCGGAAGGCGTTTCTTTCTGTGTGGCGAGCAAAAATTGACTGGTGCGCATGGTTGGCCGTTGTCGGTTGCTATGACTGGAAATGACGGAGCAGTGTACCGGCGAGTTTTGCTGACGTACAGGCGTGCGGCCGGTGGAGAGGTTCAAGGGCGGGATTCCTCCCGCCGTTGGCGAAATGTCTTACGACTCTTCGGCAACCGGTGTCGGTACCGGCTCGGGCTTGGGCGTGGGGCCCTCGCGGCGGCTTTCCTGGAACCAGTGCAGGGCGATCAGCACCAGCGTCGGCACGCCGAGCAGGGCGGTGATCAGGAAGAAGTTGTGATAGCCGAACTTCTCCACCATCACCCCGGAGTAGCCGCCGATCAGGCGCGGCAACAGCAGCATGATCGAGCTGAGCAGGGCGTATTGCGTGGCGGAGAACTTCAGGTTGGTCAGGCTCGACAGGTAGGCGACGAATGCCGAGGTCGCAAGGCCAGAGCTGAAGTTGTCGAGGGAGATGGTCACCACCAGCATCTGCAGATTCGGGCCCATGTCGGCGAGCATGACGAACAGCAGGTTGGTGGCGGCCGAGGCCGCACCACCGATAAACAGAATCGGCAGAATGCCGAAGCGCACGATCAGCAGGCCGCCCATGCCGGCGCCGACCAGCGTCATGATCAGGCCGAAGATCTTGCTGACGCTGGCGATCTGGTCTTTGGTAAAGCCCTGGTCGATGTAAAACACGTTGGCCATCACCCCCATGACCGTGTCCGACATCCGATAGGTGGCGATCAGCCCGAGCAGCAGCAGCGCTTGCCAGCGGTAGCGCAGGATGAAGTCGTTGACCGGCGTCAGTACTGGCGCCAGTCCACGACGACCCATGGCTGACAGGCACGCCCAAGTGAGCAGGGTGTAGAGAATGGCGCGCAGGAAGGCACGGTCTTCGAGCAGCAGGTCGAGCGGACTGACGCCTTCGAACAGCACACTGGCGAAGTCGGTATTGTAGAGCTGAGTGAACATCGCCGGCACGGACACCAGCAACACGATCAGTACGAACACCGACATCAATTGATGCATGAAGGTGTAGCGGCCCGCCTGCAATTGCGTACGTAGCGGCACCGGCGGTTCGCGCATCAGCAGGGTGGTCAGCAAGGCAGGGATCATCAGTGCGCCGAACAGCGCGTAGGTGCCAGCCCAGGCTGAGTGTTGATAATTGAAACCGGTAGAGCCGAAGCCTTCAGCGAAGAACAAGGCGCCAGCGGTGGCGAGCAGGGCGGCGACGCGGTAGCCGGACATGTAACTGGCAGCCAGCGCGGCCTGGCGGCTGTCGTCGGCGATTTCCAGACGATAGGCGTCAACCGCGATGTCTTGGGTGGCGGAGGCGAAGGCGACGACAACGGCAATGGCGATCAACCAGGACAGATGCTTCTGCGGATCGCAGAAGCCCATGCCGATCAGGCCGAGGATCACCAGTGATTGCGAAAGCACCAGCCACGAGCGGCGACGGCCAAGCTTGCCCAGCAACGGCAGGCGCCATTGGTCGAGCAGTGGTGACCAGACCCATTTGAACGCGTAGGCCAGGCCGATCAGGCTGGCGTAGCCGATGGTTTCACGGGCCACACCGGCTTCACGCAGCCAGACGGAAAGCGTCGAGAACACCAGCATGTACGGCAGGCCGGCGGCGAAACCGAGCAACAACAGCACGAGCGTCGAAGGACTGGCATAGGCGGCGAGCGCGGCGCGCCAGGTTTTACGGGGCATGGGCTGAAGTCTGCCTCAAGATTGCGAAAACAAAGCGCGCACTCTAACCGCTGTGCTCTACCGGACGCCAGCCATGGCGCTGAATATCCACACGATTGTTCAGGACGGCGATGCCTTCCATGCGTAACCGTGCTCGCTGTTCATCGCCAGATGGGCTACCCACCGGCAAGCTGATCCGACCGCCGGCGCCCAGCACTCGGTGCCAGGGCAGCCTGGTATCGCCGGGCAATTGGCTCAAGGTACGGCCGACCCAGCGCGCGGCGCGCCCCAACCCGGCCAGTTCAGCCAATTGACCATAGCTGACCACTTTGCCTTCGGGCACTTGCGCGAGCGTCGAGTAGAGCGCCGTGCGTCGGATTTGCGCTTCGCTCTCGCCTTCATGGATCGGGTCTGTCACCTACACGGTTCCTGAGCATGAGTCGGTTAATGGCTTAAGCGTAATCCCTCATCGCGCGGATGAGAAATGAACTCAATAGAAATAGTTCGGTCAGTCCTTGTCATGGTCTTATTCCTACGGATAATGCCGGCCTTTTTCGCAAACTTGAGCCTCCGATTTGCTTATGTTTTCCAGAACCTTGCTGTGCCTTGCTGTTTTCAGTGCGTCCACGCCCTTGCTTGCCGATACCGTCTGGTTGAAGAACGGTGACAAGTTGAGCGGCAAAATTACCGTGTTCGATGGCGGCAAACTCTTGGTTCAGACCCAATACGCTGGTGCGGTCTCGATCGACTGGAAAGAGGTCAAGACCCTGGAAAGTGACCAGGAGTTGCTGGTCAAGCAGGATGCCTATAGCGGCGAAAAGGCCAAGTCGCTGACGGCTGCCGACGATGGCAAGGTCACGCTGGCCAACGGTGAAGCGCCGAAAACCGTGGAGCTGGCAAGCATTCAGCAAATCCTCAAGCCCAAACCGGTGGTCGAGGATCTGGTGTGGAAGGGCAATGTCGATCTGGCGCTGGATTACCAGCGCGCGGAAAAAGACACCGACGATTACGACATCGGCTTCAAGACTACGGCGCGCCACGGTCGCTGGCGGCACACCGCCGAGGGCGAATACAACCGTGAAGTGCAGGATGAAGTGACCACCACCGATAACTGGCGCGCCGAGTACGCACTCGATCGCTTCCTGACGGATAAGTGGTTCTGGCAAGGGCGCCTGAATTACAAGCGTGATCACGTTGAGGAGCTGTCCCGTCAACGAGTCGTCGGTACGGGTCCGGGTTATCAGTTCTGGGATGACGAATTGGGGGCGTTCTCGCTCGGCTCGCTGTTGAACCGTACCGACTATCAATACAGCGATGGCAGCAAGGACAACTTCTATTCCGTTGCGATGAAGTGGGACTACAACCGCTACCTGATCGGCAAGAAGGTCGAGTTCTTCACCAGTGGCGAAGTCGGCAAGCCATTGTCCGGCGTAGCTGACTATGCGCTGGATGCCGAGCTGGGCTTGCGCTACAAGGTCACCGACTGGGCGTCGCTGAACCTGAAAGCGGAGCGCGACATCATCAGTGGCACCAACGATGCGGATTTGAACAAGACCCGTTACACCGCAGGGTTTGGCGTGGCCTGGTAAGGCAAAAACAAAAAAATCGCAGCCTGCGGCAGCTTCTACAGAAATCAATGTAGGAACTGCCGCAGGCTGCGATCTTTTTTTGCGCCTGAAAAACAGACGCCCACAAAAAAGCCCCGCTTTTAAGGGCGGGGCTCTTTTCTAAAGAAGCTACAAGTTAGATAACTTGTACTTCTTCAGCTTGCATGCCTTTCTGACCGCGGGTAGCGATGAAAGAAACCTGTTGGCCTTCTTTCAGGCTTTTGAAGCCGTCGGATTGGATAGCTTTGAAGTGAACGAACAGATCGTCACCGGATTGTGGAGTGATGAAGCCGAAGCCTTTTTCATCGTTGAACCACTTAACGGTACCGGTTTGGCGATTAGACATGGTGTAACTCCTTGAACAAAGATAACTGCGACTCAGGAAGAACCCTGGCCGAGACTGAGTGCAAAGAGCAGGAAAAATTCTTGTAGATGGTTGGATCGAAATTCAACATATCGTGTAGAGATTCTCAGTGACACAAGCAACACAGTGACGCCACCTTAACCCTTTTTCCGAGAAGTGCCAATGGTTCTTGCGAAGGTTTCTCTGTTTTCGGGATCGGCGGTGTGACGGTTCGTCGCCAAAGCCCGTATTTCATGGGTGTTCGGCGAGAATTGCACCGCGCACTTTGAACCCGGCGGCGCGCCCGGTAAGATGCCGGACAGAATTTTTCCACCTCGCTATTCAGGACACCCGCCATGAGCATCAAATCGGACAAGTGGATTCGCCGCATGGCGCAGGAACACGGCATGATCGAACCGTTCGTCGAGCGTCAGGTGCGCGGCAGCGACGACAGCCGGGTGATCTCCTACGGTGTGTCGAGCTACGGCTACGATGTGCGTTGCACCAACCACTTCAAGGTGTTCACCAACATCAACTCAGCCATCGTCGACCCGAAAAACTTCGACGCCGGCAGTTTCGTCGACATCCACAGCGACGTCTGCATCATCCCGCCGAATTCCTTCGCACTGGCCAGCACCGTCGAATATTTCCGTATTCCGCGCAATGTACTGACCATCTGCCTGGGTAAAAGCACCTACGCGCGTTGCGGCATCATCGTTAACGTCACCCCGCTGGAGCCTGAGTGGGAAGGCCACGTGACTCTGGAATTCTCCAACACCACCAACCTGCCGGCGAAAATCTACGCCAACGAAGGCGTGGCGCAGATGCTTTTCCTCGAATCCGACGAGGAATGTGAAGTCTCCTACAAGGATCGTGGTGGCAAGTACCAGGGCCAGCGTGGCGTCACTCTGCCGCGTACCTGAGTCGTCCATCCGGCAATTGTCGGGAATTCTTTGGCGGGCAGACACTCTATGGGGTGTACTGCCCGTTTTTGCTCGTGCCGAAACGGGCCTTCGCCGAGGAGTGCCCTATGAAGATCGATCCGCATATCAGTGCCGAACTGGCAAGGCTTGAGCCCAATCAGATTGGCGTTTTAGCCTGGTCCTTGCTGGCACACCCGTCCATCAGCATGGCTGGCGGAATACCCGGTCAACCTGACCCCGATACCCCCAACGAACAACCGGTCGAGCCGGGTGAACCGACCCTTCCCGACGAGCCGCCACCGGTGCCTGTGGCCTGATCCCGATGGGCAATGAATGGCCAGTCAGTTGAAGTCCGCCAAGACTTCAACTGACTGGCCATATTTGGTTATCGCCAATGACAAAAATCCTGCAGCTCTCTTCGTGATCGACCGGATAACCGCCGGTAAACGCGCCAAACGCCGGCATCAGGCTGATGCGCTCGCCGAGCCTGAAGCACGCCAGACGCAAACTCTGCCGCCCCTTGCCATGCAGTCGATAGACCGGGTGCACATGACCGGCCAACACATGCCTTTCAGCATGGGGGTCAGGCTCGTGCTGCAAGGCGAACGGTCCTAGCAGCAGCGGCTCCGGTACCACGCGAATATTTAACGAGGCCGGCGGGTCGCCCGCGCGTTTGTCGTGATTGCCACGAATCAGCGTCATCGGCAGATCGGCGTGGCGCGATCGCCATTCAGACAGCGCGCTTAAAGTGCCCGCCGCATGCGAGCCGGGCCCATGCAGGAAGTCGCCCAGAAATATCAGTTGTCGGCAGGGCAGTTTCGCCAACAGCCGATCGATGACCGCGATATTGCTCGTCGTGGTGCCTTGTGGGACGGGTTGGCCGAGGCGGCGATAGGCAGCCGCTTTGCCGAAATGCACGTCGGCGATCAGCAACGCCTGCTGTTCGGGCCAATACAGGGCTTTTTCCGGCAACAACCAGAGTTCCTCGCCAGCCAGGCGTACCGGGTAGGGCGCGTTCATGTGCGGTTCGCCTTGTCGGCGGATTTCTCCAGATCACCGACCATCCGTCTGATCCGGTCGGCGAGTTTTTCCGAGCTCATGCTTTCGCGCATGCGCTCCACCAACAGCGGGAAGCCTAGCGGTGTAGGACGTTTGATTTGATGCACATCCAGTCTCATCCGATTTATGTGCTCCAGTGTCTGTTCCAGTCGGCGAATATCCAGTTCTTCCCGTAGGACTTCTTCCCCGGCCTGCGCTAGCAGCAGGTTGCCTGAGTCATATTGTTTGAACACTTCGAAGAATAAGCCGCTGGAGGCCTGCACCTGTCGGGTGCTTTTCGGTGCGCCGGGGTAGCCGGCGAATACCAGCCCGGCAATCCGCGCGATTTCCCGAAAACGCCGTAGCGCCAGTTCTCCAGCATTAAGGCTGGCCAGGACATCGCGCAAAAGGTGATCGGGGCTGAGCAGTTCGGCATCGAGCTGTTGCGACCAGTCCACCGGCGTGGCGCTGAGTAACTCCAGACCGTAATCGTTGACCGCAATCGAGAACGTCACTGGCTGACGCTGGCTGATCCGCCATGCCAGCAGACTCGCCAGCCCCAGATGCACCTGACGCCCGGCAAACGGGTAGAGGAAAAGGTGCCAGCCCTCGCGGGATTTCAGCACCTCGGCCAGCAGGTTGTCGGTGGTGGGCAGGCCAGACCCGCGCGCCTGGGTTTCCAGCAATGGTCGCAACGCCTGCATTTCCGGGCCGACGAACTCACCCCGCGCGGCGTCGGTAAACCGTGTCACCACCGCTTCGGCCAACTCGTTGGAGAGCGGCATGCGTCCGCCATTCCAGCGCGGTACGGCGGCTTTTTTCGCGGTGCTGCGTTTGACGTACGCGGTCATGTTTTCCACCCGTACCAGCTCCAGCAAACGCCCAGCGAAGAGAAAACCATCGCCCGGTTTGAGGCGCGCGATAAAGCCTTCCTCGACGCTGCCCAACTGCTTGCCACCGCCGCCCTTGCTCCAGAACTTCAACTGGATGCTCGCGTCGCTGACGATGGTGCCGATGCTCATGCGATGGCGCCGGGCCAGCCGTGCATCGGGCACGCGCCACACACCATGCTCGTCCGGTTCGACCCGGCGATAATCCGGATAGGCCGTCAGAGACATCCCGCCATGGCGTACGAAAGCCAGCGCCCAAGCCCAATCCGCGGCTGTCAGGTCACGATAGGCCCAGGCTCCGCGGACTTCTTCGTACAGCTCATCGGGTAAAAATCCGCCGCCCAGCGCCATGCTGACCAAATGTTGTACCAGCACATCCAGCGGTTTGTGCGGCGACCGGCGCGGTTCGATGCGCCGTTGCTCGACGGCATCGCGGGCAGCGGCGGCTTCGATCAGCTCAAGGCTGTGCGTCGGCACCAGCGTGACCCGCGAGGTACGCCCCGGTGCATGGCCAGAACGCCCGGCGCGCTGCATCAAGCGCGCTACACCTTTGGCCGATCCTATTTGCAGCACGCGTTCCACCGGCAGGAAGTCCACCCCCAGATCGAGGCTCGACGTGCACACCACGGCTTTCAAATGCCCATCCTTCAACGCCTGCTCCACCCAGTCTCGGGTATCACGGGACAGCGAGCTGTGATGCAAGGCGATCAATCCGGCCCAGTCCGGCCGTGCCTCAAGCAGCGCCTGATACCAGATTTCCGACTGTGCTCGAGTGTTGGTGAACACCAGGCTGCTGGCGCAGGCATTGAGTTCGGCGACCACTTGCGGCAGCATCTTCAGACCGATATGCCCGGCCCATGGAAAGCGTTCGATGGTGGGTGGGAGCAGGGTGTCGACCTTCAGGGATTTTTCGCTCTGGCCCTGAATACTTACGCCGCCGCCCTGTGGGATCAGCACCTGTTGGGCGTGGGATTGATTACCGAGTGTCGCGGAAACGCCCCAGACGATCAGTTCAGGTTGCCAGTGGCGCAGGCGGGCGAGCGCCAATTGCAACTGTACGCCGCGTTTGTTGCCGAGCAACTCGTGCCATTCGTCCACCACGATCATGCGCAAGGTCGACAACGCAGTGTGAGCATCGGCGCGGGCGAGCAGCAGCGTCAGACTTTCCGGCGTGGTGATCAGTGTGGTCGGCAGGCGCCGGCTCTGGCGCGCACGTTCGCTGCTGCTGGTGTCACCGGTGCGCAGGCCGATGCTCCACGGGAGCTGCAAGTCATCGACGGGCGTTTGCAGGGCGCGCGCGGTGTCGGCGGCGAGGGCGCGCATGGGGGTGATCCATAACACCGTCAGCGGGTCGGTAACCGGTTTGCGTTTGCGCGATGTTTCAGCGACGGGAACTGATCGGGCGAAGCGATTGAGTGCGGCAAACCACACCGCATAGGTTTTACCGGCGCCGGTGCTGGCGTGCAGCAGTCCTGATTCGCCGTTCTTGACGGCGGCCCAGACCTGTTTCTGGAAGGCGAACGGCTTCCAGGCGCGGGCGCTGAACCAGGTTTTTGCGAGGTCAGGGGATTTCGCCATGCGGGCTGCGCGCGCTCTGGAGGGGTTATTCCAGTGACCGCAGTGCCCACTGACAAGTTTAATTTCGTCAGTAGATGAATATCCTTGTGGGAGCGAGCCTGCTCGCGAAGACGTTGTCACATTCAACATCATCGTTGACTGACAGACCGCTTTCGCGAGCAGGCTCGCTCCCACAGATTTTATCTGTGCAGGTTACTTCAGGTTGCCGCTAAGAAATTGCTTCAGGCGCTCACTCTTTGGATTGCCTAGCACATCCTCTGGCGCGCCTTCTTCTTCCACCAATCCCTGGTGCAGAAACAGCACCTGGCTGGAGACCTTGCGCGCGAAGCTCATTTCGTGAGTCACCATGATCATGGTCCGGCCTTCCTCGGCCAGGCCCTGAATCACCCGCAACACTTCACCCACCAGTTCCGGATCCAGCGCCGACGTCGGCTCGTCGAACAGCATGACTTCCGGCTCCATCGCCAACGCTCGGGCAATTGCCACGCGTTGCTGCTGGCCCCCGGAGAGAAACGCCGGGTACTGATCCGCTACACGCGCCGGCAAACCGACCTTGTCCAGATAGCGCCGCGCGCGATCCTCGGCTTCCTGTTTGCTGCAACCCAACACCCGGCGCGGGGCCATGGTGATGTTTTCCAGCACGGTCATGTGGCTCCACAGGTTGAAGTGTTGGAACACCATGGCCAGGCGGGTGCGCAGGCGTTGCAGTTCATCGGGGTCGGCGACGTGCATGCCGTGGCGGTCGGTGATCATGCGGATGGCCTGGCCATCGAGGCTCATGGCGCCGTCGTTGGGTTGTTCGAGAAAGTTGATACAGCGCAAAAAGGTGCTTTTACCCGAGCCGCTGGCGCCGATCAGGCTGATCACGTCGCCGGTCTTGGCCTTGAGCGAAACGCCTTTGAGCACCTGATGGTCGCCATAGCTTTTGTGCAGGCCTTCAACGGTCAGTTTGTACATGGGACAGACATCCTCAAGGCGAAAGTAGATAGCCGGTGCGATAGGCTTCGGTGCCTGCAACATGGGCAATCACCATGCCGGCCGTGGCCATGCGCCGTAGCGAACGGGCATACATCAGGCCGGCAGTGGTGCAATGAATGGGCGTGACCCGGTCGTTGATCGGGTCAATGATTTCGGCGATCTGCTGGCCGGCTTCCAGGTGTTGTCCCGCCGTGGCGGTGTACACCAACAGGCCGCCAACCGGCGTGGTCACCGGTTCCACCCCGGCTAGGGGCGTGGCCGGGAAGGGGAGCGGTGGCTGCGGTTTGGTTTCGCCGACGATCGCGTCGAACTGGATCAGGTAGTCGAGCAGCGCCTGACAGTCACGACTGGCCATCGGGTGGGTGACATCGCCCTGGCCGCGCAACTCGACGGTCACCGAGAAACTGCCCAGCGGAATCTCGAATTGTTCGCCAAAGCGCTCCTTCAGTTGCCACCACAGCAACGTGAAACATTCATCGAACGACTGCCCGCCGGAATCGGTGGCCAACAGGCTGGCCTGCGAGCCGATGTAACGCGCCAGCGGCTCGACCTGCGGCCACGCTTCGGGCGTGGTGTAGAGGTGAACCACCGATTCGAAATCGCAATGCAGGTCCAGCACCATGTCCGCATCGCAGGCCAGCCGTTGCAGGGTCAGGCGCTGGGATTGCAGTTGGGTGCTGGCGGTCTGGCGTGCGAGGGCATGGCGCAGGCGGGTGCGGATCAGTTCGAGGTTGCGCTGCGGGTCATCGCCCAGCTTGCCCTCGATATCGTTGCCGATCTCTTCGCTGAGGTCGACGAACCAGCGGTTGAAGTTCTGCCCGCTTTCCAGTTCGTAACGGCCCAGCGGCACGTCCATCAACACTTGTTCCAGGCCGACCGGGTTGGCCACCGGTACCAGGACGATCTCGCTGCGCAGGCGCCCGGCGGCTTCCAGCTTCGCCAGACGCTGCTTGAGGTGCCAGGCGACGAGCATGCCCGGCAATTCGTCGGCGTGCAGTGACGACTGGATGTAGATCTTGCCTTTAGCCTGCTCCGGGCCGAAGTGAAAACTGTGGATCTGTCGTGCGGTCCCCGGCAGCGGGGCCAGCAGGTCATGGATCTGGTGTCGCATTACAAGGTTCCTAGTGAGTCGGCCCGAGGAAGGCCAGCCATCGGCGTTCGGCGAGGCGGAACAGGCCGACCAGCGCGAAGGTAATGGTCAGGTAGATCAGCGCGGCGATACCGAACGACTGAAAGGTCAGGAAGGTCGCCGAGTTGGCGTCCCGGGCGACTTTCAGGATGTCGGGGATGGTCGCGGTGAAGGCCACGGTGGTCGAGTGCAGCATCAGGATCACTTCGTTGCTGTAGTAAGGCAACGAACGGCGCAGCGCCGAAGGCATGATCACGTAGGCATACAGCTTCCAGCCCGTCAGGCCGTAAGCCTTGGCTGCTTCGACTTCGCCGTGGTTCATGCTACGGATAGCCCCGGCGAAAATTTCCGTGGTGTAGGCGCAGGTGTTGAGGGCGAAGGCGAGGATCGTGCAGTTCATCGCATCGCGAAAGAAACTGTCGAGAATCGGCTGCGCGCGTACGGCGGCGAGACTGTAGATGCCGGTGTAGCAAATCAGCAATTGGATATACAGCGGGGTACCGCGGAACAGGTAGGTGTAGAACTGCACCGGCCAGCGCACGTAAAAGTGCGACGACACACGGGCGATCGACAGCGGAATCGAGACCAGGAAACCGATGAAGATCGACGCGCTGAGCAGCCACATCGTCATCGCCAGCCCGGTTATGTTGTTGCCGTCGGTGTAAAGGAAGGCCTTCCAGTATTCTTGCAAGAGTTCGATCATCGTACGGCCTCCCGCGCACCGGCGGCGTAGCGACGTTCAAGCCAACGCAAAATGAAGTTGGAAGCACTGGTGATCAGCAGATAGATCAAGGCAGCGAGAACCAGGAAGTAGAACAGCTGATAGGTGCTTTTACCGGCGTCCTGCGCGGCCTTGACCAGATCGGCGAGGCCGATGATCGACACCAGCGCGGTGGCCTTGAGCATCACCATCCAGTTGTTGCCGATGCCCGGCAGGGCGAAGCGCATCATTTGCGGGAACACCACGAAGCGAAAGCGCTGGCCGCGTTTGAGGCCGTACGCGGTCGCGGCTTCGACCTGACCGCGCGGCACCGAGAGGATCGCGCCACGGAACGTTTCAGTGAAATACGCGCCATAAATGAAGCCCAGGGTCAGCACCCCGGCACTGAACGGGTCGATCTCGATGTATTCCCATTCCATGTAATCGGTGAGCGAGGTCAGCCAGGTTTGCAGGCTGTAGAAAATCAGCAGCATCAGCACCAGATCCGGCACCCCGCGAATCAGCGTGGTGTAGACCTGGGCAGGCAGGCGCACCAGTTTGACTTTTGACAGCTTGGCACTGGCGCCGAGCAGGCCGAGCAACACGGCCACCAGCAGCGACAACGCCGATAATTTGATGGTCATCCAGGTGCCTTCCAGCAGCAACGGGCCAAAACCCTTGAGGCTGAAGGCGGATAGCCCCAGATTTTGCAGGAGGTTTTCGAACATAAATCAGCAACCTGAGCGGATGGAAAAGGCGCCCATCGAGGATGGGCGCCGGGGCATTATTTGCCGCTGTACAGATTCAGATCGCCAAAGTGTTTCTTCTGGATGGTGGCGTAGGTGCCATCATCGTGTAACGCTTTGATACCTTTATCCAAAAGCGCCTTCAACTCAGTGTTACCTTTCTTAATACCGACAGCGGTTTTGGCCGGCAGCAATTCGCTGTCGACTGGCTGGCTGACTTCATAGTCGGCGCCCTTTGGCGACTTCAAAAAGCCCAGTTCGGCTTGCAGCATGTCCTGGATGCCGGCGTCGAGACGGCCGGAGGTCAGGTCGGAATACACCTGGTCCTGGTTCTGATAGGCCTGGGTTTTCACGCCGGCCTTGTCCAGTACGGCTTTGGCATAGGCTTCCTGAATGGTGCCTTGCTCGTAACCGACGGTTTTTCCTTTCAAAGACGCAACGTCAGCGGTGATCCCCGAGCCTTTCTTGAACACGTAAGCGGTCGGGCCGGAGAACAGCTCGCTGGAGAAGTCGATGACTTTTTCGCGGGCCGGGGTCACGGTCATCGACGAGATCACACCGTCGAACTTATTGGCTTTGAGGCCCGGAATCATGCCGTCGAAGTCACTTTCGACCCACTTGCACTTGACCTTCAGTTCGGCGCAGATCGCGTTGCCCAAGTCGATGTCGAAGCCCACCAGGTTGCCGTCGGCCGCTTTCGACTCAAACGGTGCATACGAAGGGTCAACGCCAAAGCGCAGCTCTTTGTATTCCTTGGCCAGCGCGGAACCGGCGGCCATGCACAACGCCAGTGCAGAAAGGGTCAGCAATGCTTTTTTCATTATTCAATCCCTAAGAACCAATATGAGCGCTTGTGGCGCAGAATTATTGTTACTGGAACGCGTACGACCTATAGAAAGTAGCAATTTCCGAACCAGAGTCCCGAACAAGTGTTTTAAAAGGTTGGTGCAGCGACTGGATGAGCGAATGAGTGCCCGTAAACGGGCACTGAAAAAGGCTTGCACTGATATAGAGCTGATCGTTCCCACGCTCTGCGTGGTAATGCCTCAACGGACGCTCTGCGTTCGGCTCTGGAAGGGACGCGAAGCGTCCCGGGCTGCATTCCCACGCAGAGCGTGGGAACGATCAATGTCCCGGAGATTGGGTTCAGGCCAGAAGATCCTGCAATGTGGCAAGGCTATCTGCCTCTTCCACGGTTTTATCCTGCCGCCAGCGCAGCATCCGCGGGAAGCGCACGGCGATTCCGCTCTTGTGCCGGCGCGAGAGGGCGATGCCTTCGAAGCCCAATTCGAATACCAGGCTCGGTGTCACACTGCTGACCGGGCCGAATTTTTCCACGGTGGTCTTGCGCACGATGCTGTCGACCTGACGCATCTCTGCATCCGTCAGCCCGGAATACGCTTTGGCAAACGGCACCAGTGCGCGTTGGCTGGATTCGGGCGGACCGTCCCACACCGCAAAGGTGTAATCGCTGTACAGACTGGCGCGACGGCCATGCCCCCGTTGCGCGTAAATCAGCACCGCATCAACGCTGAACGGGTCGACCTTCCATTTCCACCACACGCCCATGTCTTTGGTGCGACCGACCCCGTAGAGCGAGTCGCGGGCCTTGAGCATCATGCCCTCGACGCCCAGACGCCGGGAGGCTTCGCGTTGGCGGGCGAGGTCGAACCAATCCGTACCGGACAGCACCGGGGAGGGCAGCAGCACCGGACTGTTGCACCGGGCGATGACGTCTTCCAGTTGCGCGCGGCGCCTGGCTTGCGGTTGATTGCGCCAGTCTTCGCCCTGCCATTCCAGCAGGTCGTAGGCGAGCACCACCACTGGTACGTCCTCGAGGATTTTCTTGTCGAGGGTTTTGCGGCCGATGCGTTGTTGCAGCAAGGCGAACGGTTGCACCGCCGGCGGTTCGGTGGATTGCGGATCAAAGGCGTCTTCGGTGCGCGGCTGGGTGCTTTTCCACACCACGATTTCACCGTCGATCACCGTGCCATCGGGTAAGCCGTGCACCAGCACACCGAGTTCAGGGAAGCGCTCGGTGACCAGTTCTTCACCGCGCGACCATACCCACAACCGGCCGTCACGTTTGACCACTTGCGCGCGGATACCATCCCACTTCCACTCCACCTGCCAATTGCTCGCCGGGCCGATCAACGCTTCAAACTCCTCGACCGGTTGCAACAAGGCGTGTGCGAGGAAAAACGGGTAAGGCTGGCCACCACGCTGGGAATGCTCATCAGCGGACTCCGGGGCGATCAGCTTCAGATAACTGGCGGCGTTCGGCCGATTGGACAGGTCGGTGTAGCCCACCAGTCGTTGCGCCACGCGCTTGCTGTCGAGGTCGGCCATCGACGCCAATGCGCGGGTCACCAGCAGCTTGGATACGCCGACGCGGAAACTGCCGGTGATCAGCTTGATACACAGCATCAGGCTCGGCCGATCCAGTTGCGCCCACAGCGCGGGCAATTGACGCGACAGGTACTCCGGGGTTTCACCGCGCAACGGCAGTAACTTGCCTTCGATCCATTCGGCGAGCCCGGCGCTTGAGCTGTGCGGGTTATCCGGCAGCACCAACGAGATCGTTTCCGCCAGATCGCCGACCGCCTGATAACTCTCCTCGAACAGCCACGGCGTCAGGCCGGAGACCTCGACGGCCAGCTCGCGCAAGACCCGCACCGGCACCAGTTGCCGTGGCCGACCGCCGGACAGAAAGTACACCGCCCAAGCAGCGTCCTGGGGGGCGGCCTGTGCGAAGTAATGCTGCATCGCGGCCAGTTTGGCGTTGCTGGACGTTGTGGCGTCGAGTTCGGCGTACAACTCGGCGAAGGCTTTCATGCGCGCATCTCGGCGATGGCCGGTTCGGCGGCGATGTTTTCTTCTTCGTCATCGCCGTATTCGGTGTTGAAGCCCTGAGCATCCAGCCCCTGTTCGCGCAGGTGCCGTACGAGCACGCCAATCGAACCGTGGGTGACCATCACCCGTTCGGCGCCGGTCTGGTTGATCGCCCAGAGCAGGCCGGGCCAGTCGGCGTGATCGGACAGCACGAAGCCACGGTCGACGCCGCGCCGCCGCCGCGTACCGCGCAAGCGCATCCAGCCGCTGGCGAAGCCGTCGCTGAACTCGCCGAAACGACGCATCCAGCTACTGCCCCCAGCCGACGGCGGGGCGATAATCAGGGCTTGTTGAATAATCGGGTCGTTCTTTTTCAGATCACCGGCATAGATCGTCGGCGGAAGATACACGCCGGCGTCGCGATAAACCCGGTTCAACGGCTCGACCGCGCCGTGGCTAAGGATCGGGCCAAGGGTTTCGTCGATGCCGTGGAGAATTCGCTGGGCTTTGCCAAACGAATAACAGAACAACACGCTGGCCTTGCCGGCGGCGATGTTGGCTTTCCACCACTCGTTGATCTCACTGAACACTTGCGCCTGCGGTTGCCACCGGTAGATCGGCAGGCCGAAGGTCGATTCAGTGATGAAGGTGTGGCAGCGCACCGGCTCGAAGGGGTCGCAGGTGCCGTCGGGCTCGATTTTGTAATCGCCGGACGCGACCCAGACTTCGCCGCCGTATTCCAGACGTACCTGAGCCGAGCCGAGGACGTGGCCGGCAGGGTGGAAACTCAAAGTGACGCCATGGTGCGTCAGTCGTTGGCCGTAGGCGAGGGTTTGCAGATTGATGTCCTGGCCCAGGCGTGCGCGCAGAATCCCTTCGCTGGCGCTGCTGGCCAGGTAATGCTGGTTGCCGGTGCGGGCGTGATCGCCGTGAGCATGGGTGATCACCGATCGCTCGACGGGGCGCCAGGGGTCGATATAGAAATCCCCGGCGGGGCAGTACAAACCTTCCGGGCGGGCGATGACAAGGTCCATGTCGTTACCAGAAATGGGGGGCTTGTTAGCTATGAGGTTGGCGCTGGCCTGGAAGTTCTATCAATTATGTTCAGGACGGCACAACGCCAATGTGGGAGCGGGCTTGCTCGCGAATGCGGTGTGTCAGACGCCAAAAGTATTGACTGTCACGACGCCTTCGCGAGCAAGCCCGCTCCCACAGGGGAATTGCGTTTATTTGCCGGGGGTGAGAGTCAAACGCGTTTTGCCGTAAACCCGATCGAAGTTCTGCGGCTGCATCGGCAACCCGATGTACTGCCCCTTCAACCACGCGTCGATGCCATTGAGGTAGTTCGGGCTGACCGGATTCCCCGATTGTCCCGTACCGTTCTGCCCCATCAGCGGTTCGGCCTGGCCGAAGTCGACGATAAAGCGCATCGACGGCGCGCGCGTGGTGGTGAAGTCCTGGCCCCAGGCGAACGCCGAGGTGTTCAACGTGGTGTGATCACCACCGGCCGCCAGCGGCCCGCGAACGGTCTGGCCATTGGCATTCTTCCACGTATAGCTATGCAATTTGCCCCACTGCCAGGCTTTGTGATCGCCGCCCAACTGAGTGTCACTGGCCGTGATTGCGGCCGCGAAGCTGCGGGCAAGCATCACTGCCTTGTCCTCTTTCTGCGGCGTGCGGATGTCATCCCAGAACGGGCTGTCTTCGCGCCCCAGCAGATGATCGGCCTGCGCTGCGTAGGACAAATCACCGTTGGCAATAAACGCCTTCCACGCCCGGCTGGACTCGGGGCCGAGTTCGTCGAGGAAGATCTGCTTCATGCTTTCTTGCAGGAACAGTTCGTAGATCGCTGCATCCGCCGAGGTCGGGCTGAGCTTGCCGTCGAACGCCATCAGCCTTGTAAATGCCTCGCGTGCCTTGCTGCGATCGGCTTCTGGCAGGGCGTCGATCGCCTGTTTCAGCGGTTGCTTCATGCCCGGTGCTTCGAAGACTTTCTTCAGTTTGGCGGCGAAGGTCGTGGTCTGGTCGTACTGCATGGCGATCACGCTGCGGCTGTCGTGCTTGCCGCTGCCGGCCAGCTCGGCCAGACGTTCGCCACGTTCCGGTGCGGCCCAGGAGTTCGACAGTTGCATGCCGTAGCCGTGGGGAATAACGCGCTGGTTGGCCGTGCCGAGCCAGCCTTGCGCCGGGTCTTGATCGTACGGATGCAGCATCGGGTCGGCGTAACCGTCCCAGTCGTAACGACCTTCCCAGCCCGGCGACGGCAGCAGGCCTTCGCCTTCACGGCGATTCGGGAAGCGGCCGGTGACTTGCCAGCCGATATTGCTCGCATCGGCGAATACCAGATTCAGCGCGATAGCGCGGATTTCCCGGCTCGCGTCCGAGGCGCGTTCAACGGTTTGTGCGCGGCTCAGATCAAAAAACGCATCCAGCGATTTGTCGTCGGTGAAGCTTGGCGTCTGCAGGGCCAGGCCGAAACCGTTGCCTTGTGCGGCAGCCTGGGCACTGTTGAGCAGTGCGCCATGGCGGGTTTCGTACACCGCTTCGCGAATCGGCCGCTGGCCTTTGACGAAGTAGGTTTCGTTGCGCACGCCTACAGGCTGCCATTTGCCATTTACTTCGTAGGAAAGTGTGCTGCCCTGACGACGGATTTTTTCCAGGAACAGGTCCTGGTTGTCGCCGAGCACGCTGGTCATGCTCCACGCCACTTTGCCGTTGAAACCACCCAGCACCATCGGCAAACCAGCGACGGTCACGCCGGCGGCCTGATATTTCGGCGCACGGATCTGCACGAAGCTCCACAGCGACGGCGCGGCCAGCGGGCCATGGCTGTCGCTGGCCAGCAGGCTTTTGCCGCTGCGGCTGCGTTGCGGGGCGATTGCCCAGTTATTCGAAGAGGTGGTGCCGAGCAGGTTCAATGCCGACAGTTGCTGGCTGGCATTGCTCAGTTCGCTCAGCCCTGGGATTTGCCCATTGAGCTTGAGGCCTTGCAGCTTGTCGGCTTCGGCCAGCGGCAGGTTTTCATCCGGGGCGGACGGGGTCAGCCAGGCGAGTTTGTCGCTGGTCACGGTTTGCGCGAGCACCAGTGACGAGATTTCTTCCGGCAAGTTGGCCGACTGGCTGAAGTTCAGCAGAGCGAAAATCAGCGCCGAATCTTCCGGTTTCCAGTATTCCGGCTTGTAACCGCTGGTGGCGAGGTCGCCCGGCAGTTTGTCGGCATAGCGGAACAGGTAGGCGTTGACGCCCCGCGCATACACTTCGAAGAAACGCTTGAGGCGCGGCGACGAGGCCTTGTACAGCTCGGCGGCGCTTTTCTTCAGATTGACGGCGCGCATGTAGCGGTCGGCATCGAGCATCGAGGCGCCGGACATTTCTGCCAGACGGCCCTGAGCCAGCAGGCGCAGGGTGACCATCTGGTTGATGCGGTCGCTGGCGTGGACATAACCGAGCGAGAACAGCGCGTCATGGAAACTGTTGCTTTCGATCAACGGCATGCCCATGGCATTGCGGCGCACCGAAACGTTCTGCGCCAGCCCCTTGAGCGGTTGCACGCCGGAGGTGGGCGGGAGGGTGTCCTGAGCGTTCCAGGTCTGGCAACCGGAGAGGCTCAAAACACCGGTCACTGCTGCGGCAACGCCGAACCGGGGAAGAAAATGTGTAAGGGCTGGCGAGGCCATGGCAAAGCTCCTGCGGGGGTGTAGAGGCTGGGGGCGCAATAAAGCCGCTACGTTAGTGAGGCGCAGGTGGCCGCGCAAGCGGGGCGAGTGGTTATTTCTTGCCACTGATCGATGTTCGTTTCATGGCTTGCCTGGTTGCAGCGAGGGATGTTGAAGTGCAGGAAATCAAATGTCCCTTATGAGAAGACCACCATGGAGCTGCAGGCCAACGCTGCACTGATCATCATCGACCAGCAAAAGGGCATCCTGCAGCCGCGCTTGGGGCGCCGGAACAATCCGCAGGCCGAAGAACGAATCCTCGATCTGCTGGGGCTTTGGCGCCGCAGCGGGCGGCCGGTGATTCATGTGCAGCACTTGTCGCGTTCGCCGGATTCGGTGTTCTGGCCCGAGCAATCCGGGGTGGAGTTTCAGCAAAGATTTTTGCCGCAGGACGGTGAGTGGCTGATCCAGAAACACGTGCCGGATGCGTTTTGTGCCACCGGGCTGCAGGCGCGGTTGCGGGAAGCGGGGATCGGACAGTTGATCATCGTTGGCGTGGCTACCAACAACTCAGTGGAGTCGACAGCGCGCACGGCGGGCAATCTGGGGTTTGATGCCTGGGTGGCGGAGGATGCGTGCTTCACCTTCGACAAGGCCGATTATTTCGGCACGCCGCGTTCAGCCGAAGAGGTACACGGGATGTCGCTGGGTAATTTGCACGGGGAGTATGCGACGGTGGTCAGTTCGGCGTGGATTCTGGCTGCAGCCTGAAAAGCTTTTACTGAATGTGCTGGCCCCTTCGCGAGCAGGCTCGCTCCCACATTGCTGAAACACCGGCCATTGTGGGAGCTGGCTTGCCAGCGATAGCGGTGGGTCAGGCGACAGCAATATTGAAGGTTCCGGCCCCATCGCTGGCAAGCCAGCTCCCACAGGAATCACGGTGCATTCAAATGTGGGAGCGAGCCTGCTCGCGAAGGCGATTGATCAGACGAAGAGGGTCTTCGCCTGAAGCATCAAGCCCCGTGGCACTTCTTGAATTTCTTGCCGTTGCCGCATGGGCAAGGGTCGTTGCGGCCGACGTCTTTCAGGGCGTTGCGCACCGGTTCCTGGTGGGCGTGGCCGCAGTTCGGGCCGTGGACATGGCCGTGGTCATGATCGTGATGGTCATGATCGTGGTTGCAGTCAGGGCCATGGACATGGGGTTGCTGAGTCATCGGTGTTGCTCCGGAATTAAATCGGCGGGGATTATCACGCCATTGCGCTCAAGGTGCACGTAGTGAGCGATGAATAAACCGGTTTCCATCTCACCCTGCAAACGATAGGGAATCTGCTGATTCGGATTTTTCAGCATTTTCACCACGTCCTTCACCTTTGGCCACAGGTTGGTGCGGATCGGTACTTTGAAGTACGCGCTGCGTTTGGGGCCAACGGTAAACCAGTGTTCATGTTCCCCTTCGGCCAGCAGCATGTCGGCCAGATGAATGCGGTATTCCAGGCCGCGTACGGTCAGATCGCTGTCGTTGGGGTTGTCGATGCGAAAGTGCAGGATGAATTTTTGCTCAAGCAACTTGGCGCGCACCACTTCGACTTTGACCAGGTGCACGGCGGGGTCGACGCTGTCGTCGCTGAACCAAGAGGCGCAGCCCACCAGGCCCAGAAACAGCAGCAAAGTGACGAATTTGAATGTGCGCCAGTGACCGAGCATGGACTTACTCCCTTTGGGGCCAGTCTAGACGCTAAAAGATCGCAGCCTTCGGCAGCTCCTACAGAGGGCCGCGCAATCCCTTGCAGGCTGCGATCTTTTGATCTCAAGCGCCGAAATACCCCGCACAGCACTTCTTGAACTTCTGCCCGCTGGCACACGGGCAACTGTCATTACGCCCCAGCTTCAGTTGCACGGTCGGGTCGATGAAGTACCAGCGCCCGGCGTTCTGCACAAACGAGGAGCGCTCGCGGTGGCTGTGTTCGCCCTGGCTGTCGTGCCAGCGTGCGGTGAAGGTGACGAAAGCGTGTTCCGGCTGGCCGCCGAAGACTTCCGAACTTTCGACCTCGAGGCCAAGCCAGGTGCTTTGCGCGCTCCAGGCACTGATCGATTGGCGATCCAGCCCCTGTTGCTGGGCGGGCAGGGTGGTTGCCACCAGATAGTCGATCAGCCCCAGCACGTAGGCGCTGTAGCGCGAGCGCATCAAGGCTTCGGCGCATGGGGCCGGGAGGCCTTCGTGATAGTGACCGCAGCAGGCATCCAGCAGATTGCCGCTGCCGCAGGGGCAAATGGCTGTACTCATTGCATTACCACCAGTATTTCCCGAAGTTTTCCGGATTGGCCCAGAACCGCGAGTTGAGCCAGTCGGGGACTTGTTTGTAGTCAAGCAGATCGTAGGTGAACAGGGTCAGCACCTGATCGTCGCGTTGGAAGCGTTCGCTGGCCTGCAGCGCCAGTGAATAGAAGTCGGTTTCCTGCCAGCCACTGGCCGCCAGATCCGCCAGCACCGCGATGCGGCTGGCGTTGAGGTTGCGGATCCCGCCCAACAGGTTCAGGCCGTCGCGTTTGGGCAAATGTTCCAGGCAGTCGACCACCAGCGCCAGATCGAAACGTTGCGCTGCCAGTTCTGCAGGCAGGGCGCCGGGCGCAGCGTGGGCCACGCAGGTGTCCGGATGCGCCTCTTTAAAAGCAGTCAGCGCCGGGAACTCACTGGCGCCGATCAGCAACAGACGCGCCGGTGCATAGCGATCCAGCAAAGCGGCCAACGCCTGTTGCGGCGTACGGGAAGAAATGGCGACGTTCATCGAAGCTCCTCAATCAGACCGCCAAGACTAGCCTGCCTGAGTGCGGCGGCAAAGTGCCCTGCCTCGCTGTTTTGCGGCAAATGCGCCGAAGTCCTGTGAACACGGTCGCAAACAGCAGTGGCCTATTGCTGGCGGAGATTAAAACTCCAGTCTTTACTCCCTGAATCGGTTCTAAGCCGATCCCTCAGGAGAACACTAGATGAGCATAGTTCGGACAGCATTACCCTTGGTTCTGCTAACCAGTGTGTTGACTGGTTGCGCAGGTTTGCAGAAAACCGACTGGCCGACCTGTGCGGCGGTCGGTGGTGTTGTCGGTGCCGGTATTGGCGCGACGGAAAGTTCGGCATGGGCGGGCTACGGCGCGCTGATTGTCGGTGGTACGGCAGCAGCCTATTGCTGGGTGCACGGTGATGGCGACGAAGACGGCGATGGTGTGCCGGACAGTCGCGACAAGTGCCCGGGCACGCCTAAAGGCGTACAGGTCGATTCTGACGGTTGCCCGCCACCAGCGCCTGCACCTGTGGTTGAAGAAGCTGTAGTGGTCAAGGAAGAAACCATCGTTATTCGTGATGTTCACTTCCAGTTCGACAAAGCGACGCTGACCGGCCCTGATAAACAAGTGCTCGACAAGGTCGCCACGCGCCTGAAACAGGAATCCTCGACTGCGCAACTGACCGTGACCGGTCACACCGACAGCGTGGGCAGTGATGCCTACAACAAGAAACTGTCGGACCGTCGTGCGCATTCGGTGGTGGAATACCTGATCCAGCAAGGTGTACCGCGCGCCAGCTTCGTTTCGGTATCGGGTCTGGGTGAAAGCCAACCTGTGGCCGACAACAAATCCGCTGACGGTCGCGCGCAAAACCGTCGTACCGAAATCAAAATCGTCCGCTAGCACTCTCGCATCCGCGGCTTGTGCAGTCGCGGATGCGGGTCTTTACTCCTGTGTAACCGGTATGGGCCGGTGACACAGGAGCTTTCACAATGACTGTTTTCTCAAGGTCCGTCTTGCCGGTGCTGCTGCTTGGCAGCTTGCTCACCGGTTGCGCCACGCACAGCGATGGCACTGCACCCCTCAATCAACGTACGTGGCCGATCTGCAGCCTTATTGGCGGGCTGGTCGGCGGCGGCCTCGGCGCTATTGAAAGCGCTGGCTGGGCTGGTGGCGGCGCTGCGCTGGGGATCCTTACCGGCGGACTGATCTGTTATGCCCAGGACGGCGATGAAGACGACGACGGCGTGTTCGACCGGCGCGACCGTTGCCCGGATACACCGGCCAATACCCCGGTCGATCACCGTGGTTGCCCGCTACCGCAATATCCTATTGTTGAGAAAACGGTCGAACCGGCCCCGCAAACCGAAGTCATCACGTTGAGCGACGCTGGCAACGTCCTGTTCGATTTCGACAAGTCCGACCTGACGCCGTCGGCGAGAGCCCAGCTCGATACGCTGATGGACAAGTTGCGTAATGCCGATGTGGTCAGCATCAAGGTGATCGGCCATACCGACAGCAAAGGATCGGATGCCTATAACCAGGCGCTTTCCGAACGTCGCGCCAGCAGCGTGGCCGCGTATCTGCTGAGTCAGGGCCTGACCCCGAACAAACTCACCAGTGAAGGACGTGGCGAAAGTGAACCAGTGGCGGATAACGCTACCGACGAGGGCCGCGCGCAAAACCGTCGCGTGGAGTTGCACATCAATCGATAGGATGTGTCTGTAGTCCGCTAACTAGAGCTGCCGGGGCGATCATCGTCGTCCGGCAGCCAATTGGCGGCCCGGGAGGTTTTTTTCTTTTTTGCCTCTGGCTTATCCCCCGCAGAAGCCGTTACTGTGCGCCCAAAGAATAATTCGCAACACGGGGGAGCGTATGAAAGTGTTTTGGGGGCTGGGGCGGTTATTGACCCTGCTGTTCTGCTGCGTGGTACTGGTCAATCAGCTAGTGCCGTTCGTACATCCGCTGCATCTGCTGGTCAATCTGGCCGGCGGTCTGTTGCTGCTGATCCATGTGTTCGAAGTGCTGCTGTGCAACCGCAGCCTCAAGGGGCGTACGCACCCTTGGCGTGATCGTGGCCGCATCCTGCTGTTCGGCGTATTCCACCTGCAAACCATCCCGGCCCCGGCCGCTCCGGAGGCTTCTTCCCATGCGTAAATTGTGTCTGCTCGCTGCATTTATCAGCCCATTGGCCTGTGCTCAAGTGGTCAGTGTTGAGACCAACTCGCTGATGCGTTTGCCCAATACCACCAGCACTTTGCAACTCGAACGTCTGGACGTCGCCGATTACGGCACCCTGCTTATTCCCGCCAACGTGACCGAACTGACCGTGGGCGAATTGCGCCTTGGCCATGAAGCGCGCATTGCCATCGTTCCGGCGGAACAGGCGCTGGAGCTGAAAGTGGCGCGTGCCGAACTCAGTGAAGGCAGCCAGATCACCGCGCGCGGGGCGCCGGGGACTTATGAAAAAGCCGCCCGTGCGGGGCGCAATCTGAATCTGCAATTCAAGGCGTTGAACGCGCCACAACTGTTGGTCGATGCCCGTGGCGGCACCGGTGCCCCTGGTTTTGTCGGCCTCGATGGCGGTAATGGTGAAGACCCGGGCTGCACTTATGGCTCGGCCGGGCACGGTTTTGATGGCAGTAATGGCAGCGACGGCCAACCGGGCGCACCGGGTGCGCTGGTGCGCCTTGAGGTGCCGCGCGATTTTCCGGTCGAGCTGATCAAGGTCAACGTGGCCGGCGGTGCCGGTGGCCCGGCGGGTGTGGGGGGCAAGGCCGGCAAGGGCGGCAAGTCCAAAGGCTGCCTGGTGTACCGCGCCGATGGAGGCAAGAACGGCAAGGCCGGGGCGGATGGCCAGCCGGGGCCGGTTGGCGCGGCGGGCTCGGTTACCGTGCAACGTTTATAAAATCACTGATTGTTCCCACGCTCTGCGTGGGAACACAGCCCGTGACGCTCCGCGTCACTGGACGCAGAGCGTCCCTTGCGGCATTCCCACGCAGAGCGTGGGAACGATCACGGCCGCGCCGCCGCAATCGCCACCAGCACCAACCCGACAATCAGATTAATCCCCACCACCCGCCGAATCCGCCCCAGCACCGCGGCACCCGCCGGCCAGTCTTTCGCGGCGACCGCCGTACGCAGCTCAGGCAGCATCAACCCCTGAATGCGGATAAACAGCGCCGTCATCACCACATACAACCCGATCATCACCTGCACGTACTTAGGCGCCGTCTCAAAGCCGACCTGCTGCAAATGCAACATGCCCACGCCGCTGATCGGCAACAGGATCACCGCGACCCACACCCAGCGGAAAAAACCTTGAAACACTTCCACCCACAAGGTCAGTCGCGCGGGCCCGTCCAGAGCCTTCACAGCCGCGGGGCGCAAGACCATCCAGGCGAAAAACATGCCGCCGACCCAGACCAGAGCGGACAAGACATGCAGTGGATAAACGAGGCTAAAAGGTGTCATTGGGGCACTCCGTTCTGCGCGGGATTAATTAGCGGGGTATGATAGCCGCCATCCGAAACTACTGAAAATTTATCCAGCGTTTTTACGCCCGACACTCAATGATCAGCACTGAACTCAAAACCACGATCCAGGGCGCCTACTCGCGTTTTCTAGAGGCCAAGAGCCTCAAGCCGCGTTACGGCCAGCGCCTGATGATCGCTGAAATCGCCAAAGTCCTCGGGGATATCGACACCGACGACGAAGGCCGGCGCAGTGGCGACCCCGCAATTGTTGCGGTGGAAGCCGGCACCGGTACCGGCAAGACCGTCGCTTACAGCCTGGCCGCGATCCCGACGGCGAAACTCGCCGGCAAACGCCTGGTGATCGCCACCGCGACCGTGGCCCTGCAAGAGCAGATCGTCTACAAGGATTTGCCCGACCTGATGCGCAACAGCGGGCTGAACTTCAGTTTCGCCCTGGCCAAGGGCCGTGGCCGCTACATGTGCCTGTCTAAGCTCGACATGCTGCTGCAGGAAGGCCATGCGCAAACCGCTACTGCTCAGCTGTTCGAGGAAGAAGGCTTCAAAATCGAGATCGATGAGGCCAGTCAGAAGCTGTTCACCAGCATGATCGAGAAGCTCGCCGGCAATAAATGGGACGGCGACCGCGACAGTTGGTCCACGGCGCTGGAAGATGCCGACTGGGCGCGTTTGACCACCGATCACAGCCAGTGCACCAACCGCCATTGCCCGAACTTCGGCCAGTGCGCCTTTTACAAGGCCCGCGAAGGCATGGGCAAGGTCGACGTGATCGTCACCAACCACGACATGGTTCTGGCTGACCTGGCATTGGGCGGCGGCGCCGTTCTGCCTGATCCGCGCGACACCATTTACGTGTTCGACGAAGGCCACCATCTGCCGGACAAGGCCATCGGCCACTTCGCCCATTACACGCGCCTGCGTTCCACCGCCGACTGGCTGGAAACCACCGCGAAAAACCTGACCAAATTGCTCGCTCAGCATCCGCTGCCGGGGGATCTTGGCAAGTTGATCGAGCAGGTGCCGGAGCTGGCGCGGGAGATCAAGACCCAGCAGCAGTTCATGTTCAGCGCCTGCGAGCAGGTCGCCGATTTCAAACCCGGCGAAGACGTCGAGGGTCGCGAGCGGCCACGCCATCGCTTCGTCGGCGGGGTGATTCCCGAGCACATGCGCGAAATGGGCATCGAGCTGAAAAAAGGCTACTCGCGTCTTAACGACCTGTTCACCCGCCTGACCGACCTGCTCAAGGAAGGCATGGACGGCGAGGTCAACATCGGCATTGCCAGCAATCAGGCTGAAGAGTGGTATCCACTGTTCGGCAGTCTGCTATCGCGTGCCTCGGGCAACTGGGAACTGTGGACGGCGTTTACCGCCGAAGACCCGGAAGACAGCCCGCCGATGGCTCGCTGGTTGACCCTGGCCGAGAGCGGCTCGCTGTTCGACATCGAGGTCAACGCCAGTCCGATTCTCGCTGCGGAAACCTTGCGCCGCAGCCTGTGGAACGTGGCTTACGGCTGTCTGGTGACTTCGGCAACCCTGACCGCGCTGGGCACCTTCGACCGTTTCCGCATGCGTGCCGGTCTGCCGAAAAAAGCCATCACCGCCGTGGTGCCGAGCCCGTTCCACCACGCCGACGCCGGTGTGCTGCGGGTGCCGGACCTCAAGGCCGACCCGCGCGACGCCGCCGCTCACACCGCGGCGATCATTCGCGAGTTGCCGGATCTGGTCGAAGGCTCCCGCGGCACGCTGGTGCTGTTCTCTTCGCGCAAACAGATGCAGGACGTGTTCGACGGTCTCGACCGCGACTGGCGCAAGCAAGTGTTCATTCAAGGCAACCTGTCGAAACAGGAAACCCTGAACAAGCACAAGGCGCGGGTTGATGGCGGCGATTCCAGTGTGCTCTTCGGTCTGGCCAGTTTCGCCGAGGGGGTGGACTTGCCGGGCGCGTATTGCGAACACGTGGTGATTGCCAAGATCCCGTTCTCGGTGCCGGACGATCCGGTCGAGGCCGCGCTGTCGGAGTGGATCGAGGCCCGGGGCGGCAATCCGTTCATGGAAATCTCCGTGCCCGATGCCTCGCTGAAACTGGTCCAGGCCTGCGGCCGCCTGCTGCGTACCGAAGAAGACCGCGGCACCATCACCTTGCTCGACCGACGCCTGGTCACCCAGCGCTACGGCAAGGCGATCCTCAATGCCTTGCCGCCTTTCCGTCGTGAAATATCCTGAGACAACGGTGGGCAATTTTGCCCACCGCGTTGTCTATCTCTCTGCCATCGCTTTTCCATTGGCCATTGTTGGTCGTTAGGGAGAACTCCGTTCTTATGATCCGCCGTTCGTTGCCTGCTGTGTTTGCCATGATCTTCGCCGCCCCGTTACTGGCGGCGCCTGCTGGCCAGCAGACGCTGTTCAACTTTGTCCGTCCCGCCGACGTGGTGAAAATCGCCACGGAAAACGCCGACCTGCCACAAGCCAACGCCGAGCAAACCGCTGAAGGTGAAGTGCTGCGCCGCGTCATCTTCAACCCGGTGGCCCGCCCGACCTTGCGCCTGACCCCGCAAACCGGCGCCTGGGACTGGTCGCAGTCCGGCATGATGAGCTTGCGTCTGCAGAGCGCAATGAACTGGGCTGTGACGGTTTACGTGCAGATCCAGAGTAATGACGGCAAAACCCTGATCAGCCGCGTCGATCTGCCTGCCGGCCCGGCGCAAACCTTGCTGGTGCCGCTGGTGGCGACCACGCCACTGAGCCAAGGCATGAAAGCCGTGCCGCCGATGCCGATGACCGTCGATGGTCAGCGCATTCTGCTGGCCAGCAGCAGCGGTGAGATTGATCGTAGCCAAGTGGTGTCGGTGAGCCTGTCGATGGATCAGCCGAAAGTGGCCCAGAGCCTGTTGCTCGAGCGCTTTGGCGTGCAGGACGGCGAGGCTGTGACGCAGGCGGTGTACGGCAATCTGGTCGACGCCTATGGCCAATCGACCCGCAGCAAATGGCCAGAAAAAATCGCCAATGACGAACAACTGAAGTCCGCCGCCGCCAAGGAACAGCAACAGCTGAAAACCTGGCTGGCCGAGCGTGAAAAGTCCTCGCTGGACAAGTTCGGTGGCTGGAGCAAAGGCCCGGCCTTCAAGGCCAGCGGCTTCTTCCGCACGGAAAAACGCGACGGTCGCTGGTATCTGGTGACGCCAGAAGGTCATCCGTTCTATTCCCTCGGCGTTAACACCCTCAGCCCCGAGGTCAACCAGACTTACGTGGCCGGGCGCGAGTGGATGTTCGAGTCCCTGCCAAAACTTGGCGAGCCCCTCGCCAACCACTTCGGTGAAGGCGATAACCGTGGCGGCAACGGCGCCGATCAGGGCCGAGGCTACGGCAACGGACGCTGGTATGACTTCTATGGCGCTAACCTGCAGCGGGTTTATGGCGAACCCTGCAAACCGGACAGCGATACCAAGGCCGGAATCGCTGAAGCGGCCAAGGCGGGTGCGGTTGAAGAGACCGCAGTGAAAGCCGCCGAGCCTGTTCCAGAGTCCAACGAGGCGAAGGCCGGTGTCGCCGAAGCGGCGAAAATCGACGCCGTAGCGACGACGGCTGAAAAAGCGGCGGATCAACCCGTTACTGCTCCGTGTACCGCTACGGTCGATGAGCAGAAGTGGGCCAGCCATACCCTTGACCGGCTGCAAGCCTGGGGCTTCAACACGGTTGGCAACTGGAGCGCTGACTCGCTGAGCGACGCCGAACGCGTGCCCTATACCTTGCCGCTGTCGATCGTCGGCGATTACACCAGCATCAGCACCGGCAACGACTGGTGGGGCGCCATGCCTGACCCGTTCGACCCGCGTTTCGCCATGGCCACTGAGCGCGCCGTGGCCATCGCTGCCCGCGATCACCGCGACGATCCGTGGCTGATCGGTTACTTTGCCGACAACGAATTGGCCTGGGCGGGCGCAGGTGACGATCCGCAATCGCGCTACGCACTGGCTTACGGCACCTTGAAAATGACCACCGACGTGCCGGCCAAACGCGCCTTCCTCAAGCAGTTGCGTGACAAGTACCGCAACCAGGCGGGGCTGTCGAAGGCCTGGGGCATCGATCTTCCGGCGTGGGAATTGATGGAAGACCCGGGTTTCGTGCCGCCGTTGCCGAACCCTGAGCACCCGGAAATCGAAGCCGACTTCAGATACTTCCAGAAGGTTTTCGCCGACACCTACTTCAAGACCATCTCCGACTCGCTGAAATGGCACGCGCCGAATCAACTGCTGCTCGGCGGCCGCTTCGCCATCAGCACCCCGGAAGCCGTGGCCTCCTGCGCGCAGTATTGCGATGTGTTGAGCTTCAACATGTATACCCTCAAGCCGCAGGACGGTTATGACTTCGCCGCGCTGAATGCTCTGGATAAACCGGTTCTGATCACCGAGTTCAACTTCGGCTCCGCCGATCGCGGCCCGTTCTGGGGCGGTGTGACGCAACTGGCCAGGGAAGAAGATCGTGGCGCGGCTTATGCCAATTTCCTCAAGCAGGCACTGAGCGAGCCGTCGATTGTCGGCGTGCACTGGTTCCAGTATCTGGATCAACCGGTGACCGGCCGTCTGCTCGATGGCGAGAATGGTCACTTCGGTCTGGTCGGCGTGACGGATCTGCCGTATCAGGGTTTTGTCGAGACGGTGCGCAAGAGCAATTTGCAGGCGGTTGATCAGCTTGGCAAAGAGACCGAGAAAGCCGCCGCAGTCCATGAAGCCGAAGGTGGCAGGAAAGGTGAGGCTGGCAAAGGCCCGGGGCAGGGCGCCGGCCATGCCGGTGGGCATTCGGGCAATGGACACTGAGTTCTGATTGACCGCGTTATCGTTCTTCGCGAGCAAGCCCGCTCCCACACTGGATCTTGGCAACACTGCAGATCCCCTGTGGGAGCGGGCTTGCTCGCGAAGGCGTCAGTGGTGTCGCTACAACATTAACCGCCCAGCCCACAGCTGTTCCCAAATCCCTCAAGGGCTGGAACAATGCGGGCCACTTTGTAGAGCGTTTTCGCGGGGGAGTTGCGGGTGCAGATTCAGGGACATTACGAGCTTCAGTTCGAAGCAGTGCGCGAAGCTTTCGCGGCACTGTTCGACGACCCCCAGGAACGCGGCGCAGCCTTGTGTATCAAGGTCGGTGGAGAAACCGTCCTCGACCTCTGGTCCGGCACCGCCGACAAGGACGGCGCCGAGGCCTGGCACAGCGATACCATCGCCAACCTGTTCTCCTGCACCAAAACCTTCACCGCCGTTACGGCGCTGCAACTGGTCGGCGAAGGCAAGTTGCAACTGGATGCTCCGGTCGCCCGCTACTGGCCGGAGTTCGCCGCCGCCGGCAAAGAATCCGTCACCCTGCGCCAGTTGCTCTGCCATCAGGCCGGTCTGCCGGCCCTGCGCGAACTGCTGGCGCCCGAAGCCCTTTATGAGTGGCAAACCATGGTCGACGCCCTCGCGGCCGAAGCACCGTGGTGGACGCCGGGCACGGGTCACGGTTACGCCGCGATCACCTACGGCTGGCTGATCGGCGAATTGCTCCGTCGAGCCGATGGTCGCGGGCCCGGCGAATCCATTGTCGCCCGTGTCGCCAAGCCATTGGGTCTGGATTTTCACGTCGGTCTGGCCGACGAAGAATTTCACCGTGTCGCGCACATCGCGCGGGGTAAGGGGAATGCTGGTGACGCCGCGGCGCAGCGTTTGCTGCAAGTAACCATGCGCGAACCGACCGCCATGACCACCCGAGCCTTCACTAATCCACCGTCGGTGCTCACCAGCACCAACAAACCGGAATGGCGACGGATGCAGCAACCGGCGGCCAATGGCCACGGCAATGCGCGCAGTCTGGCCGGGTTCTACGCCGGTTTGCTCGACGGCAGCCTGCTCGAAAGCGACATGCTTGAAGAGCTGACCCGCGAACACAGCCTCGGCGAGGACAAGACCCTGTTGACCCGCACCCGTTTTGGTCTGGGCTGCATGCTCGATCAACCGGACGTGCCGAACGCTACTTACGGCCTCGGCCCACGGGCATTCGGCCATCCGGGGGCGGGCGGCTCGATCGGTTTTGCCGACCCTGAGCATGATGTCGCGTTTGGTTTTGTGACAAATACCCTTGGGCCGTACGTCTTGATGGATCCGCGCGCGCAAAAGCTCGCGCGGGTACTTGCCACTTGTCTGTAAAGCGTCAAGAGAGGTTCCAGGGCCGGAACCTCGACTGGTTTTTCGATTCAAAGCGTCTGTTTATCCGGGCGAAAGTGCTCTGATTTTTCATTACTTCATTTTGTGGATTTTCAATGTCAGCTAAAACGACTCTCGCCCTGGCCCTGTGTGTTGCGATCACCGGTTGTGCACAGACTCCGAAAAACGACGCGGACGGCGGTAGCTGGTGGCCGTTTGGATCCTCCGACAAAGTGGCGGCCAAAGAGCCGGCCCCAGCCCCGTCCCCGTTGAAACCTGCTGCTACTGCGCCAGTAGCCAAAAATGAAAGCAGCAACCCATGGTACTGGCCGTTCGGCTCCGGCGATTCGACCGCCAAGGCCGATGCCAAGCCTGAGGTAAAATCTGCAGCCAAACCGGTTGAAGTGGCCAAAGCCGAGGCAGACAAGGGTGGCAAATGGTGGTGGCCGTTCGGCGGCAAGGATCAGGACACCGCCAAAGTGGTGCCGATGCCTGACCCGAAAGTCACTCAAGCCTGGCTGGACGACTACGAGCCGCGTCTGCGTACCGCGATCCAGGACAGCAATCTGCAACTCGAGCGCCGCGACAACGTGCTGGTCGTGACCGCGCCAGTGGAAGGCTCGTTCAACCCGGATCGTCCGGCGATGCTGCTGCCAGTCACTCTCGGCCCGTTCACCCGCGTGGCGAAAATCCTCGAAGCCGATCCGAAAACCGCTGTTCTGGTTCTCGGTCACAGCGACTCCAGTGGTGCAGCGCCGGCTAACGTCAAACTGAGCCAGGAACGTGCGCAAGCCATTGCCGCGATCTTCCGCCTCAGCGGCCTGCAGCGTGATCGCCTGATGCTGCGCGGCATGGGTTCTGAAGCACCACGTGCCGCTAACGACAGCGTCGAGGGGCGTGCCCTCAACCGTCGCGTTGAAATGCTGGTGACTCCGCAGAACACCATGGTTGCGCTACTGAGCAAGTACAACATGCCGGCGCCGAAGCCAGTGACCATGGTCGCGGCGCAGGACGTCAAGCCAGTGGCCAAACCGGTGACCCCGGCGCCAGCTGCGAAGAAAGCCGCTGTAACGGCCACCAAAAAGGCGCCAGCCAAGAAAGCCGCCGCCAAGGCACCGGCAAAAAAAGCCCCGGCCAAGGCTCCAGCGAAGAAAACCGCTCCAGCCAAAGCCGCCGCGACCGACAAGAAAGTCGCCGCGACCGATGCCACCAAGAAGTGATTCGCTAACGAAAAGGAATGCGCCATGACCCAGGCTCTGGCAGATATGCGTCGTGATTACACCCGGGACGGTTTGACCGAGGCGCAAGCCCCGGCCGAGCCGTTTGCGCTGTTCCACCAGTGGTTCGCCGACGCGGTGAAAACCGAGCAGGCGCCGGTGGAAGCCAACGCCATGACCCTGGCCACGGTTGATGCGGACGGGCGTCCGCATTGCCGCATTCTGCTGCTCAAGGGCCTGGACGAGCACGGTTTCACTTTCTTCACCAACTACGACAGCGCCAAGGGCCAGCAGATGGCGGCCAATCCGTTTGCCGCCATGACCTTCTTCTGGCCGACCCTCGAGCGCCAGGTGCGCATCGAAGGGCGGGTGGTGAAGGTCACGCCGCAAGAGTCCGATGCGTATTATCAGGTGCGTCCGCTGGGCAGCCGTCTCGGTGCCTGGGCTTCGCCACAGAGCCGGGTGATCAACGGGCGTGGGGAGCTGGAGGATTTGCTCAAGGCGACCGAGCAACGTTTCAGCGATACCCAGCCTGACTGCCCGGAACACTGGGGCGGCTACCGTTTGCTGCCCGAGCGCATCGAATTCTGGCAGGGCCGTCCGAGCCGTCTGCACGATCGCCTCAACTACCGTTTGCAAGGCGCCGCCTGGATTCTTGAACGTCTAGCGCCCTAAGCAGTCTACCGAGCGGGATAGCCGGCCGCAGCGGCCTCAAGCCACTTCGGCAGGTCCCGGCGCTTGATCTTCTGCGCTTGGGCGTGGGCCAATTGTTCGAGCATGAAGGTGCGTTTGCCTGCATCCTCGCCGGCCAGCGACAATGCCAGATCACGATCCATCCAGCGTTTGATCCGCACGTACAGCCACCAATGGAAGTACAGACCCGCTGCGGTGGTCACGACAATGATCAAGTAATCCATGAAAATCCTTGGGTCGGCGGCGCAAGAAATGGAATTTGGCGCTAATGTTGGGTGAGTTCGCAGGGCGCCTGTACCGGGCCTGAATGAAAGCAATTTTATCCGGGCGGGGCAGTGACAGGCGTCAAGCTGTGGAGTTTAATGAATACCTGTCCTTTGGAGTTGATGCTATGCGTAAGTCTGTTCTGCTGGTTGCTTCCTTTTCCACGATGGCGATGTTGCTTACCGGCTGCCAATCGAGCCTGACCGGTGACTCCTACTCCCGTGACGAAGCGCGTCGCGTGCAGACGATTCGCATGGGCACTATCGAATCCCTGCGCCCGGTGAAAATCGAAGGCACCAAGACCCCGATCGGCGGCATCGCCGGTGCGGCAGTCGGCGGCGTTGGCGGCAGCGCCATCGGCGGCGGTAAAGGCAGCATCGTCGCTGCGGTTATCGGTGCTGTGGCCGGTGGTCTGATCGGCTCCGCCACCGAAGAAGGCCTGACCCGCACCCAAGGTGTGGAAATCACCGTGCGTGAAGACGACGGCAGCATGCGTGCCTATGTGCAGCAGGTTCAGGAGAATGAAGTGTTCCGCGTGGGTGAGCGCGTGCGCATCTCCACTGTTGGCGGCACCAGCCGCGTTTCGCACTAAGCGGGAACGAGCGGTAAAAGAAAACCCCGATCAGGTGACTGGTCGGGGTTTTTTTTGGTGCTTTTCAGCTTTTCTGAGTCAGGTTTGTCAGTCTTCGCGACAGAGCCCGATGCAGTAAGTCAAATCGTCCCTGAAGGGCGTGTTGACGAGTTGCATGATTTCTCTGGCTTGAGTTTCCGTCAGATCATGTTCACCCATCGGTACATCTTTCAGAGACTCCCATCCCATGACGTTAAGAACCGCCTGCTCTGAAGTGTGCGGCACATCTTTGTCATATTGCAGTGAGTTGTCTGGATTTGGTTCAGGGAAAAAACCGGAAAGAGCTAAAAAAATCATTCTTGAATACTCGATTGTCACTTGGTCGTGGTGCGTCTTTCGGGTTTTGCTTTACCGGTCTGCTCACCCGTTTGTATATCGAACTCGCCGAGATGGTCTCCTTCCCAGTTATAAACCTCGACAGCTCCATGTTGATAGTCCCACTCATAAATGCGCTTTTTACTTTCCCAACGCCTGCGATGCCCTTTTTTACGAACCGGTAATGCATCGGGGAAGGCTGGAAGTAGCTTGGGCGGCATATGGTAGTCGTGGTCACCAGACACCGGACGCGCAACCACTATATAGAGTGGCCTGACCCCCGAGTCCGCCGGGAACACCAGAATGAAGTCCCTGTACTCCGGCGGATAAACCGGATTCACCAGAATCCCTTCCGCCGCTTTCGTCGGCGGATACACCCAGATATGTGGCGCTTGCGGTGCAGCCTCCAGCGCTGGAATACCGAGGATGTCCGAGGCATCCACGGCCGGCGTCCAGAGCAGTTCGGTGCCTTCACCCAGGTCGGCGACGAAGCGGTCGCCGCGGGCGGTGAACTGAACGACATCGACCATTTCCCAGTCGCGGTTCTTGCCGGTGTAGAAGCCGTAGCCCTTTAGGCTGCCGTCCGCTTCTTGTTCGATGCGCAGTCGCACTCGGGTGCGGGCCTGTTTCAGGGCCCGCAGTTGATCGTCGGTGTAGAGGGCGCTATCGCCCAGGCTCGAAGGCATGAACAGCGCGACCAGTCCAACCAGCGTGGCAGCAACCGTGCTGGCGGCAACGGCAGGCAACGCTTCGAATGCGGAGCCGGCCAAAGCAAAATTGCCGAATCCTGTGGGGATGGCGGTTGCGCTGATTTTCTTCAGCGCAACCGCGCCGTTTTCATCGGCGTCACGTGCGCCCAACAGAATCAGTTCGCCGTAACCCTTCAGGCTGTCAGTCGGCACCATCCCCGAAGGACTGGAGTAATCGATAATTGCATCCGGCAACTTGCAGGATTTGGCGAAGACGCAGCCAGCACGCACGGGATCGGCTTTTTTGACTGCCACCTCTCGGCTGCGCTCGAAGGCCTCCTGCCGCGCCAGCATGGCGTCGTAAGCGTTCTGTCTGGCGTCGCGTTCGGCCAGTTCAGTGGCCGTCATATAGCGGTAGGTGACGTGATGCCCGTCGCCTTGCGGTGGGTTGGGAACCCGGGGAATGTCCTTGTTACGAGCCACTGATCGTCCTTTCGTTCATCCATCGGCAGCCCCTCGGAAGGGGCTGCGCGACGTTAACGAAGCAGGAAATTTGTGGCTGTAGGACGCGTCTCTAAAGACGAGGGATTGTTCGACTACAACAATTTATCGAGCACGAACTCTTTGAACCAGGGCGGCTGAATGTCTGATTTGATTTCAATCAGCTCGCCATCAGTGATTTCTGCTATTTGTGTCAGCCCTTCACTGCCTTCATCCGAGTTATCGAAAATGTAGGCTCTGTTGGATGTCAGGATAGCTTCAGACAAAAGCTCCAGAGATCTCCAGTAACGGGCCTTTATTTTTTTCAGGAGGAACGTTATGCCCGCCTTGCGATACGCGGTAGGCAACCCTGGCTATATTGATTTCTGGATCAGCGGTAGCGACGTAATAAACGTAGACTCTGTAGCCAGAATTATGGGCCTCGGCGAGCAGGTTAACTTTGTCAGAGGAGGACATGACCGTTTCAAACGTAAAGCTAATGCGTTCTTTGATCAGCGACCGGCGTATGAAATCGGAAAGGGCTGAAGCAACGTAGGAGTCGATTTCGGTATTTGCGAAGCTGAGTCTTTCACCTTCAATCGCCAGTGAGTCCAACTTTGCCAGCGAACGAGGGGATTTCTTTAAAAGCGCATGTTCACGGAAAAAATCAAAAATCTCTTCTTTATGAGATTCGATTCGATATGAGGTGAAGTCAAAGTATCCCGTATCTTTAATCGCCCGTTCGATATCATCAGGATTGATGTGGTTTCCGAGCAAATGGGCAGGAACAAGTCGATTGAAGGTGCTTTTTCCCGATCCATTAGGTCCCGCAAATATCCGTATTCTTGGTGTGCTCAAGAAGTAACCTGTTTTGAAGATTTATTGATGTGCAGGCGAGTACCGCTTTTCAGATTTCCATAAGTGCCGATCGCGCGCAAAGCAACGGAGGTCTTCTCCGTCACCTCGAACAGTTGGCCATCTTTAGCAACAAGAACGGCTGCGCCGTTGGCGAGTGCCATTCTATAGGCGTTGTTGAATGCCTTCAGGGCGATATCTGGAATCCGGGATTCCTGCACGGCAATCTGATCGTCCGTCATTGGGCGCTTTTCTGCTTTACGTGACATGGATGGCTCCGAGAAATACCGTGCTGGAGAGGTGGCTGGGGTTAACGAAAGATATAGCACACTTGCGCGGCTCATTGCTAAGCCTTGCGCGAAGCGTGCTGATACTCATGAAGCAGCTTGTTTCTCAGATTGTAGGGTGCTTTGACGACTCGCCGCCGCCGTCACCGCATACCCGATCAACGCCGCCAGAATCGACCCCGTCAGAATGCCCATCCGGTCCATGCCCGCGTATTCACTTGCACCCGGAACAAAGGCCAGCGAGCCGACAAACAGGCTCATGGTGAAGCCAATCCCGCAGAGAATCGCCACCCCCAGCACCTGACCCCAATTGGCACCTTGGGGCAGAGCGGCGATGCCGATCTTCACAGCCAGCCAAGTGAGGCCGAACACACCAACGGTCTTGCCCAGTAGCAGGCCGACCGCGATACCCATCGGTACATGGTGAGTGAAACTTTCGACGGTGACGCCGCTCAGCGACAGGCCGGCGTTGGCGAAGGCGAACAGCGGCAGGATGCCATAGGCGACCCATGGATGCAGCGCGTGTTCCAGCGTCAGCAATGGCGAGGGCTCGGCGTTTTTCGTGCGTAGCGGGATGCAGAAGGCCAGGGTTACACCGGCCAGCGTCGCATGCACGCCGCTCTTCAGTACGCAGACCCACAGGATCAAGCCGATGATCATGTAGGGTCCGAGCTTGACCACCCCGAGCCGATTCATTGCCACCAGCGCAGCAATACAAGCGGCAGCGAGGCCCAGCGACAGGGTCGACAGTTCGCCGGAGTAGAAAATCGCAATGATCACGATGGCGCCGAGGTCATCGATGATCGCCAGGGTCATCAGGAACAGCTTCAGCGACACCGGTACGCGCTTGCCGAGCAGGGCCAGCACGCCGAGGGCGAAGGCGATGTCGGTGGCGGTGGGGATTGCCCAGCCGCTCAGGGCTGCCGGGTTGTCGCGGTTGAGGAACCAGTAGATCAGCGCCGGCACCAGCATGCCGCCGATAGCCGCCGCCCCGGGCAGGACGATCTGCGACGGCTTCGACAGCTGACCGTCGAGCACCTCGCGCTTCACTTCCAGGCCGATCAGCAGGAAGAACAGCGCCATCAGGCCGTCGTTGATCCACAGCAGCAGGGGTTTGGCGATTTTCAACGCGCCGATCTGCGCCACCACCGGGGTGTCGAGCAGGCCGGTATACAGCCACGACAGCGGCGAGTTGTTGATAATCAAGGCGAGAATGGCCGCGGCGATCAGTAATAGACCGCTGGCAGCTTCCAACTGAAAGAAACGCGTGAAAGTGCTACGCAGAGGCAAGGTCGCTCTCCATCGATAAGTCAAAAAAGGTGGAACACCCTAACCCGTACCGTTAGTTGTTAAAACAAAAGTTATATTCTTTTTTGTTATATGTCGTTACAAGACTGATTACCCATGAACCCACGCTGAACCTAGCAGTTGCCGGACATATTGAGACTCAGCTGTATCTGTGCGCGATGCAGGTTTTTTCTTAAGCTGACGAATGAGCCTTTTGGGAGGCCAGTCTCCTACCCGTTTCAACGAGAACCATAACCATGAGCGACACCCGACAGTGGGCCTGCGAAGCCATCCGCATCATCGAAGCGGATTTTCAGCGTAGCGCCGACACCCACCTGATCCCCTTGCCGCTGCCGGGTTTTACGGGCATCGAGTTGTACTTCAAGGACGAATCCAGCCATCCGACCGGCAGTCTCAAGCATCGGCTGGCCCGTTCGTTGTTTCTGTATGCGCTGTGTAATGGCTGGCTCAAACCCGGCGCGCCAGTGATCGAGGCGTCCAGCGGATCGACGGCGATTTCCGAAGCGTATTTCGCGCGGATGCTGGGTCTGCCGTTCATTGCGGTGATGCCGGCGACGACGTCGAAAGAAAAGATTGCTCAAATTGCTTTCTACGGTGGTCAGAGCCATCTGGTGAAAGATCCGACGCAGATTTACGCCGAATCCGAGCGACTGGCTCGCGAGCATGGCGGCCACTTCATCGATCAGTTCACCTACGCCGAGCGCGCTACCGACTGGCGGGCGAACAACAACATCGCCGAGTCGATCTTCCAGCAAATGCGCTACGAGAAACATCCCGAGCCGAGCTGGCTGATTTCCAGCCCCGGTACTGGTGGCACCACGGCGACCCTCGGCCGTTATGTGCGCTATCGCCAACACTGCACCCGCGTACTGTGTGCAGACGCCGAGCGTTCGGTGTTTTTCGATTTCTATCAGACTGGCGATTCGACTCTGCGTCTGGATTGCGGCTCGCGGATTGAAGGCATAGGCCGGCCACGTGTGGAAGCGTCGTTCCTGCCCAAAGTGATCGACGCGATGGTCAAGGTGCCCGACGCCTTGTCGCTGGCAGCCATGCATTATCTGGCGCAGCGGTTGGGTCGACATGTTGGTGGCTCGAGCGGCACCAATCTGATCGGCGCGCTGATGGCGGCGCAGCAGATGAAAGCGGCGGGGGAGTCGGGTTCGATCGTGGCGATTCTGTGTGATGGCGGCGAGCGTTACGCCGACACCTATTACGATCAGGACTGGCTCAAGGCGCAGGGGTATGAGTTGAGCGGGTTGATTGAGGCGGTGGCGGCGAGTGCAGAGCGCGGTGAGCCGCTACCGACCTCAGTCCTGCGCGCCAACATCTGACACACCGAAAACCAAATGTGGGAGCGGGCTTGCTCGCGAAGGCAGTGTGTCAGGCGATAAATGTATCGACTGAAACGACGCTTTCGCGAGCAAGCCCGCTCCCACAGGAGTTTGTGTTGTGTCAGCTAATGCTGATCAGGCTTCCAGGCCCAGGATGTCCCGCGCCACCGCTTCAGCGATCCGAATCCCGTCCACACCCGCCGACAGAATCCCACCGGCATACCCCGCACCTTCACCGGCCGGGAACAGGCCTTTGACGTTCATGCTCTGCAACGTCTCGTCGCGGGTAATGCGCAGTGGCGAAGACGTGCGTGTCTCGATCCCGGTCAACACCGCGTCATGCAGCGAATAGCCGCGAATCTGCTTCTCGAATGCAGGCAGTGCTTCACGAATCGCTTCAATCGCAAAGTCCGGCAAGGCCAATGCCAGATCACCCAGCGCCACGCCCGGTTTATACGATGGCTCGACTTCGCCCAGTTCGGTCGATGGAATGTCGTTGATGAAGTCACCGACCAGTTGCGCCGGGGCCTTGTAGTCGCTGCCGCCGAGAATGAAGGCGTGGGACTCCAGACGTTCCTGCAGCTCGATGCCGGCCAGTGGGCCGCCCGGATAATCGACTTCCGGGGTGATGCCGACGACGATGCCGGAGTTGGCGTTGCGCTCGTTACGGGAGTACTGGCTCATGCCGTTGGTGACCACGCGGTTTGGCTCGGAGGTCGCCGCCACCACGGTGCCGCCCGGGCACATGCAGAAGCTGTAGACCGAGCGGCCGTTTTTGGCGTGGTGTACCAGTTTGTAGTCGGCAGCACCGAGTTTCGGGTGGCCGGCGTACTTGCCCAGACGTGCACGGTCGATCAGCGACTGCGGGTGTTCGATACGGAAACCCACCGAGAACGGCTTGGCTTCCATGAACACGCCACGGCTGTGGAGCATGCGGAAGGTATCGCGGGCGCTGTGGCCGAGGGCCAGAACCACGTGTTTCGAATGCAGGGTTTCGCCGCTGGCCAATTGAACGCCTACCAATTGACCGTCTTCGATCAGCACGTCGCTGACACGTTCCTGGAAGCGCACTTCGCCGCCCAGTTCGCGGATCTGCTCGCGCATGTTTTCAACCATGCCGGTCAGACGGAACGTGCCGATGTGCGGCTTGCTGACGTAGAGAATCTCTTCCGGCGCGCCGGCCTTGACGAACTCGTGCAGGACTTTGCGGCCAAGGAACTTCGGATCCTTGATCTGGCTGTACAGCTTGCCGTCGGAGAACGTCCCCGCGCCGCCTTCGCCGAATTGCACGTTGGACTCGGGGTTGAGCACGCTTTTACGCCACAGGCCCCAAGTGTCCTTGGTGCGCTGGCGCACTTCGGTGCCGCGTTCGAGGATGATCGGCTTGAAGCCCATTTGTGCCAGCAACAGGCCGGCGAAAATCCCGCACGGGCCGAAACCGACCACGATCGGGCGCTGGCTCAGGTCGCTCGGCGCCTTACCGACGAATTTATAGCTGACATCCGGCGCCACGTTGACGTTACGGTCGTCGGCGAACTTGCCCAACACCTTGGCCTCGTCGCGCACGTTGAGGTCGATGGTGTAGATGAAGCACAGTTCGGAGGACTTTTTGCGCGCATCGTAGCTGCGCTTGAACAAGGTGAAATCGAGCAGGTCATCGCTGGCGATGCCCAGGCGCTGCACGATGGCAACGCGCAGGTCTTCTTCGGGATGGTCGATTGGCAGCTTGAGTTCAGTGATTCGTAACATGGCGAGGATCCGGGTTCGCGGGGCGCACAACTGCGCCAGGGCGTTTGAAGGCCGCGATTATAAGCCGCAAAGACCGGATCCGGTGAGGCAAAAACGCTCAGTCGTTACGCGATCCGCCGAAATACCCGCAGCCACGCTGCACCTGGCCGTCGATGCGCAATTCGGCGCTCATGTGCTGCACGCTGCCGTTGCTGCTGTCGACGCAACGTTGCGGCGCGACCCACAATTCGATGCGCTGATTGTTGGCTTCGCTGCTGAGATTGAAGCGGCCGTCGCCCAATTGTTCTTCAACGTAAGGCACGGCGAGTGGTGGCTGACCGTCGCGGTCGATGACCATGCCACGGCCGCTGACTTTGACGTTCCACTCCGGGCCATGACCAGCGGCGCGCAGAATCAGCAGTTTGAAATTGGGATCATCGCACGCGGTGCCGGAGCGCTCGACGCGATATAACTGGGCCAGGTCGAGGCGGTCACCGGCGATCTTGCCGCGCACGTCGGCGAATAATTTGCCCTGCTCATCGGCCAGGGTCGCGGCTTCTTGCAGGACGCTGGTGCTGCCGATGTCGTTGATCACGTATTGGCGTTGATCCTGACACGGCTGGAACACCAGTTTGCCGTCGGCCGCGGTCAGTTGCCCCTGCATCCGCGTCTGCCCCACATGCGAGGCACTTTCACGCTGGCCATCGAACAACTGGCAGGCGGCAAACAGCGGAAGCAGGGTAATAACGACTAACGAACGGGCAACACGCATCTTCGGCTCTCCAGACAAGTGCCGCCACGTTACGCAGCCTGTCAGGCAAATGCAAAAGATCGCAGCCTGCGGCCCCTCCTACAGGGAAACGCAAATACCTCTGTAGGAGCTGCCGCAGGCTGCGATCTTTTGATCTTATCCGACGTGAAATGTCTGACCTGTCTGCAAGCCTTCGACACTTTTCGCGTAGGCCAACGCCACATCAGCCGCAGGAACCGGCTTGTAACCACGGAAATACGGGGCGTAGCTGCCCATCGCTTCCAGTAGCACGGTCGGGCTGATCGAGTTCACTCGCAGGCCGCGTGGCAGTTCGATGGCGGCGGCGCGAACGAAGCTGTCCAGTGCACCGTTGACCAGCGCTGCCGAGGCCCCGCTGCGGATCGGATCGTGACTGAGCACGCCGGTGGTAAAGGTGAACGAGGCGCCGTCGTTGGCGAACTCACGGCCGATCAGCAGCAGATTGACCTGACCCATCAGTTTGTCTTTAAGCCCGAGGGCGAAGCTGTCTTCAGTCATCTCACCCAGCGGTGCGAAGGTCACGTTTCCGGCAGCGCAGACCAGTGCATCGAACTTGCCGGTCTGTTCGAACAGCTTGCGGATTGATGCGCTGTCGCTGATATCCACCTGCAAATCACCACTGTTGCGGCCGATACGAATGACTTCGTGGCGTTGCGAGAGTTCTTTGTCCACGGCCGAACCAATGGTGCCGCCAGCGCCTATCAACAGAATTTTCATCGTGCTGTGCCTCGATTGATTGAACGAGGTTGCAGTCTAGAGTGGTTTTTTCTGCAGATAAGGGCGCTAATGGGCAACCTTTGGTTTTCAAATGGAAACAATCCATGAGCGAGATGGATGATCTGGCCGCGTTTGCAGTGCTGATCGAAGCGGGCAGTTTCACCTTGGCGGCGCAGCAATTGGGCTGCAGCAAGGGCCAGTTGTCCAAACGCATCAGCCAACTCGAAGCGCGCTTTTGCGTGGTACTGCTGCAACGCACGACCCGTCGTCTGAGCCTGACCGCAGCCGGCGCGGCATTGTTGCCACAAGCCCAGGCCCTTGTAGTCCAGGTCGAGAGAGCGCGTCAGGCCTTGGCACGATTGAAGGACGACATGGCCGGGCCGGTGCGTATGACGGTTCCGGTGTCGCTGGGGGAAACCTTCTTCGATGGTCTGCTGCTGGAGTTTTCGCAAAAGTATCCCGAGGTGCAGATCGAACTGGAGCTGAACAACAGCTATCGCGATCTGTCCCGGGACGGTTTTGATTTGGCGATCCGTAGCGAGGTGGCCAATGACGAACGCTTGGTCGCCAAGCCGCTGTTGGCCTGGCAGGAAATGACCTGCGCCAGCCCGGCCTATCTCGAACGCTTCGGCAAGCCGCAGACGCCGCAGGCATTAGCCGAACACCGGTGTCTGCTCAACAGCCACTACAGTGGTCGCGAGGAATGGCTGTATCACCAGCAACACGAATTGCTGCGGGTGCGGGTGTCGGGGCTGTTTGCCAGCAATCATTACAACCTGCTGAAGAAAGCCGCGCTGACCGGGGCCGGCATCGCCCGGTTGCCTTCGTACCTGCTGCAGGCGGAATTGGCTGACGGGCGACTGCGCTGGCTTCTGCGCGATTACCAGACCCGGCGCATGCCGATGTATCTGGTGCATCCGTATCAGGGCGGATTACCGAAACGTACGCAGGTTTGGCGGACTATCTGATCGGCTGGTTCAAGCGCAGCGGTGAGGCGCTGGATCGCCTATCCCAGCAACAGTGAAGAGCCCCTGTAGGAGCTGCCGAAGGCTGCGATCTTTAGATTTTCAAGATCAAAAGATCGCAGCCTTCGGCAGCTCCTACAGGGGTTTCAGGGATTCGAAGGGTTCAGCTGTTTCAGACGCTTCAGCTATTCAACGGTTGTAGTGTCTGGCGATCAGATGATCGATCGACAATTTCCCCGGTCCTGTCGCCATCAGATACAGCAACACCGCCGCCCACGTGCCATGAGTCGGGTAGGCATCCGGATACACGAACAACTGAATGGTCAAAGTCATTCCCAGCAACGCCAGTGCCGAAAACCGCGTAGCGAAACCGATCAGGATCAGCATCGGGAACAAGTGCTCGGCAAACGCGGCCATATGTGCGGCGATTTCCGGCGACAGCAGCGGTACGTGGTATTCGCTCTTGAACAGCGGAATCGTTGAGTCTGCCAGACGCGGCCAGCCCAGCTCGAAGGTGCCGTCGAACAGATCGATGGCCAGGCCCTCAACCTTGGTCTGCCCGGACTTCCAGAACACCGCGGCAATCGAGAAACGCGCAATGAATGCGATCAGGCTGTGGGGGATTCTTTCCAGTAGTTTGATGGCGCGGGTGATGAGGCAGTTCATGGCGATTCCTTGTTGTTCAGTTGGGTGATGGCGTTGTGGGCAATCAACAGTCCCAGGGTCTGGCCGAGATCAAATACAGGGCTGTTTTCTGCCGCTGCCAATAGCGGCTGGCCAGCGAGCAAATTCCGGATGAAGACGCTGGCGCCGTGATCAAGGGCAAAGACCTCGACGTCGAGATCGTTGCGCAACACCAGTGCGTGTTGTCCGTGGTTGAGGTCGATGCCTTCCAGCGTGGCCTCGCGCTGATGCGCAGCCCAGATCGCGACCACTGACCAGGTTGAATCGAGCAGATGCAGGGAAGGGTGGAGCTCGAATCCAAGCTCGCTCAGGGCTTGAGGGTCATTCAGCGCAGCGGCGAGCTGTTCCGGCCGGATCGGGCTTGCGTCGGCAGCGTGATAGGCGAGGGTGCGCAACTGCTCAAGGCGCGCCACGTCGGCCAGATACGGCACGCTTGAGGCCGGTTCAAACGTTGAAATGAAGTCCGAAAAACCTTCGCCGTAGCGGCCCATCAACGGACTTTGTGGTGGCTGGCGTTGTACGAATACAGCCGCCATGGCGCGGAAAAATTCCTCGCCAACCAACTGCGCAACCACCGGATAACTGTCGCGCAGTGCGTTGATCAACGAGCTCTGCACATTGTTGCGGTACACCGAGAAACGACTGGCGGGATCGGCACCGTTGGCGCTGCACAGGCCTTCGGGGCAGGGCAATTGCACATTGAGCAGGGCTGCTGTGAAGTCGGCTTGAGTGCTCATGATCGCCCCCCCGCATCTACCAATAACGCCTCGGCCTGTTGCGCCTCGGCCAGCAAAACGTTGAACGCGGGCACCTGATTGTCACGTTCGATCAACGTTGCCACCGGGCCGATCCGTTCCAGCACTTGCCGGTACAGGCTCCAGACCGCTTGATCGATCGGCGCACCGTGATCATCGATCAGCAAGCGGTCACCGAGGCTGTCGGAGTCTTCGGCAAAACCGGCCAGATGAATCTCACCGACAGCGTGCAACGGCAGGGCATCGAGATAGGCGATTGGATCGCGCTGATGATTGATGCACGAGACGTAGACGTTATTGACGTCCAGCAACAACCCGCAGCCGCTGCGGCGGATGACTTCGGCAATGAAGTCCGCCTCATCGATGGTCGAGCGTTGAAAGGCCAGATAGGTCGCCGGATTTTCCAGCAGCATGGGCCGCTTGAGCGTGTTCTGCACCTGATCGATATGCGCGCAAACGCGGTTCAGCGTCGGCGTGTCATAGGCCAGGGGCAGCAGGTCATTGAGGAACACCGGGCCATGGCTCGACCAGGCCAGGTGTTCGGAAAAGGAGTGCGGTTGATAACGCTCGATCAGATCTTTCAGGCGTTGCAGATGTTCAATGTCCAGCGGCCCTTCGGCCCCGATGGACAGCCCCACGCCGTGAAGTGACAGTGGATACTGCTCGCGAATCAATCCCAGAAAATGATGAAACGGGCCGCCGGCCACCATGTAGTTTTCGGCGTGGACTTCGAAGAAGCCGATGTCCGGTGATGAGCCGAGCACTTCACGAAAGTGCCCGGTCTTGAGCCCCAGCCCGGCACGGGGCGGGAGCCCTGAGCGAGCTGCCTGAGTGCAGGACTGGGCATGGTCTTGGGGTGTGAACATGATCGTTACTCAGGCAGCCGACGGATCAGGACTTGGCTTTGAACGCTTCCATCTGGCCGAAACCGGTCGGCGAGGTCTTGCTTTCGGTGGTGGCGCAGGTGCCTTTCGGCACGAGTTTCCAGGCGTTGGCCTGATAGTCCGTTTTTGATGTGCCAGCACAGGTGGTGCCTGCACCTGCGGCGCAATCGTTCTTACCTTTCATGGCTACGCCGAAGCATTTTTCCATGTCGGCGTCAGCAGCGTGGACAGTGGAAACAGCGGCGATACTCAGGGCAGAACCCAGGGCCAGAACCAGGGCGGTAGCGGACAGGGTGCGGGTGGTAGCAGTCATGATGTTTCTCCGATTTGAGCTTGGGTTTACAAGCGAAGTGCGCTTGCTTACCCCACTAGAGAAGCGAGGTGGCGATGCGTTACAGCTCAGCCAAAACTTTTTTCAAAAATATTCCCCCGTGTAGGCGCTGCCGAAGGGCGGAGAGTCAAAAAGACACGGACGGAGGGTCTTTTTTTTAGGAATTTGGGGCTGAAGCAATTTGGTCGTGAACGAGTATTAGCGCCTCATGCAGATATGAAATAAATGTCGGTGGTCTATCGCTGATAAGTATAAAAACTGTCATTTTTGACAGTGGTGAATATTGTTCATTTGAATATAGTAAAACCTCGTTAGCGTATTAATAAGGAGAAGGTGTATGAAAAGGCTGAGTTGGAAAAATACTTAGAGGACAAGATTAACGGCAGCGCCAAGGTAATCCTCAATGAGAATATGGTTCATGACGGCGCCGCACTAGGGGAGATGCAGTTGTATTTTTTTCTCCAGCGTATTTTTAATAAGAAGGCAACTCTTGAGGATGTCGGGGCTCTACGTGCTGTGAATAACTTGCTGCGATTTGTTGGGCTTTTATCTCCCAAGGAAATGCTCACTTCAATATTGAGAAGTGATCATCTCTATTAAGGGATATCAGTCCCTGTTCCGCTATGGAGGCTGTTAAAACGGTGTGCTGAGGCGGAATTGTCAAGGAAACCCTGAATGGCTTCGGCCAAGGACTAAGGAGTGTCGAATGAGTACTTTAGAGGATCGAGTAATAACAATCATTTCAGAGCAGTTGGGTGTGGACAGAGATCTAGTTGTACCGTCAGCCAATTTTGTAGAGGATTTAGGCGCGGACTCATTAAATGCGGCCGAGTTGGTAATGGCGTTGGAAAATTTGCTTCAGACTGAAATTTCAGACGAAGAAGTTGAACGAATTACAACTGTACAGCAAGCCTTGGACTATGTTTTATAGCCCGCCAATCAATAATTTTGGTGTGCGGAAATGTTCGGAGAGTCGAAGTTGTTGTAAATAAAAAACGGCCCGAAGGCCGTTTTTTATTTACAGCAATGACTCAACCGCCCAGATACGCCTCGCGCACTTTCGGGTCGGTCAGCAGCGCTTCACCGGTGCCCTGCATCACGACGCGGCCGTTCTCCAGAACGTACGCACGGTCAGCGATTTTCAGCGCCTGGTTGGCGTTTTGCTCGACCAGGAACACCGTCACACCGTCCTTGCGCAGCTGTTCGATGATGTCGAAGATCTGCTGGATGATGATCGGTGCCAGGCCCAGTGATGGCTCGTCGAGCAGCAGCAGTTTCGGCTTGCTCATCAGCGCACGGCCGATGGCGAGCATTTGCTGCTCGCCGCCGGACATGGTGCCGCCGCGTTGGGCGAAGCGCTCTTTCAGGCGTGGGAAAAGTCCGAGAACCTTATCCATTTGTTCCTGATAGTCGCCCTTGTCGGTGAAGAAACCGCCCATGGACAGGTTTTCTTCGACAGTCAGACGGGCAAACACCCGACGACCTTCCGGCACCACGGCGATGCTTTTACGCATGATCTGCGACGAGTCCTGGCCGACCAGTTCCTCACCCATGTAGCGGATGCTGCCGCTGTGCGCTTGCGGCGAACCGCACAGCGTCATCAGCAGTGTGGACTTGCCGGCACCGTTGGCGCCGATCAGGGTCACGATCTCGCCCTGACGGACTTCGACGTTGACGCTGTGCAGGGCCTGGATCTTGCCGTAGAAGGTGGAAACGTTTTCGAACTGCAGCATTTACGCTTCCCCCAGGTAGGCTTTGATCACTTCAGGATTGTCGCGAATCTGTTCCGGTGTGCCGTCAGCCAGAGGCGTGCCCTGGTTGATCACGACGATGTGGTCGGAAATGCTCATGACCAGCTTCATGTCGTGTTCGATCAGCAGCACGGTGACGTTGTGCTCTTCACGCAGCACGCCGATCAGCGCCTTGAGGTCTTCGGTTTCCTTCGGGTTGAGCCCTGCGGCCGGTTCGTCGAGCATGAGGATCCGCGGGCGGGTCATCATGCAGCGGGCGATTTCCAGACGACGCTGCTGACCGTAGGCCAGGGTGCCGGCGGGACGGTTGGCGAACTCCTTGAGGTTGACCTTTTCCAGCCAGTACTCGGCAAATTCCATCGCCTCGCGCTCGCTTTTGCGGAACGCCGGGGTCTTGAACAGGCCGGACAGGAAGTTGGTGTTCAGGTGACGGTGCTGGGCGATCAACAGGTTCTCGACCGCTGTCATGTCCTTGAACAACCGCACGTTCTGGAAAGTGCGCACCACGCCTTTGAGGGCGATCTTGTGCCCAGGCAAACCCTGGATCGGTTCACCGTCGAGCAGAATGCTGCCGCCCGATGGCTGATAGAAACCGGTCAGGCAGTTGAACACGGTGGTCTTGCCCGCGCCATTGGGCCCGATCAGTGCGACCACTTGTTTCTCTTTGACGGTCAGGGCCACGCCATTGACCGCCAGCAAGCCGCCGAAGCGCATGCTCAGGTTTTCGACTTTAAGTATCTCGCGGCTCATTTTCGCAACTCCATGTGTGGGCGTTGCATCGGCAGCAGACCTTGTGGACGCCAGATCATCATCAACACCATCAGGGCACCGAACATCAACATGCGGTACTCACTGAACTCACGCATCATTTCCGGCAACAGGATCATCACCACGGCCGCGAGAATCACGCCCAGTTGCGAGCCCATGCCACCCAGCACGACGATGGCGAGGATGATCGCCGACTCGATGAAGGTGAACGATTCCGGCGTCACCAGGCCCTGACGGGCGGCGAAGAAGCTGCCGGCGAAACCGGCGAACGCAGCACCGAGGGTGAACGCGGACAGTTTGATGATCGTCGGGTTGAGACCGAGTGCGCGGCAGGCGATTTCGTCTTCACGCAGCGCTTCCCACGCACGGCCGATCGGCATGCGCAGCAGGCGGTTGATGACGAACAATGCCGCCAGCGCCAGCAACAGGGCAACGAGGTAGAGGAAGATCACCTTGTTGATCGAGTTGTATTGCAGGCCGAAGTACTCGTGGAAGGTTTGCATGCCTTCTGCGGCCTTACGTTCAAAGGTCAGGCCGAAGAACGTCGGTTTCTCGATGTTGCTGATGCCGTTCGGGCCACCAGTAATATCGGTCAGGTTACGCAGGAACAAACGGATGATCTCGCCGAAGCCGAGGGTCACGATCGCCAGATAGTCACCGCGCAGTCGCAACACCGGGAAGCCCAGCAAGAAGCCGAACGTCGCCGCCATCAGGCCGGCAATCGGCAGGCAGATCCAGAAGCTCAGGCCGTAGTAGTGCGACAGCAGCGCGTAGCTGTAGGCGCCGACGGCATAGAAACCGACGTAACCCAGGTCGAGCAGACCGGCCAGACCGACGACGATGTTCAGGCCAAGGCCGAGCATCACGTAGATCAGGATCAGCGTAGCAATGTCCACCGCGCCACGGGAGCCGAAGAACGGCCACACCAGCGCCAGCAGAATCAGCGCAATGATGAAATAGCGCTGGGTGGTTGGCAGGGTCAGGAAGTTGCTGGCCTTGGCCGGGATCAGCGGCATGCCCGGCGAAGCACGCCAGGCCTTGCTGATCTGCTGGTTGAACAGCACGCGCAAAAACATCAGTACCGAACAGATGGCGATAGTCGCCAGCACGGCCGGGCTGGTGTTGTGCACTTCCAGGTTGATGCCGACGATGGTCAGTTTCAGTCCGAGCACAGGATACGCAACTGCCCAAACCAAGAGCGCACTGAACAGCGCCTGTTTAAGATTCCTAGTCATACTTTCTCAACCTCCGGACGGCCCAGAATCCCGGTCGGACGGAACAACAGCACCAGAACCAACAAGCCGAATGCCACGACGTCCTTGTACTGGTCGCCAAAGATATCGGCGCCAAAGGCTTCCGCCACCCCAAGCACCAGCCCGCCGAGCATGGCGCCGGGGATGCTGCCGATGCCGCCCAGTACCGCAGCGGTAAAGGCCTTGAGGCCGACGAGGAAACCGGCGTTCGGGTTGATCACCCCGTATTGCATGCTCAGCAGCACAGCAGCAACCGCCGCCAGCGCAGCACCAATGACGAAGGTCAGGGCGATGATGTTGTTGGTGTTGATGCCCAGCAGGTTGGCCATCTTGATGTCTTCGGCACAGGCGCGGCAGGCGCGACCCAGGCGAGAGCGTGAGATGAACAGCGTCAGGCCGAGCATGGCGATCAGGGTCACCACGAACACCACGATTTGCATGTAGGAAATCAGCACTTCTTGTGCACCACCTGGGCCGAAGGCAATGTTGCCCGGAATCAGGTTGGGGATTGCTTTGTCCTTGGAGTCTTGCGCCAGCAGAACCGTGTTCTGCAGGAAGATCGACATACCGATGGCGGAAATCAGCGGGATCAGACGGTTGCTGCCGCGCAACGGGCGGTAGGCAATGCGTTCGATGCTGTAACCGTAAGAGCTGGTGACGACGATGCTGGCGATGAACGCCGCCGTCATCAACAGCGGGACACTGTCGAGTCCCATCATGGTCAGCCCGGCAATGGCGATGAACGCCACATAAGAGCCGATCATGTAGACCTCGCCGTGGGCGAAGTTGATCATTCCAATGATGCCGTAAACCATCGTGTAGCCGATGGCGATCAGGGCATACATGCTGCCAACGTTGAGGCCGTTAACCAGCTGTTGGAAGAAGTGATAGATGTCAGGCATTACAGCGCTCCTAAAAACCTGATACGCATTTCACTGGTGGAGTCATTTTCCCGCCCGGCCCCGTGGATCTGTATCCACTTCGAATCCGGGGTTTGCCAGCGAACCGCTGATGACGGTTTTGAGATTTTCAGGTGGGGAGACTGGCGGATCACGCCAGCGCGGCCCTTACATTCGTAAAACAAAGCCCACGGCACGCCGTGGGCTTTATTGGCAGTCAGTTCGGCCGTGCCTTACTGAGGCGACACTTCAGTTTTCGGTTTGCCGTTGTGCCACTCGTAGACCACGAATTTGAAGTCTTTGAGGTCACCTTTGGCGTCGAAGCTCAGGTCGCCAGTTGGCGTCTTGAAGGTCCCGGCGTGAATGGCTTCAGCCACTTTGGTCGCGTCTTCGGACTTGGCTGCCTTGATGCCTTCGGCAATCACTTCAACCGCCGAGTAGGACGGGAACACGAACGGGCCGCTCGGGTCTTCTTTCTTCGCTTTGAAGGCATCGGCCAGGGCGATGTTGGCAGGGTCCTGGTCGAAGGATTTCGGCAGGGTTACCAGCAGGCCTTCGGCAGCGTCTTTGGCGATCTGGGTGATCGAGTCGTTGCCCACGCCTTCTGGACCCATGAACTTGGCTTTCAGGCCTTTTTCCTGAGCTTGACGCAGGATCAGACCCAGCTCTGGGTGGTAGCCGCCGTAGTAAACGAAGTCGACGTTGGCTTGCTTGAGCTTGGCAATGATCGCCGAGAAGTCTTTGTCGCCAGCGTTGACGCCTTCGAATACGGCAACTTTGGTGCCTTTCTTCTCAAGGGTCGATTTGACGGCGGTGGCGATGCCTTCACCGTACTGCTGCTTGTCGTGCAGGACGCCGACGATTTTCGGTTTGACGTGATCGGCGATGTAGTTACCGGCGGCAGGGCCCTGGGCGCTGTCCAGACCGATAGTACGGAAGATCATTTTGTAACCACGGGCGGTGATGTCCGGGCTGGTGGCAGCTGGAGTGATCATGATCACGCCTTCGTCTTCGTAGATGTCCGAAGCCGGTTGAGTGGAGCTGGAGCACAGGTGACCGACCACGAATTTGACGCCGTCGTTGACGACCTTGTTCGCGACCGCTACGGCTTGTTTCGGATCGCAGGCATCGTCGTATTCAACGGCTTCGAGCTTCTTGCCGTCGACGCCGCCCTTGGCGTTGATCTGTTCGATGGCCATTTTTGCGCCACTGAACTGCATGTCGCCGTATTGGGCTACTGGACCGGTTTTAGGACCGGCGATACCGATCTTGATGGTGTCAGCTGCGAACGAATGGCTGGCAACCCCGGCCAGAACCATAGCGGCAAACAGTTTGGAAATCTGCTTAGTAGCCTTAGTCATAGTGCTCCACTCTTACTGTTGTAATTTTTTTTGAGTTCTGGCGCCGTAGCAGCAGAACCGGGTCAGATATCTTTGCGATACCCTCCGGAAATGCCCCCGGCAACTGTACCGGTACAGTGTAGAGCGCCGGTTGTTTGCCTGGGAAGCGGGCGCCGAGGGGCAAAACTTGGGGGTGTCGCATTTTTGAATGAAAAAGACAGAATTGCGGCGGGGCGTTCGTGGGCATATATCCCAATCAGCAGCATTCCCTGGCGTTCCTGCTCTTTTCGTTCGGTAAAGCCATTTGCAACCGGGTTTTTCTGGCGGACCACCAACGTTATTATTCGCGTCGATTTCTTTTCCGGACAGTTCCCATGAATCAAGAACCTAGCACCCTCTATGCCAAGCTGCTTGGTGAAACCGCATCTATTACCTGGAAAAAGCTGGAGCCGTTCTTCGCCAAGGGTGCCCTATTGTGGGTCGACCCAAGCCTGGATTTGATCGCCGCCGCCGAGGCCGTGGCATCGGATGAGGGCGAGAAAGTCGCTGCCTGGCTGGCTGAAGACAAGGTCGCCAAGCTGTCTGAAACGCGGGCGCTGGATCTTTTCGAACGTGATCCGCAGCTGTGGGCGGTGGTGGTTTCGCCGTGGATTATGATCCAGGAAAGGGCGGCGGCCTGAGTGACTGCACCTTGTTGGTGCGTGCAGCGGTCAGTGAAAAGTGTGTAGCGGAGTAGCGTGATGGCACCTTGCCGTGGAGAAAGGCCACAAGCCGGGGTGGCATCACGGTGACGTAAACGTAACGGGAACAGTTTAGTAAGCAGCCTAACGGCTGCTTAATTGTTTCTGGATGTTGGCAATGAAGGTTTGCGGTTTCTGGAGTGGCCTCTTCGCGAGCAGGCTCGCTCCCACATTTGGAATGCATTTCCCTGTGGGAGCGAGCCTGCTCGCGAATGGGGCGACTCGGTTCTGGATTAGACCGAGTAAGACTTGCCGGTATGGTTATTGAGGGAAATAACCTTGGTCTTGCCAATCCGGTGACGGTAAATCTCGCGCAGGTACTTGATCGATTTCTTCACGCAATCACGCGACAGACGAATGTCGTTGATCGAGACAAACTTCTCTTTGTCGTTGATCAGCTCGCGGTACTTCTTCTCGTACATCGGCTTGATCGCGTACCAGTTGGTGTCGAGGATCTTCGCCGGGTTCTCGAACTCATTGAGCAACTCGTCGATGCGGTCTTCGTCGAATTCTTCATTGATGATGAAGTCGAGGATCGAGTTGTCCAGGGTCTCGTCGAAACGGTACGGGTTCTTCGCGAAGCAGCGCTTGATGAACGCCACGATCAAGGTCAGGAAGTCATCCGACAGGCACGGGCTCTTGGCAATCAACGTGGTCAACGACAGGTTGGCTGAAGCACCGATGACCAGCGCGTAACGCTTGAGCGTGGTATTCGGGAACAGGCTGTTGAGGTGGGTCTTCAACCGGTTCAAATCCATGTACGACAGCTTGTAGTCTTTGGGCAGCGAAACGATCGAGACCACCGACGAGCAGTTCTTGAAGAAGTGCAGGTCGTGCAGTGCCGCCGCGTCGTAGCCGGAATTCTTGTACTGCTCAAGCGAAGCGCGATAGCGCTTGGACTCGATCGGCAACAGGCTGATGCCTTCGATGGCCTGGGTAACCTTGTTGAAGTGCGGTAGGTCGATCGAACGGAAGAACAAGTCGTCGATGTTCAGACGCTGCGGTTCTTTATCGAACACCTTGAACTTGTCGCTGCTCGGTGGCGGGGTTTCCGGCACCACCGATTCGGCGTAGGCAATCGCCACCGGGCCGGCCAGGCTCATGAACAGGTCATTGGCGTCCAGGCGAATGGTTTCGCCGATGTCGATGCCGGCACGACGGAAGTAGTTCTGGTCGTAGTCGGTGGTGACCGCCTGCGCCGTCAGAATGTTGAAGATCTGCTGCGAGATGTACTGGTTGGCGTGCTTTTCCATCGCATTGACATCAATGTTCTGGATGTTGCCGTCATCGCTCTCTTCGGCGTAACGCATGATGTCGTTGGAGATCAGCATCATTGCGTTCCACGGGCGGATTCGGCCCATGACGCTGGCTTCGCTGCTGTCTTCGTTGTCGAAGTTGTAGGAGAAATCCCATTCTTCCGAGAGATATTTGCACAGCAGGCGACCGGCGTTGATGTGCAGCGCCTCGGACATTTCGCTGCGGTGATCGGAAATATTCGGCAGCACGCAGATGCCGCTGGTGAAGATCGGTTCGAACACGAACGAATGACCGCTCTTGCCGTCATGTTCGTCCATTGGTTTGGTATCGAACGTCTTGTTCATGTACGAGTGCTGCTGGGCCAGGCCGAATTCCGAGGCCATGCCCGAACCGGTACCGCCGCCGGCACTGAAGATCGAGAAGTACAGGCGCGACTGGTTAGCCTTGATGCCGCAGCTGTCGATCAGGTACGAGTGGATCATTTTCCAGTCCGGGCTGGAAAAGCGCTGGGTGTCCTTGTTGAGGATGATCTTCGCCAGATACTGGCCGAGGATCGGCGCGTTACCGGCGCCACCGGCGTGGACTTCGGACAAGTCCATGATCTTCATTTTGCTGTAGTCGCGCAGGAAGCCGCTTTTTTCGCCTTTGCGCGAGAAACGGATGCGCCCGGCGATGTCCTTGTCGAGGTCGCCGAGCATCACCAGTGGCTCGACCAGAAACACCGGTTTGGTGGATTTGTTCGGACCGATGCGCAGGTTGTTCTTGATCCACTGTGCCGGGCTGTAGCCTTTTTCGGCGTAGCGCTTGTCCGGCGACAGGCGATCTTCGTTGTTGAATTCGTTGAGGTAGAACTTGCGCGCGTTGTACACCAGCTCCGCCACGTCGAGGGCGATGTTGGAGCCGCAACGACCGAGGCCGATCAGGCACACCGACGGGAATTCCTGATCGTTGTGCTGCTCGTTGTCGCCTTCCAGGTGCGGCGGACGCGGGAACACCAGGTCACGCAGGCCGTCGAGGTTATCGAGGATGCGGTCGGTATTGGTTTCGGTGAAATACAGGTATTGCTGGGTACCCAGCGGGCGCGTGGGGGGCAATGGCTTCGACGGTGACGAGCTGTTCGCGGCAGGGCTCAGGGTCAGATCGGATACCGCAGTGGCGGGATTATTTTTAGAAGTCATTGTGCGCCATATACCTGGACTGGTTGGCTCGGTGACTGATGTCAGCGAACCTCACGGAATAAGATCTCGCGTCTTTTTTGCGCGAATTTGGCCCGAGCGCCAGGGACTTGGCCTGACTGTCGCTTGGGGGAATCCTTTCTTGATCGTTGATGGATCGGCCATTATTCGGCGATCTTTAATCAAAAGGAGGCTAAATGATGTCAACGCTACCTTCGTTGGGGTTTGCCGGAATCGGCCTGATGGGCCTGCCGATGTGCCGCCGTCTGCTGGCGGCCGGGTATCCGCTGACGGTGTGGAACCGCAACCCGGCCAAGTGCGCGCCACTGGTCGAAGCCGGTGCCCGGCAGGTGGCGAGCCCCTCTGAGCTGTGCGCGCACGCCGACGTGGTGATGTTGTGTCTGGCCGATACGACGGTCGTGCGCGACGTGGTGTTCGGCCCGGCTGGTGTTGCCAAAGGCGCGAAGGCCGGGCAATTGCTGGTGGATTTCTCCAGTCTTGAACCTACCGCAACGCGTGAGATGGCGGCGCAGTTGATGCGTGAAACCGGCATGGGCTGGCTGGATACACCGGTGTCCGGCGGGGTGGTCGGTGCCGAGGCCGGCAGTCTGGCGATCATGGTGGGGGGCGATGCAGCGGACCTTGCGCGCGTGCGTCCGGTGCTGCTCAATCTCGGTCAGCGCGTCACGCACATGGGCGGCATCGGCGCCGGGCAAGTGACCAAGGCCTGCAACCAGATGATCGTCGCCTGCAACGCATTGGTGATTGCTGAAGTGGTGGCACTGGCCGAGCAGGCCGGGGTCGATGCGAGCCTGATTGCCGAAGCGCTGGCCGGTGGTTTCGCCGATTCAAAACCGTTGCAGATCCTCGCCCCGCAAATGGCCGAAAGCCGTTTCAAGCCGATCAAGTGGCACGTACGCACGCTGCTCAAGGATCTCGACACTGCTGTGAAGTTCTCACGCGAGCAGGGCTCGGCGACGCCGATCAGCGGATTGGCCGCACAACTGATGCGCCTGCATGGAGCGCAAGGCTTTTTGGAGCAAGATCCAGCGACACTGGTGCAAATGTACCGCGCGCCAGAATCAAAGGATTGATCGCCTGTGAATGTTTGCGCTGGTTGATCTCCTCAAGTACCGGGCGCAATTCGTCCAGCGGCACCGGACGGCTGAGCAGGTAACCCTGGATGAAATCGCAGCCGGAACGTTCGAGGAATTCATACTGCTCCAGGCTTTCCACGCCTTCGGTGACCACCTGCAAGTGCAGGGTGTGGGCCATGACGATGATCGCCTGGACAATCTCCATGTCCGCCGTTGCTTTGGGGATGTCGAGGATGAACGAGCGGTCGATCTTCAGCGTGTTCAACGGCAGACGCTTGAGATAGGCCAGCGACGAATAACCGGTGCCGAAGTCGTCGATCGACAGCGACACGCCGAGGGCGCGGATCTGTCGCAACAGCACTAAAGTGTTGGCGATGTTGCCCATCAGCGCGTTCTCGGTCACCTCCAGTTCCAGGCGCTCCGGCGCGACGCCTGCCGTGCGCAGCGCACTTTCGATTTCATCGGCCAATTCTTCCCGGGTGAGGTTCAGTGGCGAGCAGTTCCAGGCGATTTTCAGCTCTTCGCAGCCATGGGTCGACAACTCGCCAAGATCCTTGCAGGCCCGGCGTAGCACCCAATTGTCCAGTTCGGCGATGAGGCCATTGTTTTCGGCGATGCTGATAAAGCGATCCGGGGTCAGCAAACCGTGGATCGGATGCTGCCAGCGGATCAATGCTTCGAGTTTGGTAACCCGGCCGGTTTTCAGTTCGAAGATCGGTTGGTAATACAGCATCAGGCCGTTTTCTTCATGCAGGGCGTGGCGCAGTTCTTCTTCGAGTTGCAGTTCGAGGGTGGCGCGGTTTTTCAGGCTGGAATTGAAAAAGTGCAGGCCATTGCGCCCGGCGCCCTTGGATTGATACAGCGCCAGATCGGCGTGCTTGAGCAGTTCTTCGCAGGTCGTGCCGTCTTCGGGAAACAGGCTGATGCCGATGCTGGTGGTCATCACCATGCGGCGTCCGGCCAGTTCTATCGGCTCTTTCATTTTCAACATGATGCGCTGGGCCATGTTGCGCGCCTCTTCACGGTCGCGCAGGCTGATCAGGATGCAGAACTCATCACCGCCGAACCGCGCGACCACGTCTTCATGGCTGCGCACCGAGCCTTTGATGTGATTGGCAATCACCTTGAGCAGGGCGTCGCCGGCGTCGTGGCCGAGACTGTCGTTGATGCGTTTGAAATGGTCGATGTCGAGAAACATCACCGCGAGCATGCCGCCCTCGCTGGCTTTCTGATTGAGTTTTTCGGCAAAGATCTGATTGAAGCCGCGACGGTTGATCAGGTTGGTCAGGGCGTCGTAGTTGGCCACTTGTTGCAGCGACATGCGTGCCTGATCGAGTTGGCTGAGCAGGGCGTTGACCCGGCGCAGGTCATGTTCCTTGCTTTGCAGTTTCTTGTCGGCCAGCGCCGCGCTGATTGCACTGCCGAGAATCAGCAGGATGATCAGCGCTACCGTGAGGCCCAATTGCAAATGGCTGGTTTCGGCCGGCAGGGCCGGTGCGCGGCCTTCCGGTAACACCAATTGCAGTGCGGCCATGCCGGTGAAATGCATGCTGAAAATGCCGGCGCCGAGAATCAGTGCGGCGCTGTACTTGAGCATCTGATGAGCCAGACCACTGCCCTCGCGCAAGTAACCTGCCACCCACAGCGCGGTGAAACTGGCGCCGATGGCGATCACAATCGACAGCACAAACAAGGACGGTTGGTAGTAGGCGGTGGCGCTCGACTGCATGGCGGCCATGCCGACGTAATGCATGCCGGCGATGCCGAGACCGATGACCAGGGCGGTTTTCAGGTAAAGCACCCGACTTGGCTGCGCCTTACTCAGCGTGTGCATCGCCAGCCACGAGGCGAGCAGGGCGATCAGCAGGGAGAACAGGGTGATCGGCAGGTCGTACTGAATGTCGATCGGGGCCTGGAAGGCAAGCATGCCGATGAAATGCATAGCCCAGATACCGCCGGCCAGGCAGGTCGCACCGATCCAGCACCATAGGCGTTGCGCGCCAAGGTCTTCGGCGTGAGCGACTCGCTCGGCCATATCGAGGGTGGCGAAACTCGCGGCGCAGGCGACCAGATAGGCCACCAGCACCAGCAAAGGGTTGTGTGTGCAATCAAGAATGACCTGCCCGCTCTCCGGGAGCTCGGTAACAAACTGCAAACCAAGCCACTCCATTGCATGCCCCATCTCTGAAGTCGTCTTAAGCGCGCGGTTAACGCAGGCGAATGACAGCAGTATAGAGGCCGTTTTTGCGGTGCAAGCGGTAGTGGCACATTGGCGCTAATGATTTCGGCATTAGCGTCATAACGATTGGTGCTAAGGGTCAGGCGCTCTTATCGAAAGGGATTTCAGCCCAGTCCGATTGCAGGGGCGGCAAACCAAAGCGGGCGCGGGCCTTATCGCAATCGACATTCTGTTCGCCGTTTTCCCAGGATGCTTCGAATTCCCGGCAGGGACTGGAACGCTTTTCATAAATAGAGCAATGCACTGTGCTGCCGACTTCGCCGACCAATGCCGTACAACGCGGCGATTTGCAGTCGGTGCCGTTCATTGCCACCCGACTGGGGCTGATTTGTGTAACCAGTTCATCGGGCACCGTACCCCCGGAAGATGAGCACTCACCCCAAAAGAAAGACACGCGAAAATGGGAACAGCAGGCACCGCAATTCAGACACGGACTGACTTCGGACATGGGCGAGGGTATCAAAGGGATTGATCGGGAGATCCGGACGGACCCGGCCGCCATTCTAGGCTTCGCCACGAACTTGGGAAGGGGGGCGAGAAACTATTTTTTTGTGGCAGGATTTTGCCGCAAAAGCCCACGTTTCGGGGGGATTGCAGACTTATCAAGGGCTTACGTTTCGTTACAGTGCCATGGCCCGATATCAGGCGGACGAATGATCACAGACAGTCCCTGTCTGGCTGACTAGATTGCAGGTTCCGGGCTCGAATGCGTTGGCAGTGAAGCCCTATAACAATAAAGAGACGGACCCATGCAGAACTCGACCCAAGCGGCGAATGCCTGGCGCATTCTGTTCCTGCTGTTCCTTGCCAACCTGTTCAATTTCTTCGACCGCACCATCCCGGCGATCATCATCGAACCGATCCGCATGGAATGGCATCTCAGCGACTTTCAGTTGGGCATCGTCGGCACCGCGTTCACCATCGTTTATGCCATCGCCGGTCTGCCGCTGGGGCGCATGGCCGACACCGGCTCGCGCAGCAAACTGATGGGCTGGGGCCTGGCGACGTGGAGTGCGTTGACGGCGGTCAACGGACTGGTGGGCAGTTTCTGGAGTTTCCTGATCGTGCGCATGGGCATCGGCATCGGTGAAGCCAGTTATGCGCCGGCGGCCAACTCGCTGATCGGTGATCTGTTTCCGGCGCACCGTCGGGCGCGGGCCATGGGTATTTTCATGCTCGGTCTGCCGCTGGGATTGCTGCTGGCGTTTTTCACCATCGGCTGGATGGTCAAGGCGTTCGACAGTTGGCGCGCACCGTTCTTCATTGCCGCCGTACCGGGGCTGCTGCTGGCGGTATTCATGTTTTTCATCAAGGAACCCAAGCGCGGTGCGGCGGAAACCGTGCAGGTCTCGCAGGAAAAAGTCGACAAGCCGATCCGCCGGATCCTCGCCGTACCGACCTTTCTGTGGCTGGTAATGGCCGGGTTGTGCTTCAACTTCGCGACCTATGCCTGCAACTCGTTTCTGGTGCCGATGCTGCAGCGCTATTTCTTGATGCCGTTGCAGGAAGCGGCGGTGGCCACCGGGGTGATTGTCGGGGTGACCGGGCTGGTCGGCCTGACGTTGGGTGGCTGGATCGCCGACAAGATCCACCAGCGTGTGGCCAATGGGCGACTGCTGTTTGCCGCATTCAGCTTGATTGTCTCGACCCTGTGCACGGCGTGGGCGCTGCATGCCGGGCGCATTGAGATCGGTGTGTTTGTCGCGGTGTTCAGCCTCGGCTGGCTGTTTGCCTATAACTTCTATACCTGTGTTTATACGGCGATTCAGGACGTGGTCGAACCACGCCTGCGGGCGACGGCGATGGCGTTGTTCTTTGCCGGGTTGTATCTGCTGGGCGGTGGTTTGGGACCGGTGGTGGTCGGTGGCCTGTCGGATCACTTTGCCAAATCGGCGATGATTTCAGCGGGGGCGGAGCAGATGACCGAGGCGTTCAAGGCGGTCGGGCTGCATGACGCGATGTACCTGATTCCGGTGGCGCTGTTCCTGACCATGGTGTTTCTGTTTATGGCTTCGCGGTGTTTTGTGCGGGATGCGCAGCGGATGAAGGAGGGCTTGGTGGCGGTGGTTGAGCCAGACGTTGCAGTAGCGACTGCATAACCGCCTTCGCGAGCAGGCTCGCTCCCACATAGGAACGCATTCCAAACTGTGGGAGCGAGCCTGCTCGCGAAAGGGCCATCAGCATCAGCTAATAAATAACAGGCAAACAAAAAGGCCCCGCATCACTGCGGGCCTTCTGGTTTTCAGCGGTGGAGCAGGGCGGTTTAGCCCGCCACCAACACCCGAATCGCTTCCAGGCGCAGCGCGGCCTTGTCCAGCATTGCCAGACCTTGCTCACGCTGTTCACGCAAGGCAACCAGTTCGCTGTCACGCACGGTCGGGTTGACCGCTTGCAGTGCGGTCAGGCGCGCCAGTTCTTCATCGGTGTCGGCCGCCAGACGGCGACGGGCCTCGGCCACGCGCTCGGCGTGACGCGGGGCGATCTTGTCTTCACCGGCGTTGATCCGTGGCGTCAGCTGATCGCGCTGGGCCTGGATGAACTTGTTGGCGCTGGCACGCGGCACGCTTTCCAGTTGATCGTTCAAGGTTTCGAACGAGACGCGGGCCGACAGGTCGTTGCCGTTGGCGTCGAGCAGGCAGCGCAACGCGGCCGGCGGCAGGTAACGGCCCAGTTGCAGCGAACGTGGAGCAACCACCTCGCTGACGTAGAGCAGTTCCAGCAACACGGTGCCCGGTTTCAGCGCCTTGTTCTTGATCAGCGCGACGGCGGTGTTGCCCATCGAACCGGATAGCACCAGATCCATGCCGCCCTGCACCATCGGGTGTTCCCAGGTGATGAACTGCATGTCTTCGCGCGACAGCGCCTGGTTGCGGTCGTAGGTGATGGTCACGCCTTCGTCGTCGCCCAGCGGGAAGCTGGCGTCGAGCATTTTTTCGCTCGGCTTGAGGATCAGGGCGTTTTCCGAATGGTCTTCGCTGTCGATGCCGAACGCGTCGAACAGGGTTTCCATGTAGATCGGCAGGGCGAACTGATCGTCTTGCTCAAGGATGTCCTCGACCAACTGATCGCCTTCGCCCGAACCGCCGGAGTTGAGTTCCAGCAGACGGTCGCGACCGGTGTGCAGCTCTTCTTCCAGTCGCTCGCGCTCGGTGCGCGCTTCATCGATCAGCGCTTGCCACTCGCTGTCGTCGGCTTCTTCGAGCAGCGGCAGCAGGCGCGGGCCGAACTGGTGCTGCAAGGCGTTGCCGGTCGGGCAGGTGTTGAGGAACGCGTTCAGCGCTTCGTGGTACCACTGGAACAGGCGCTCCTGCGGGCTGGTTTCCAGGTACGGCACGTGCAGTTCGATAATGTGCTTCTGGCCGATCCGGTCGAGACGCCCGATGCGCTGCTCAAGCAGGTCCGGGTGCGACGGCAGATCGAACAGCACCAGGTGATGCGCGAACTGGAAGTTGCGACCTTCACTGCCGATTTCCGAGCAGATCAGCACTTGCGCGCCGAATTCTTCGTCGGCGAAGTAAGCGGCGGCGCGGTCACGCTCAAGGATGTTCATGCCTTCATGGAACACCGTGGCCGGGATGCCGGAACGCACGCGCAGGGCGTCTTCCAGGTCCATCGCGGTTTCGGCGTGGGCGCAGATCACCAGCACTTTGGTGCGCTTGAGCATTTTCAGCTGATCGATCAGCCATTCAACGCGCGGGTCGAATTTCCACCAGCGCTCTTCTTCGCTGGCGTCCGGCTGGGCCTGGAAGCTGACTTCCGGGTACAGCTCGGCGTGATCGCCCAGTGGCAGTTCCAGATATTCGTCCGGGCACGGCAGCGGGTACGGGTGCAGTTTGCGCTCCGGGAAACCCTGCACGGCGGCGCGGGTGTTACGGAACAGCACGCGGCCGGTGCCGTGGCGGTCAAGCAGTTCACGCACGAGGCGGGCGCTGGCTTCGGTGTCTCCATCGTTGACCGCAGTCAGCAAGGCTTCGCCTTCGTTGCCGAGGAAACCGTGAATGGTCTTGTGCGCTTGCGGCGACAGGCGCCCTTTGTCCAGCAACTCCTGAACGGCTTCGGCCACCGGGCGATAGTTTTCGCTCTCGGCGCGGAACGCGGCCAGGTCATGGAAGCGGTTTGGATCGAGCAGGCGAAGACGAGCGAAGTGGCTGTCCTGGCCGAGTTGTTCCGGGGTGGCGGTGAGCAGCAGCACGCCGGGAATCACTTCCGCCAATTGCTCGACCAGCGAATACTCGGGGCTGGCTTTTTCTTCGTGCCAGACCAAGTGGTGCGCTTCGTCGACCACCAGCAGATCCCAACCGGCAGCGAACAATGCGTCTTGGGCTTTCTCGTCGTCGACCAGCCATTCCAGCGCAACCAGCGCCAGTTGAGTGTCTTCGAACGGGTTGGCGGCATCGCTTTCGATGAAACGTTCTTCGTCGAACAGCGCGACCTGCAGATTGAAGCGGCGGCGCATTTCCACCAGCCACTGGTGCTGGAGGTTTTCCGGCACCAGGATCAGCACACGATTGGCGCGGCCTGACAGCAGTTGGCGATGGATCACCAGGCCGGCTTCGATGGTTTTACCCAGGCCCACTTCGTCCGCCAGCAATACCCGCGGCGCGATACGGTCAGCGACCTCACGGGCAATGTGCAACTGGTGCGCGATCGGTTGCGCACGCACACCACCCAGGCCCCAGAGCGACGATTGCAACTGGCGGCTGGTGTGTTCGAGGGTGTTGTAACGCAGGGAGAACCACGCCAGCGGGTCGATCTGCCCGGCGAACAGACGGTCGCTGGCCAGACGGAACTGAATGAAGTTCGACAGCTGGGTTTCTGGCAGGGTGACGGCTTCGTTCTGCGCGTTGAGGCCGTGATAGACCATCAGGCCGTCGACGTCGTCGACTTGCTGGACGGTCATCTTCCAGCCTTCGAAGTGAGTGATGCTGTCGCCCGGCGAGAATCGCACGCGGGTCAGGGGCGCATTCCGTAGCGCGTACTGGCGGGTCTCGCCAGTGGCCGGGTAAAGCACGGTCAACAAGCGGCCGTCCTGTGCCAGAACGGTGCCTAAACCAAGCTCTGCTTCGCTGTCACTGATCCAGCGTTGCCCCGGTTGATACTGCTGCGCCATGCTGCCTGACTCCCACCTTGAAAAAGCGGGCTATCTTAACGGAATGAGGCTCCGAGGCCAAAGGATTAGGAGCCGCCACCGGCTTTTAACTGCACAGGGAAGATTAGGTCATGCGTCGGTTTAACCAAAGAGCAGGGCACGAGTGGGTGCCAATCCGGTCACAAGTTTGCGACCGACGGCTCAAGCCATCAGCGCCCAAGCCGATAGCCTGCTGACAGGAGACCCTTTATATGTTCCCACCGATGCTCCCCCTGAGCGCTGTGCCGGTCACTTCCCAGCAGGATCCGATCCGCCAGCGGCCGGACATTCCCCCGGTGGTGCCGGTGCAGGAAAGCTCCAACGAAAGCACGATTGATCTGCAAAAGCGCGATCCCGAGGAGGATCGACTGCTCGCGCGCGAAGAACAGCGCCGGCAGCAGGAGCGTGATCGTCGGCGTCGCGAGGCCGATGAAGACCCCGAAGAACACCTGGCCGTGCCGGGCACGGAACTCAATGCCGACAACACCGTGCCGGTGGTGCCGCTGATGGACGATCAGCCGCGTCAGGGCTTGTGGGTTGATATCGAGATCTGATGGCTGGTCAGCGCTGACGCCAGACTGCATTATTGGCGCAGTCCTGCCGATGCTGTGGCAGTTGTGATTTCTTCAAGTGATGCGCCGAACGCCATGAGCCAAGACAACAAACTGATCGACCTCAACACTGAACGCGCCAAGCGTGTGCACGACATTAAAGAGAAGCGTCTGAATGAAGTGCGCAATGCCTTCGAACAGGCGATGCCGTTGGGAAAAGCCAAGAAAAAGTCGAAAAACAAACCGAAAAAGCGTTGATCTCCCCCCCTGAATCCGTTGATGCAGGTCAGTTATTTTCCCGCCTTTACTCCCTGTGTTGACCGGACTTGATCCTGGTCAATTTCTGCGCCTGCGTGATTGGTTAACTTAGTTCCATCGCAGCAAAGCAGGGGCCAGGAGGCCACAGTCATGTTTTTCGATAACGTGGTGTTTGCCGGGGTTCTGACCGTTGGGCTCATGGTTCTGTTTTTTGCAGGGTTTGGATTTTTTATCTGGAAGGATGCGAATAAGCGCAAGAAGCCTTAGTTCTTTCCGGATTGATGAGCACGCAAGGCATTTTGGGCAACTTCGGTTGCCCTTTTTTTTGCCTTTCGGTTTGTGTGTATATCCGTTGCTGCGGTAACGGCTGCTTAGGGTTCCGCCCTGACGGCGGGTCACTTTTGGCAAACGCCCCAAAAGTAACCAAAAGGTCTGTGCCCTGACGTACGGCCCTCGCTTAGGCTCGGGTTCCTTCGCTGCGGGATTGATCCGGGCGCATCGCCTCCGGTTTGCTTCGCTGCACCTCCTCTCGATGTGTTTGGCTTCGCCAAACGGTCGCTGCGCTCCCACCCCCGGATCAACCCCTCCACTCAGCCTGCCGACGGGCTCCGAGATCAAGATCAAGAGCGGTACTCGAGCTTGCGCTCATTGTGTTGAGTGGGGCGGCATGCGCCGCGTACGGGGTGTACTCATTTTCTTGTGGGAGCTGGCTTGCCAGCGATGACGGCCTGACAGCCGACCAAGCTCTGGCGGGTGTACTCGATCCCTGTGGGAGCGGGCTTGCTCGCGAAGGCGGCCTGACAGCCAACCAGTTTCTGGCGGGTGTACTCAATCCCTGTGGGAGCTGGCTTGCCAGCGATGACGGCCTGACAGCCGACCAGTTTCTGGCGGGTGTACTCAATCCCTGTGGGAGCGGGCTTGCTCGCGAAGGCGGCCTGACAGCCAACCAGTTTCTGGCGGGTGTACTCAATCCCTGTGGGAGCGGGCTTGCTCGCGAAGGCGGCCTGACAGCCAACCAGTTTCTGGCGGGTGTACTCAATCCCTGTGGGAGCTGGCTTGCCAGCGATGACGGCCTGGCAGCCGACCAGTTTCTGGCGGGTGTACTCAATCCCTGTGGGAGCTGGCTTGCCAGCGATGACGGCCTGACAGCCGACCAGTTTCTGGCGGGTGTACTCAATCCCTGTGGGAGCTGGCTTGCCAGCGATGACGGCCTGACAGCCGACCAGTTTCTGGCGGGTGTACTCAATCCCTGTGGGAGCGGGCTTGCTCGCGAAGGCGGCCTGACAGCCAACCAGTTTCTGGCGGGTGTACTCAATCCCTGTGGGAGCGGGCTTGCTCGCGAAGGCGG